>NZ_JBFUIW010000010.1:0-163894 GCF_056401675.1 Phenylobacterium sp. P4_E10 | reverse complement strand
ACTTTCCTTGGCGAGGTCGGCGTCCACCAGGTTACCGACACCAGCGTCCAGGGTGTCCTGGAGCTTCATGACGTTGGTCAGGTGGGTGTCGAGCGCCTTGGCGCCCGTACCGATCTTCGACAGCGACGAAGACACGCTCTGGATCGCGGTTTCCAGGTCGGACACGTCACCGGCCGAGACCGTACCGGTGAGGGCGGTCAGGGTGCCGGCGATGGCCGTATTGGTCAGCGACAGGTCGACGTGGTCGATGTCGATGGTGGCGGTGGCGTCGGCGTTGGCGATCGACTTCACGTCGGAGCTGTTGACCGAGACGCCGGAGATCAGGTTCACGCCATCGAAGTTGGCGTTGTTGGCGATGGTGGCGATCTGATTGCGCAGCGCGGTGTATTCGTCGCTGAGCGCCTGCTTCGAAGCGGTGGTCAGACCAGCTTCGGTCGCCGCCAGCACCTTTTCCTTCATCTGCACGAGAATGTCGGAAATGGCGGTGCCGGCCGACATCGCCACGTCAGCCACGGATTGACCGCGCTGCAGCGACGAGACGACGGAGTTGAGCGAGCTCGATTCAGCGCGTTGGTTCTGGGCGATGGCCCAGATGGCGCCGTTGTCCTTGGCCGACGAAATCTTCAGACCGGTGTTGATGCGGTTCTGAACGGTGCCGAGGTCTTTGTTGGTGGAGTTCAGGTTTTGCAGCGCGACCATCGCGCCTTGGTTCGTGTTGACGGAATTCATCGCCATAGCACTTAGGTCCTTTTCTCGGAGACCGACGTCATTTTGACTGCCGGAGGCGTTTTGCCTGAGGGTGTCCCCAGCAATCGGCGGGCCAGCTTTTGTGGTTAAAGCTTAACCATTGATCCATTTGAATAATTTCGGGAGACCGTTGTTTTCCAACGGATTCCGACGACTCCGGCCGGAGTCCATAAGGTAAATTCTGCCGAGCTCGGCGGGCAAAACTTGCTGGGCTGGGTGGGCAGGAAGTGCCGGTCGGCAGGCTTGGCGCCTGGGTCCGAGCATTCAGCTTTTCTAAGGGCGGAAAAAGCTCAAACCGTTGGCTATGCGGGATTGTTGCGACCATGCTCCCGCCGAATTTGAGTAGGAGTTGTCATGGCGCAGGCGAAGCGGGGCGGAATTTTCGGCTCCTTCGGTTTCCAGGTGCTGGCGGGGATGGCTTTGGGCCTGGCCCTGGGCCTGGTCGCGCGCCGACTCGGCGCCGAGGAAGGCCAGGCTGGACACGGCTTGTCTGAAGCCCTGCGACTGGCTGGATCGACCTTTGTCCAGCTCCTGCGGGTGCTGGTGCCGCCGCTGGTGTTCACGGCCATCGTGGCGAGCATCGCCAACCTGCGTGAACTTCAGAACGCCGCCGCCCTGGTGTGGCGCACCTTGCTATGGTTCGCAGTCACGGCGCTGATCGCTGTCAGCATTGGCATCGCGCTTGGATTGATCCTGCAGCCGGGGGTCAATACGACGGTCGCCGCCACGGCGGCGGAGGCGCCCCATACTAGCGGGTCGTGGCTCGACTTCCTGACCAGCCTGATCCCGTCGAACATGCTGGGCCTCTCGGCCTCAACCAAGCTGACCGACGACGGGGCGACGACATCGCTGTCGTTCAATGTACTGCAGATCGTGGTGATCTCGCTGGTCACAGGCGTGGCGGCGCTGAAGGCGGGAGCGGCCGCCGAGCCGTTCCTGGCCTTCAACGCATCGGCGCTGGCCATCGTGCGGAAGATCCTCTGGTGGGTCATCCGACTGACGCCGATCGGAACCATCGGCCTGTTCGGCAACGCCGTGGGCCACTACGGGTGGGACGCCCTGGCTCAGCTCGGAGCGTTCACTGTCGCGGTCTATGTCGGCCTGGGCCTGGTGATGTTTGTCGTCTACCCGACATTGCTGGCTTTCAACGGCCTCAATCCGCTCAAGTTCTTCGCCGGGGCGTGGCCGGCGATCCAGCTGGGCTTCGTCTCCCGCTCCTCGATCGGGACGCTGCCGGTCACTCAGACTGTGACGGAAAGCGCCCTGGGCGTACCGCGCCCATACGCCGCCTTCGCTGTACCCCTGGGGGCGACGACCAAGATGGACGGTTGCGCAGCGATCTATCCGGCCGTGGCCGCGATCTTCGTCGCACAGTTCTACCATGTGCCCCTGGCGCTGACGGACTACCTCCTGATCGTGTTCGTCTCGGTGATCGGATCGGCCGCGACGGCCGGGCTGACCGGAGCGGTGGTGATGCTAACCCTAACGCTCTCGACGCTTGGGCTGCCGCTGGAAGGCGTGGGCCTGCTCCTGGCCATCGATCCCATCCTCGATATGGGCCGCACCGCGACCAACGTCGCCGGCCAGGCGCTGGTCCCCACCTTGGTGGCCAAGCAGCAGGGCATGCTTGACCTGGACATCTACAACGCCGCTTCCGGCGATCTGGAGACCGAGGTCGCGAACTCGGCCGGGTCGACGACCTGACTGAGCCATTGTCCAGCTGGGACGGGCGGGCCTAGGATTGGCGCTCAACCGGGCGGAGGGCAGATGGCCGACGATGAGCAGGAACGCCGCTGGCGCAGCGCCGGTCGTGGCGGCGAGGCGCTCCTTGAGGTGATGCTCGAAGTCTCCGACGTCCTGGCGGGCGTCGTGGAGATCGTCGATGACGACTATCGCTTCATCATGGCCAATCGGGTGGCCTGCGAATTCTACGGCCGGCCGCTCGGCGGATTAGATGGCCGCACGGCCCGGGACATCGGGCTCGAGGATGAGCAAATCGCCGGGCGCATCAGGGTACTGGCCCGGGTGCTTGAGTCCGGCCAGACCGAGACGATCGAGTATTCGTTCCTGTTTCCGGGCGGACGCCAGGGATGGTTCCTCGGGACGTTCTCGCCCTTGCCGGGCGAGCAGCCGCAGATCGCCTTCCTGATCATCGACATCACCCGCCGCCACCAGGCCCAGGTGGAGGCCGAACGCCAGGGCGCGCGCCTGAGTCTGGCGCTGCAGGCCACGGATCTTGGGCTCTGGGAGTACGACGTCGCGGCCGACCGCGTGGCCTGGGACGCGCGCACACGGCGGATGTTCGGGCTGCCGCCCGTGGGGGAGATCGACTACGCGGCCTACGCCGCGCAGGTGCATCCGGACGACTTTTCCGCCACCCGCGTGGCCTATGACGCGGCCATGGCGGGGGAGAACGACGGGCACTATGTGGTCGAGCATCGGACCACTGCAGCCGGCGCGCGGGGGTCGGCTACCTGGGTGCGCGGCGCGGCCCGCGTGATTTTCGACACGCAGGGCAAGCCGGTGCGGGTCATCGGAACGTCGCAGGACATCTCCGCCCAAGTGGCGGCGCGCGAGCGTCAGGACCTGCTGCTGGCCGAGTTGAACCACAGGGTGAAGAACAACCTGGCGACCGTCCAAGCCATCGCAGCCCAGACCTTGCGCAGTGTCTCCGATGAGCCGGCCGCGTTCCGGGTTGCGTTCGACGGCCGGATCCAGTCGCTGGCCAGGGGCCACGACCTGTTGACCCGCAACGCCTGGGAAGCTGCGGACCTGCGCGATGTCATCGACGCCGCCCTGGCGCCGTTCGCCGCCGAGGGATTCGATGTCAGCGGCGTCAACAATCCAGCGCCTCTGACGCCGGAAATGGCGGTGAATCTGGTGATGGTGCTGAACGAACTGGCCACCAACGCCGCGAAGTACGGGGCCTTGTCCGGCTCGGGGCGGGTGTCGATCGCCTGGTCGGTCGCAGGCGGCAAGCTCAGCCTGGAGTGGCGCGAACGCGGCGGGCCGATCGTGACCACACCGGTTCGCAACGGCTTTGGCACGCGCCTGACGATGAACGCCCTGCAGGCCTTTGGCGGCGCCGTCGAGCTCAGCTTCCCGCCCGAGGGCGTGGAGTGCCGAATGACCGCGCCGCTCGCCGGGCGCTAGGAAATCAGCGTCGCGTCCAGAGTGATCTCGGCGTTCAGGAGCCGCGAAACCGGGCAGTTCTTCTCGGCGGTTCGGGCCAGTTCGTCGAACTTGGCCTGATCCATGCCTGGCACCTTGGCGCGCAGTGTGAGAGCGGACTTGTCAATCTTGAAGCCTTCGCCGTCGGGCGCCAGGGAGACCGCGGCCTCAGTGTTGAGCTCTTCGGCCGCAGCGCCGGCGCGTTGGATAAGGAATGCGAGCTGCATGGTGAAGCAGCCCGCATGGGCTGCGGCGATCAGCTCTTCCGGATTGGTCCCAGGCTCTCTCTCGAAGCGGGTCTTGAAGCTGTAGGGGGTCGACGACAGCACGCCGGAATCGGTGGTGAGATCGCCGTCTCCGTCGCGGCCGGTTCCGCGCCAGACGGCGCGCGCTTTACGGATCATTGTCGTCTCCTGAAAGAGGAAGGCTCCCCGTGGAGACTATCCAACGCCGATGACGGAGGATTGGATCATCTTCCCGTGCGGCCGTTCATTGCGTCACCTGCATCGCGGGGGAGCGGAATGAAGAAGGCCAGTGAGATCAGGGTCACCAATCCCGTCACCACGAAGGCCGGGGAAATGGCTCCAGCGGTCAGGTGATCCTCGCCGCGCATGACCATGAAGGCGTGCATCAGGTTCGCGGCCAGACCGATCCCAACCGACTGCACCAGCTGCTGGACCATGGACGAGGTGGTCGAGGCGCGGCTCATCTTGTCCTGGCCGATGTCGGCGTAGGCCAGGCCGTTGAGGCTGGTAAAATGCAGGGATCGGAAGAAACCGCCGACGGCGAGGATGCTCATGATCACCCAGTGCGGGGTGGTCGGCTGGAACAGGCCATATGACACGAAGCTGACGGCCACGATGAGGGCGTTGACCACCAGCACCGTGCGGAAGCCGAAGCGGCGCAGGATCGGCGGAGCGGTGGTCTTCATCACCAAGGCGCCGGCCGCGGAAATGAAGGTCATCAGGCCGGCCTGCAGGGCCGAGAGGCCAAAACCGACCTGCAGCAGCATGGCCAGCATGAAGGGCGTCGCGCCCATGGCGATGCGCATGAAGCCCCCGCCGACCACCGAGGCGAAGAAGGTCTGGATGCGGAACACCGAGAGATCGAGGATAGCGTGCGGATTGCCGCGCGCATGGCGCCAGTAGAGGAAGAGGGCGAACAGGCCGAACAGGAAGAGGCCGGCGACCAGCGGCGCAGCCATGGAGCCGCGTCCGAGGTTCTCAAATCCGAAGATCAGACCGGCAAGGCCAAGGCCGGTCAGTAGCGCGCCCTTCCAGTCCACCGGGGAAACCTGCTGTTCGCGGACATTGGGCACGAAGCGCAGGACCAGCAGCACGCCGACGACTGCTACCGGAATGCTCAGGAAGAAGATCCAGCGCCAGTCGGCGAAGGTGACGATAGCGCCGCCGACGATGGGACCGATCACCGGCCCGAGCAGGGCCGGCATGGTCATGACCGACATGGCGCCGACAAGCTCTTCCTTGGGCGTCGTGCGCAGCAGGACCAGACGCCCGACGGGGGCCATCATCGCACCGGCCATGCCCTGGAAAACCCGAGCGATTACAAGCTGAGTCAGGTCCTGGGCGAAGCCGCAGGCGGCCGAGGACAGGGCAAACAGCACCATCGAGACCATGAAGATCTTCTTGGCCCCGAACTTGTCGGCTACCCAGCCGCTGATCGGCAGGAAAACTGCCGAAGCCAGCAGGAACATGGTGATGGCGAGGTTGAGCCGCAGGGGCGGGACGTCGAGGGCGACGGCCATGGTCGGCAGGGCGTTGGCGATGACCGTAGCGTTCATCGTCTGCATCAGCATGGCCGAGCCGATGATCGCCGGAACGACCCAGCCTCGGGTGGTCGCGCCGGCGGCGGAAGGGGCGGGCTGATCGACCGGACTCATGGCTCGAGGCTCAACAACTGGAGGAGGGGCTCCTGGGCGGCCGCCAGCGCGGCGCGCGCCTCCGGGTCCAGGCGGGCGAGCCGGGCGGCCAGCCAGTCGTTGCGGCGCTGGCGCACCGCGTCGAGCTGGGCCTCGCCAGCGGGGGTGATCTGTAGGCCGCAGCGGCGAGCGTCCTGCGCATCGGCGGCGCGGTCGACCCAGCCGGCCGCTTCGAGACGTTTGACGTGGCCGCTCATGCTGGGCCGCGACATCTGCTCGGCGTCGGCCAACTCGCTGACGCCGATGCCGGGGCGTCGGCGGATCTGGCCGAGCACCAGGGCGTCCAGGGCCGAGGAGCCTGCGCGCTGAGCTTCCTGTCGCAAGCGCCGGGAGACGCGCAGCAGCGGCGCACGGAGGCTGTCGGCGAGGACGGTGGGGTCGAGCTGTTCGGGCATGGCCATATAGTTAGGTTGCCGAACTATCTATTCGCGACACGCCGGGGCGTCAACACACGTCTAGCGGGAACTGCGCGCGCAGTTCCTCGTTTAGGCGATTGGGCGGCTCATCGAAGGCAGAAGGCCATGAGATCAGACCAAGGCTTGTCGAGACCCCAAATGGCGCGGCTCACCGCCGAGGTGCGCGGCGCGACACGCTGGCTGACGTCCGAGCAGATGCTCGACCTGGCCGACATACTGCACGATGCAATCCGCGCACGCCGTGATCCCCTCAAGGGCGCAGAGCGCGGCGCGCCAAACGCAGTCCATCGCTGAGAGCGGCGGCCTGAGCGGCAACCTCGGCGAGGGCCTGGGCGCGCCAGTCTGCCGGTTCGCCGCGCGCAACCCCAGCGCGGGCGCGTTCGGCGGCCGCATAGGCGTCGCGAGCGGCTGACTGGCAGGCGGACAGCGCTGTGAGGAATGCGCCGTCCGGCCCCGCCCGCCATGCCTCGCGCGCCGCCAGCCGGGCGGCGACCCTGGCTTGTAGGTCGCATTCGGTTCGGCCGGATTCGGCGTCGGGCTCCAACCCCGACCAGGCGACGCCGCGATGGCGATCGAATTGGCGGCGGCGGATCTCTGCGCGGGCGGCGTCGGCCGCGATCTCCGCGACGGCCAATTGCTCGGTTTCGCTAAGCGACATCGCAGAAAATGTATATTATCTACACGGCGCGTCGAGCGAAAGCCGCCGAAATCGCGATCAAGCCTCGCTGAGGATGATCCGGCGCGCCTGGAAGGGCGGGATGATCGCCGTGATGTGGGCGGCCCAGCGCAGCCGCGCGTCGTGGCGGGTCGGACCGGCGACGCTCTCGAGGTCGTAAAGGCCCGGCCGCGATCCGCGCAGCAGCCGCTTGACCAGCACCTCGTCAGTGTCGGTCTCGACCACCACCACCTGGCCCAGCATGTCCGGGCTGGGCGAGCTGCGCTGGTCCTCAAAATAAATCAGCGCGCCGTCGTCTGCGAGGCCACGCATGCTGTGGGCGCACCTAAGCTTCGCACCTCCCAACCGGCGGCAGGTGCTGAGCAAGATCTCAAAGGGATATGTATGGGGGTTGCGGTGAGCCTGTGCCCTGTTGGCCGCTGGAGACTTGGCACGTTCGCTTGGGGTTTGTCGCCGAAGGGGAACGCTAGGTCTGTGACAAGGTCTGCAAGCCCTCGACGTGTTCGCGAACGTAGCTGCGGACATCGTCTGGCCAGCTTTCGGATATCCGGGTGAACCGAACAAACTCGTTCGCGAAGAAGGCGCGGCTGGCTTCCTCGAAGTGGGGAAGGTCGCCGGCGAGAGCGAGCATCACCCTGTAGGCCGCTTCCCGCGCCTGACGAACCTCATCGCCTCCGGCCTTCCGGGCCTGCTCGACCAATCGCCGCAGCGTTGCCGACGCACCGCCCGACTGTGACGCCAGCCACTCCCAGTGACTAGGGAGCAGGGTGACCTCTCGTGCGGTGACCCCCAACTTCGGTCGACCACGTGTTGTGGAACGAGGCGGGGCGGCGTCCTTCAGGCGAGCGACCATTTCGTCCAGCGAGCCGCGAAGATCCATCTCAATCAACTGCCCGGTCGTGTCGTCGAAGACGAGCAAGGAAGCGGCCCCGGCGTCGTAGGCCGCCCTGACCGCGGGGGCGATCTCAGCGGGGGAACCGCGAGCTATACAGCGTCCGTTCGCGAAGGCGGTGCAAGCATCGGGCATGGGCGATCCTGACTCCTAGGCCGCTATTATGGCCCGGATGAAAAGGGCGCGCTAACTCGCCGCGAGATTTATTTGCTTCGTCGCAAACGAGCCGCGCCTCGCGATCGTGGCTGGCAAAGCAGCGCTTTGCATCAGCCGATCAGGATAGCCCCATGCGCCGCGTCTTATCCCTAATAATCGTTGCAGGTCTCGCCGGATGCGGCGAACGGCAAGCCCAGCAGGAAGGAGGTTCAGCCGCGACGCCTCCAGCGGAGGTCGCTGACAAGCTTCGCCTCGATACAAAGGGTATCCCTCAGTTTCGCCCCGGTCTTTGGGACGTAGTGAGTACCGACTCGACTATACCCGATAAGATCGATCACGAGCGCCACTGCCTCGGCGAGACCGCTAGCGAAGAGCTCGCCAAGGCGCTCGCCGCCCCGAGTCCGGACTGTAAGGCAGAACGTTCGGGAGACGCTCGCTCTATCAAAGTCACGTCAAACTGCGAGCAGAACGGGGTGAAAATACGGTCGGAACTTGCCCTCGCCGGCGGCGAGGCGAAGTACGAGATGCGCCTGAAGATGGGGGTCGTTATGCCCGACGGCACGACCGATGGCGGCGAGATCGTGGCCAAGGCCCACTGGATTGGCGCCTGCCCAGCCGGAATGGCGCCTGGAGACACCGTCGACGTCGAGTAACCGCGGCCGCGGTCAGGGCGCCGATGGCGGCGCCCTGACAACGGATCAGCAGGGGCGAGCGCGAAAGATCGAAGTGATGTGGCTCAGCCGTTGCTGCTGCGGGGTAATCTGCGCTGGCTGAGCCGTTGCTGGATCCGGAGCGGCTGCCGTGCCGGACGCCACTTCTTGGGCCACGCTGGCCGCCACGTTTGAAACGAGCATGCTGGCCAAGGCGTCAGACGACGAAGAGCCACCGTATCCCATCATCGAAGCGCTACGCGCGAGCCCTGAGAACACTCCCTTGCCAAGGGCAAGCCCGGCGCGGCCGGCCTTCGCCTGGCGTTCGGCCTTCTGGTTCAAGGCCAGGACTTCTGCGTTAAGTGCATTGATCTCTTTGGAGAGAACCTCGCATGCGGCGTCGTTGTCGCCTGGACGAAGTACTTGGTAAGGTTCAGCGGCCACTGCGGCGCTTGAGATTAGCACCGAAGTAACGATCGGGAGGGCGAAATGAATTCTCATGGGTATCCTTCGCCTGCACAGCCGAGCAGGTCGTGATTGATGTCATCGTATTGATTTTCAAAGATGAACCGGTGCGGTCCATTTCAATGCGACGAACCCCGCGAGAAGCGCGACTGACTAACAGGCGGCCCTAGCGGCGGCGGAGTCCAACCTCAGTGCGGAGGCGACCCGCTTTGAATAGCTGGCGCCAACATCGATCACTGCGCCGTCCTCAGCGTGCAGGCGCATCAGATTGCGGCCGTTCCGCTCAACCCTTCGGATCGTGTCCAGTCGCACGAACGCTGAACGATGGACCCGGAGCAGCTGAGACGGGTCTAGCCGACGTTCGAGATCGCCCATGGTCGCGCGGAGGATGTGGGTCTTTGTGGCAGTGTGGATCAATGCGTAGTCGCGGGCAGCTTCGACGCGCTTAATCTGCTCGACGTCGATACGGGCGAAACCGTCCCGCTGCTTGATCCAAATCTCGGACTCGTAGCCGGCCGACGGCTGGGTAGTGGGACCTTTGACGGCTCGGAGCGCCGATTGGAGGTCCGCGAGGCCGACAGCCTGGTTCGTCTGGAGACGCCTCAACGCCCGGTGGATCGCCTCTTGGACCCGATCAAAGCGAATGGGCTTGAGAAGATAGTCCGCCGCTTCCAGGTCAAACGCCTCGGGCGCAAACTCCGCGAACGCGGTGACGAATACGACTTCGGGGCGATCGTTGGCGGCCAGCGCTCGGGCGACGGCGACGCCGCTTCGGCCCGGCATCTGGATGTCCAACAAAACCAGATCAGGCTGGAGCGCAGCGATGCATTCCATGGCGCTGTCCCCGTCCGTGGCTTCACCGACGAGTTCAACCTCGGGGGTTTGGCGGAGGCACAGCCTGAGCCGTTCAAGCGCAAGGGGTTCGTCATCGACAATAACTACGCGGATACTCATGCAGCGGCCTGTCCCATGTCGCCTTCGAGTTTGAGCGGCATTACAATCTCTGCGGTGAAGGTCTGGCCGTGCGTGAATGTTCTCAGTTCTCCCGCTACGCCGAAGAGCGCCTGCAGGCGCTGGGAGACGTTCGATAGGCCCACGCCCGTTCCGTTGGCTGCAGGCTCCAGGAGGGTCCCTCCGCCAGCGTCATTGCTCACCGAGAGATGCAGCTGCTTGTCGCGGACCTGAGCCCGTATTGAGACGGTGACCGGGTGCTTTGACCGAGCGACACCATGCTTGACCGCGTTTTCAGCGAGCGGCTGGAGCAAGAAGTGCGGCGTAAGGGCGGTGCGCAGGCCGTCGGGTAGATCGATGTCGACGATCATGCGGTCGCCGAAGCGGGCGGCCTCGATGTCCAGATAAGAGCCTATGACATCGAACTCCTCTTCAAGCACCACGAGATCCCCGGGGGCGGATGTGAGGGAAGCGCGAAAGAAGTCGGACAGACGCATCACGACCGTCTCCGCTTCCACATTGCGGCCCGATCCTATGAGAGAGGTGACCGCGTTCAAGCTGTTGAAGAGGAAGTGCGGATTGATCTGGAAACGGAGCGCCGTGAGCTGAGCTTCCTGCGCGGCGGCGGTCGCCGCGGCGAGGCGCCGTTCCTGCTCATGTACCAGATTGGTCGTGATGATTAGGCCGACCACCGTGACGTAGAGGCCATAAACCCAAATATAGATCAGGATGTTGAAGATGAACCCGGTCAGCAGGGGCGGAATTTGAGCGGGGATGTCGAACAGCGTCGCGAAGGCGACAAACGTCAAGTGGTCGATGATTGAGTGCGCGACGGCCGCGGCCACCGCACCGACCGCGATGCAGCCGATCCTGGTGCGCAGGTCGAAGCGCTGAGACCAGCGGATCAGACCATAGAGAATTATCGAGAAAGCGACGCCGATCGAAACAATGACGGCGAAGCCCGTCGTCTCCCAGACCGTAAGCCTTCCGGTCTTGAGCGCGGGCGCTTGAAAGACGACAAAGGTGAAGGCCCAAAACGCTAGGGTCAGCCGAAACGCCTGGCGTAGGTCGAGCTTCGAAGAGGGCCAGGTCGCGCGGATCATTCTGAGTTCGCAATCAAAACTTGTTCGTCGCCACTGTAATGCAAGGCGATCGGCGCCGCGGCGTTGTTCGTCGTGGAATTTCGTCGATTCATCGCATTCTCCATGCGCAATGGAAGCGGCGAGGGGGCCGTAAAGGCAAGATTTGCCAGCCGTCGGCGCTACGATGCCGCCGACTCGCGGCCGCATGCCGACGAGGCTTGTTTTCTCGGTGGGGCGTTCTTCGATGCGCGTTGTTTTGCGAGCCTTTCTTCTGGCCTCGGCGCTTTCTGCCGCGAGCATTGCGAACGCCGCGCCTCTGCCGGTGGCGCCCATCCTGACCACCTCTGAAGCGAGGGATCTGAGGTCGTTCGCACATCCACAGATCGCAAGGGTTACGCACGTCGATCTTGACCTCATCGCGGACTTCGCCGAGCAGACGATGAGGGGAACCGCCGCGCTGGACCTGCTCGCCGCGAATGGGGCCGATGAGATCATCCTCGACACCCTGGGACTGCAAATCTCGAAGATCACGAACGCTGATGGTAACGAGCTGCCGTGGACCCTCGGTGCGGGCGACAAGGTTCTCGGCGCGCCACTGACGGTGCATCTCCGCGGGGCAAAACGGATCGTCGTTCACTACAGCACGGGGCCAGGGGCTCGCGCGCTCCAATGGCTTCCCGCGTCCCTGACGTCAGGGAAGGCCAAGCCCTACCTGTTCAGCCAGGGACAGGACATCAACAACCGCAGCTGGATTCCGACTCAGGACAGCCCTGGCATCCGCCAAACCTGGTCGGCGCGGATCGCTGCTCCTGCGGACCTGACCGTGGTCATGAGTGGTGAGCGTCTCACGCCCGAGGGCGAGAAGACCGTCGATGGCAAGCGGGTCTTCCGCTTCAAAATGGACCGGCCCGTGCCGCCCTATCTGATCGCCCTGGCCGTCGGAGACCTGACGTTCAAGCCGCTCGGACCGCGGACGGGCGTCTACACCGAGCCGTCGATGATGGACCGCGCTGCCAGCGAACTCGTTGATACCGAGAAGATGGTGACGACGGCCGAGGCGCTGTACGGACCGTATCGCTGGGGGCGGTACGATGTCCTCGTCCTTCCGCCGTCGTTCCCGTTCGGGGGTATGGAAAACCCGACTCTGACTTTCCTGACGCCGACCTTCATCACCGGCGATCGGGCCAATGTGAGCCTGGTCGCCCACGAGTTGGCGCATAGCTGGTCGGGCAATCTGGTGACGAACGCTACCTGGCCAGACAGCTGGCTCAACGAGGGCTTCACCACCTATTTCGAGAACCGGATCATGGAAGCGCTGTACGGCGCGCCCCGGGCTCAAATCGAATCCGACCTCGACTGGGATGGCATGCAGGCCGACATCAAGGCCGCAGGCGGACCTACGGCCGAGGCCACAAAGCTCCACGGCGACAGCGCCGGGCAGTTGGCCTACTTCAAGGGCGCGACCTTCCTGCGGACCGTTGAAAAGACAGTCGGCCGCGAACGCTGGGACGCATACCTCCGGTCCTACTTCGATCGACACGCGTTTCAACCCCAGACCACCGCGGGCTTCCTGGCCGATCTAAGGGCCAACCTCATCAAGGGCGACAAGGCGCTGGAGGAGACGCTGCGGCTGGACAGCTGGGCCTATGGCGCGGGACTGCCTGACAACGCCGTGCACGTGAAGTCGGCCGCGCTGGCGCTGGTTGACGAGCAGGTCGCCGCATTCGTCGCTGGCAGGCCGGCGGCGCAGGTCGCCGCCTCGGCGTGGAGCACGCAGGAGTGGCTGCGCTTCCTGAACAGCCTGCCCCGCGAACTGACGAAGGCTCAGCTCGACGACCTGGACGCTGCGTTCCAGCTCTCGGCCTCATCAAACAGCTATGTGCGATCGGCGTGGCTGGAACTCACCATCGCCAATCGCTACGAGCCGGCGCTCCCCTCGCTGGAGGAGTTCCTTGGCACGGTCGGGCGCGGCCTGTTCATCCGCCCGCTCTATGCGGGACTTATGCGCCAGGGGGACTGGGGCGTTCCGATCGCCAAGAGGTTGCTCGCGCAGTCCAAACCCTCCTATCACCCGACTGTGGCCGCCTCGCTTGAGCGGATGGTCAACGGCGGCTGAGGTACTGTAATGGGGATGGCGGGGACGTCATGAGGACTGCGATCGGTTTGATCCTTGCTCTAGCGCTTGGCACGCCGGCGCTTGCGCAGGACGCGAGCGCTGCCTTCTTCGCAGACAACGCGAAGGCTGCGGGTGTCCACACGATCCCGGGCATTCAGTACAGGGTGCTGAAATCAGGGCCGGCCGACGGGTCTAAGCCGCGCCGTACCTCCACGATCAAAGTCCGCTACGAGGGCAAGTTCCTGAATGGTCAGGTCTTCGATTCCTCAAAGGACGGTCCAGAGGGCACGGCGACGTTTCCGTTGAACCGGCTCATCTCGGGATGGACGACGATGCTTCCCATGATGCGCCCGGGTGATGAATGGATCATCTGGCTGCCGCCCGAGTATGCCTATGGCGCGGCCGGCAAGGACATCATTCCGCCGAGCACACCGCTGGAGTTCCGGATCGAGCTGGTTGAAGTCCTTCCCGATTAGGCCCGCGCGAGTTCGATGACAAAGAAGGGGCCAGGGCCGAGCTGAAGCCGTTCGTTTGTGCCTGCAAGCGCCAGATCTTCGCTATGAAGCTGATGGCCGTTGATCTCGGTCGCCTCCATTGCGAGGGCGGCCAAGACCTCACAGGAATACGTGAGTTCGAGCGGGCCATCGGCGCGTCGGACCACCGCCCGAAATACGCCGCGGCGGACCATCACATTCAGATCCCGGATCGGCGCTCCCGCCAAGTCCGCTGTGCAAGCGGCGTCACCGGGGAAGGCTAATGGCGGAGAGGATTGGCTCAAAACCACGGAGTCTTCGCCCGCGATCTGCAGGTGCAGCCCGTCGCCCCTGATGACCGTCAGCACGCGATCGACGTCCGGGAACAACGAGAATGGCCCGCCTGACGCCACTTCCGCGATGCTCAGCCTCCAATCGAAGCCGTCGAACATCGCGCTGTCGGGCGAGACGGCGATTTCCCAGGTGACGCCGCCGCCGTTCTTCCAGGGCGAGGCCGTTCGATCGGCGGCGCGCAAGATCTGCATCAGTCGAGGATACCCGGCAGATCGAGGCCCTTTTTACGGGCGACATCCAGGGCGATCTCATAGCCGGCGTCGGCGTGGCGCATAACCCCGCTTGCCGGATCGTTCCAGAGCACGCGCTCGATACGCTTGGCCGCGGCTTGCGTACCGTCACACACGATCACCATTCCGGCGTGCTGGGAGAACCCCATGCCGACGCCGCCGCCGTGATGCAGCGACACCCAGGTCGCCCCTGACGCGGTGTTGAGCAGCGCGTTCAGCAGCGGCCAGTCGGAGACTGCGTCGGAGCCGTCGCGCATGGCCTCGGTCTCGCGATTGGGTGAGGCGACCGACCCCGAATCCAGATGGTCGCGGCCAATGACCACCGGCGCCTTCAGCTCACCCTTGGCCACCATCTCGTTGAAGGCCAGGCCGAGGCGATGGCGATCTCCTAGTCCGACCCAGCAAATCCGCGCCGGAAGGCCCTGGAACTTGATCTTCTTGCCGGCCATGTCGAGCCAGTTGTGCAGGTGCGCGTTGTCGGGGATCAACTCCTTCACCTTGGCGTCGGTCTTGGCGATGTCTTCCGGATCGCCGGAGAGCGCGACCCAGCGGAAAGGTCCGATGCCGCGGCAGAAGAGCGGCCGGATATAGGCCGGCACGAAACCTGGAAAATCGAAGGCGTTGGCGACCCCCTCTTCCTTGGCCATCTGGCGTATGTTGTTGCCGTAGTCGACGGTCGGCACTCCTGCCGCCTGGAAGTCCAGCATTGCCTGAACATGCTCAGCCATCGAGGCGCGGGCCGCTTCCTCGACCTGCTTCGGATCCTGATCGCGCATGGCGTACCAGCGCTCCAGGCTCCAGCCTCTCGGCAGGTAGCCGTTGATCGGATCGTGGGCCGAGGTCTGGTCCGTCAGCAGGTCGGGCCGGACACCACGCGTGAACAGCTCCGGCAGCAATTCGGCGGCGTTGCCGAGCAGGCCAACCGAAATCGGGGTCTTGTCGCGGCAAGACTGCTCGATCCAGGCGAGGGCCTCGTCAATATTGTCGGTCGAACGGTCGAGGTAGCCAGTGCGTAGCCGCATCTCGATGCTGGACGGCTGGCACTCGATGGCGAGGCACGATGCGCCGGCCATGACCGCCGCCAGCGGCTGAGCCCCGCCCATCCCGCCGAGGCCCGCAGTCAGCAGCCACTTGCCCGAGAGGTCGCCGTTGTAGTGCTGGCGGCCCATCTCCACGAAGGTCTCGTAGGTGCCCTGTACGATGCCCTGGGCGCCGATATAGATCCAAGAGCCCGCGGTCATCTGGCCATACATGGCCAGTCCCTTGCGATCGAGTTCGTTGAAGTGGTCCCAGGTCGCCCAGCGCGGGACCAGGTTCGAATTGGCGATCAGCACCCGAGGGGCGTCGGCGTGGGTGCGGAACACGCCGACCGGCTTGCCCGACTGGATCAGGAGAGTCTCGTCGTCCTCAAGGCGGCGCAAGGTCTTGACGATCTTGTCGAAGCTCTCCCAGTCGCGCGCGGCGCGACCAATCCCCCCATAGACCACCAACTCCTCAGGCCGCTCGGCCACGTCCGGATGCAGGTTGTTCATCAGCATCCGCAGCGGTGCTTCGGTCAGCCAGCTCTTGGCGGATAGTTCTGTACCGGTCGCTGGGCGGATCACGCGGGTCTTGTCGAGGCGGGTCATGGATTGTCTCAGGCTTGAGCGAAGACGAGGCACGCCTTCAGAACATCGGTAAGCGCCGCGCGCATCGGCGCGGCCTGGGTTTCGGAGTAGGGGGCGGGCCAGTTTTGCGGCGTCGGCGGCGCGGCCGGATCGTCCATGTAGCCGCGGCAAGCCAGCTCCATCTGGATGGCGTGGACGCCGTTCTGCGGTCGCCCGTAGTGGCGCGTGGTCCAGCCGCCCTTGAAGCGGCCGTTGGTCACCCGGCTGAACCGGCTCCCGTCGCAGGCCCGCTCCACGGCGTCCGTAAGCGCGGGCGCGCAACTGGCGCCGGAGTTGGTGCCGAGATTGAAGTTAGGCAACGCCCCCTCGAATAGCCGCGGGATCAGCGAGCGGATCGAATGCGCCTCATAGAGAACGACCGTGCCGTGGAGCTCACGCAGGCGGGCGACCTCGGCCTCAAGCGCGGCGTGATACGGCGCGAACCAGGTGGCGCGACGTCGGGCGATTTCGGACTCACCAGGCCCCGCGCCTCGATAGAGCGGTTCGCCGTCGAACGTCATTGTGGGGCAGAGCTCGGTGGTAGCCTGGCCCGGATAGAGCGACGCGCCTGAGGGATCGCGATTCACGTCGATGACCGTGCGGCTGATCGCGGTGCGGACAGTGGTGGCGCCCAGTTCCGTGGCGAAACTGTAGAGCCGATGAATCCACCAATCCGCGTCCTTGCGCGCCAACCATGGAGAGACTAGCTGCGCTTCGATGTCCGCAGGAATCTCGGTCCCCGTGTGTGGGAAGCTCACGATCAGCGGCGCCTCTCCACGATGAACCTCCAGCCAGCCCATCAGGCGATGTCCGGCAGCAGGGCGCCCGCCGCGGCCGCGATGGCCTGCCCGCTCCGCACCAGGGCGTTGGCCGCTTCGAGATCCGGATGGAAGTGACGGTCGTCGTCGAGGTGCGGGACATGGGCCCGCACGCAGGCGCGCACCGCCTCCAGCGCTAAGCTTGAGGTCAGCGGCGCGTGGAAATCACAGCCTTGGGCGGCGGCCAGCAGTTCGATCCCCAGCACGGCCGAGGCGTTCTCCACCATCGGCAGCAGGCGGCGCGCGCCGTGAGCGGCCATGGAGACGTGATCCTCCTGGTTGGCCGAGGTCGGAATCGAGTCGACGCTGGCGGGATAGGCCCGTTGCTTGTTCTCCGAGACCAGCGCCGCAGCCGTGACCTGGGGGATCATGAAACCCGAGTTCAGGCCGGGCTTTGGGGTGAGGAAGGCCGGCAGGCCGGACAACGCAGGGTCCACCAGCATGGCGATGCGGCGTTCCGACAGCGAGCCGATCTCGCAGACCGCCAGGGCGATCATGTCGGCGGCGAAGGCCACTGGCTCAGCGTGGAAGTTGCCGCCCGACAACGCTTCGTCGGTGTCCGGGAAGATCAGAGGATTGTCCGAGACGCCGTTGGCTTCGGTGGCCAGCGTCGTCGCCGCCTGCCGCAGCACATCGAGGGCGGCGCCCATCACCTGCGGCTGGCAGCGCAGGCAGTATGGGTCCTGCACCCGCTCGTCGTCCTTGAGATGCGAGGCGCGGATCGCCGAGCCCGCCATCAGGCCGCGCAGGGCGTCGGCGGTTTCGATCTGGCCGACGTGACGGCGCAGCGCGTGAATTCGATGGTCGAACGGCGTGTCTGAGCCCTTCGCCGCCTCCGTAGACAGCGCGCCGGTCACCAGCGCCGTCTGGAACAGACGCTCGGCCTCGAACAGGCCTGCCAGGGCGTTAGCGGTCGAGAACTGGGTTCCGTTCAGCAGGGCGAGGCCTTCCTTGGGGCCGAGCGTGAGCGGTGCGAGGCCGGCTTGCGCAAGCGCTTCCGCCGCCGGAAGGCGTGCGCCGCCCGCGAAGATTTCCCCGACACCGATCATTGTCGCCGCCATATGCGCCAGCGGCGCGAGGTCGCCTGACGCGCCGACCGAGCCTTGCGCCGGCACCACGGGCGTCAGCTCCATGGCGATCATGGCTTCCAGCAAGGCGGTGGTGGCCGGCTTAACGCCGGACGCGCCCTGCGCCAGGCTCGCCAGCTTCAAGGCCAGCATCAGCCGGATCACTGGAATGGGCGAGGGCTCGCCCACGCCTGCGGCGTGCGAAAGCACGATGTTGCGCTGCAGGGTTTCGAGGTCCGCCGCCTCGATGCGGACGCTGGCCAGCTTCCCGAAGCCGGTATTGATCCCGTAGATCGGCTCGCCCCTGGCCAGGATGCGCTCCACCGCTGCGGCGCTCTCGGCGATCACAGGCGCGGACGACGGATCAAGCTTCGCGCGGGCGCCGCGATAAATCGCGCGCCACTCGGCCAGGGTCACCGCGCCGGGGCGCATCACGACGTCGCTCATATTCCACTCCACACGCGCGCATGTAGCGGATTGAACCCCATGCGATAAACAAGTTCGGCTGGGCGCTCGATGTCCCAGATTGCCAGGTCGCAGGCCTTGCCGGTCTCCAGGGTTCCGGTCTCGGCCAGCAGGCCAAGAGCGCGGGCGGCTTCGCGCGTCACGCCTGCCAGGCACTCCTCGACGGTCAGCCGGAACAGGGTCGCGCCCATGTTCATGGTCAGCAGCAGCGAGGTGAGGGGCGAGGTGCCGGGATTGCAGTCAGTGGCCAGGGCGATAGGCACCCCCGCGGCGCGCAGTGCCGCGATCGGCGGCAGCTTGGACTCGCGCACGAAGTAATAGGCGCCGGGCAGCAAGGTGGCGACGACGCTGGCCCGCGCCATCGCGGCGACGCCTTCCGCGTCCAGGTGCTCGAGATGGTCGGCCGAAAGCGCGCCGAACTCCGCCGCCAGCCGCGCGCCGTGCAAGTTGGATAGCTGTTCGGCGTGCAACTTCACAGGCAGTCCGTGACTGCGAGCGGCCTCGAATACCCGCCGCGTTTGCTCGCGCGAAAACCCGATCCCCTCGCAGAATGCATCGACCGCGTCGGCCAGTCCCTCGGCGGCGACGGCTGGGATCATGTCGTGGCAGACGACATCGACGTAACCTTCCGGATTATCAGAATATTCCGGCGGTAGCGCATGCGCACCGAGGAAGGTCGTCCGGATACGCACGCCGCGCTGCGCAGCCAATTGGCGGGCGGCGCGAAGCGACTTGAGCTCGTGCTCAAGTGACAGCCCATAGCCCGACTTCACCTCGACGGTGGTGGCGCCCTCGGCGATCAGCGCATCCAGGCGCGGCAGGGCGCCGGCGACCAGTGCGTCCTCGCTCGCCGCACGGGTAGCTTTCATGGTCGAGACGATGCCGCCGCCGGCCTTCGCAATCTCCTCATAGGAGGCGCCGGCCAGCCGGAGTTCAAATTCGTGGGCTCGGTCGCCGCCGAAAATGAGATGAGTATGCGGATCGATCAGGCCGGGCGTGATCCAACGCCCCTGGCAATCGACGGTCTCCATGGCGTCCAGGGTGCGGGCCTCGTCGGCCGCTCCCGCATAGAGGATCCGGCCGTCACGCGCGGCCACGACGCCGTCTTCGACCTCGCCCAGTCCAGGGCCTGCCAGGGTCGCGAGCCGGGCGTTCCGCCAGATCCGATCGCATCGCATCGCCGCCTCCTTCCCTGTGCGCCCCATTATGTATAGACATATGACCGAGCAAGGAGGCTTGTCCAGTGGTCGAGAAGACGATCTGGTTTGAAAGCGCGCTGCTGGCGACTGGCTGGGCGCGTGAAGTCCGGCTCACCGTCAGGGACGGGGCGATCCTCGCCATTGATGTGGGCGCCCGGCGAGCGGCGTATGAAGCGGCCAATGGCCCAGCCTTGCCCGGTCTGCCCAACCTGCACAGCCACGCCTTCCAACGCGGAATGGCTGGTCTGGCCGAGCATCGCGGCCCCTCCGCCGACAGCTTCTGGACGTGGCGCGAAGTGATGTACCGCTTCCTCGAGCGGCTGGGGCCGGACGAGGTCCAGGCCATCGCCGCCCAGGCCTATGCCGAGATGCTGGAAGCCGGTTTCACCCGGGTCGGCGAGTTCCACTATCTGCACCACGACCTCGATGGCCACTCCTACGCCGACCCGGCCGAGATGGCGGTCCGCATCGCCGAGGCCGCTGATGAGGCCGGCCTCGGACTGACCTTGCTGCCGGTGTTCTACGCGCACTCTGGGTTCGGCGGTCTGGCGCCTACTGCTGGCCAGGCGCGCTTCATCCACGACATCGACGGTTTCGCTCGCCTGATCGAGGCCAGCCGCGCCGCTGTCGTGGGTCTCGAAGGCGCGATCGTCGGCTTGGCGCCCCACAGCCTGCGCGCCGTCACGCCCGAGCAACTCCACGCCCTCGTCGATCTGGCTGGCGACGCCCCGATCCACATCCACATCGCCGAACAAACCGAAGAGGTCGCAGGCTGTCAGGCCTGGTCGGGCGCACGGCCGGTGGAATGGCTGCTGGCGAACCTCGACGTCGGCCCCAAGTGGTGCCTGGTGCACGCGACTCACATCACGCCTGAGGAGACCGAACGCATTGCTCTCAGTCGCGCGGTCGCGGGGCTCTGCCCGATCACCGAGGCCAACCTCGGCGATGGACTGTTCCCGGCCATGGAGTTCCAGGCGCAGGGCGGCCGGCTCGGTGTCGGTTCGGATTCCAACGTCCTGATCGACGCGGCCGAGGAACTGCGGCTGCTGGAGTACGGCCAGCGCCTGTCGCGCCGAAGCCGCAACGTTTTGGCCGCCGAGACCGGCGGCTCCACGGGGGCGGCGCTCTATCGGATGGCGCTGGCCGGAGGCGGCCAGGCTATGGGCGTCGAAGCTGGACTGAAGGTCGGGGCGAGCGCCGACATCGTCAGCCTGGCGAGCGACCATCCCGCCATCGCCGGCCGCGTGGGCGATGCGGTCCTCGACAGCTACATCTTCGCCGGCCGGCGCGACCTGATCGATGGCGTCTGGCGGGCTGGCGCGAAGCTGGTCACAAATGGTCGTCACCATCGCCGGGAGGAGATTTCCGCGCGCTACCGGCAGGTCCTAGTGAAGGTGCTTTCGTGAACAAGCCGACACCGGTCGCGGAGGTCGACGCGCCCGCCGCTCTTCATCAGCGGATCCGCACCGACATCGAGGCCAAGATTCTCTCAGGCGAATGGGGCCCGGGCCACCGCATCCCGTTTGAGCACGAACTCACCGAGCAATACGGCTGCTCGCGGATGACCGTTTCCAAGGCGATTACCGCCCTGGCCGAGGCCGGCCTGATCGAGCGCCGTCGCAGGGCCGGCTCATTCGTGGCCCGGCCGCGGGTCCATTCGGCGGTTCTCGACATCCCCGACCTTCGATCCGAGATCGAGGGGAGGGGGGAGGCCTATCGCTTTGAGCTGGTCTCCTGCGTCCGGCGCGCCGCCCAAGGCTCCGATGAGGTGGAGCTTGCGGGAGGCCGCACCCTCCTGGCGCTTCGCGGGGTCCATTTCGCGGGGGGACAGCCCTTTGCGTTGGAGGATCGCGTGATCAGCCTACGAACCGCGCCGGAGGCCGCGCGGATGGATTTCTCTGAGATATCACCGGGGGCCTGGCTGCTTGAGCACATTCCCTGGACCGAGGCGGAGAACCGCATCAGCGCCCTGCCGGCGGATGCGGAAACCGCCAAGCTGCTGGCCATTCCCGCCCGCAGCGCCTGCCTGGCGGTTGAGCGCCGGACATGGCGCTCGGGAGAGGGGGTCACTCGAGTGCGCCAGCTCTTCCCCGGCGAGGCTTACGATCTGGTGGCGCGGTTCGGACCTTCGCGCAGCTGACGCCGGGTGTAGGATGCGCCAGACTCAAGTGGGCGGAGGCGTCCGTGCTGCGCGTGATCGAGGCTCTGAGCGAACCTGGAACGACGCTTAATGAAGACTGCTGGGGCCACGCCGAGGGCGCGGTCTGGGTGATGGACGGCGCGACTGGCGTCTGGCCGCGGCAGCGCTTGTCTCCGACCTCCGACGCCGCATGGCTGGTCCAGCAGGTGGATCATGCTCTACGGACCCTGCACGATCCCCTGCATGAGGCGGCGGTGGTGCTGCGCCGAGCGCTGGCGGAAGTTGGCGCACGGGCCCGCGCGCTCTGCGACCTCGACGCGGTCGCCCCCGTCGAGCTCCCGTCGGCGAGCTTCGTCGCCGCCCGTCGGCGGGGCGAGACGTTGGAGCTGGCCAATCTCGGCGACTGCACGATCCTCTGGCGTTCGGGCGCGTCCGGCGCGCGCCGCTTCGGGAGCTCCGGCGTCGCACAGCTCGATGCCGCCCTGGCCGAGGCGTTGGCGTCACACCGCGCCAATGGGCTTTCGCTCGCGCAGGCGCGGGAGGCGGTCGTGGATCTGGTGCGCAGCCACCGGGCGATGATGAACCACCCGGAGGGCTACTGGATCCTCGATCTGTCCGGCGCAGGCGTGCCGCATCTGCAGACAACGTATGTCGACGCCTCCTCGACCATCGAGGTGCTTCTGATGTCCGACGGCTTCTACCGCCTGGTCGATGTGTTCGGGCGCTATGACGACGACAGCCTGATGAGCGCGGCCATCGCCAGCGGGCTGACGCCGCTCCTGGCCGAGCTGCGTGGACTGGAAGCGATGGACGAGAGCTGCGACGCCTACTCCCGCGGCAAGACCTGCGACGACGCCACCGCGGTGCTGCTGCACTTCGACTAACGGACGGAGAAGCCCATGCGCAGCGTCGTTGCGGTCTTGCTCGGCGCAGTGCTGCTGGCGGGCTGCATGCGACCGGCTTCGCTGGAGGCGCCCAAGGCGGTCACGCTGACGCCGCTCCGCTCGATCTCGACCCTGGAGGCGCGCCTGCTACTGGCGCTATCCGGCGTGAAGGGCGTCGGCGTCCACCATGCTGTCGATATTTACCGGATGGAGTATCCCGGCCTTGCCCCCGACGGACGGCCCGTACGGCTGACCGGGCTCTTCGCCGTGCCGCGCGGCGCGCCCGCGCGGCGGCTGGCCAGCTTCCAGCACGGTACGGCGACCACCCGTGATGCGGCGCCGTCCAAACCCGACGGGACCGGCCTGGCCGCCGCCATCCTGTTCGCCGGCAATGGCTATGCGCTGGTTGCGCCGGACTACCCGGGCATGGGCGGGTCTCCCGGACGGCATCCCTACTATGTGGCGGACGCCATCGGCCCGGCGGTGGTCGGCATGATCACGGCCGCCCAGCAGATCTCGAGCGTCCCGGACGCCCCGGTGTTCCTTTCCGGCTTCTCTGAGGGCGGTTGGGCCAGCCTGGCGGCGATGCGGCTGCTCGAGGCGCAGGGCAGGTCGGTCCTGGCCGCGGCCCCGGTCGCCGCTCCGGTCGATCTGCGCGGGGTTTCGCTGCCGGCCGCGATGAAGGGCGGCTCGAAGTCCCACTCGCTCTATCTCGCCTATGCGGCCTGGGGGCAGTCGGCCTACTACGGCCACCGTCTCGACAGCGTGCTGACGCCGCAATACGCCGCCCTGGTCGGACGCCTGTTCGCTGGCGCCAAACCCGATGAGATCGTCGAGGCCCTTCCGGCCGAGCCGCGGCGGATGTTCAACCCGCAGTTTCTCGACGCCTACGACCATGGTGGAACGCATTGGTTCCTGGAGAGCTTCGCCGCCAACGGGCTGACGAAGTTCACGCCCAAAGCTCCAGTCCGGCTCTACTACGGCTCCGAGGATGCCGATGTGGTCCCGCAAGAGGCGCTCACGGCCGCGGCGGCCATGCGCGCCCGAGGCGCCGACGCCGCCGCGGTCGATGTCGGTCCGGTCGGCCACGATCCGTCGATGCTCGCCGCGGCCCCGCTGATCCTGGCCTGGCTGAAGGAGCTGGATGCGGCCCGTTAGAGGTCCAGTCCGTCCTCGCGGCGCATCAGCGGATTGCCGATCGGCTCTGCGATCTTGGTGAGGGTGTTGCGGTCGCGGTGCTGGAACAGGCCCTCCTGGCCGCGCACCGCCAGCATGGTGTCAGACACGTAGCTCCAGTCGCCGTCCTCGTGGAAGGTGATCTCCAGCCGGTAGGAGTCGGTGCGGAAGGCGTGCTCCAGGAACGCCGTCGAGACGATCCCGTGCTGGGTGTCGCCGCGTTGCGCGCTGACCACGATGCCGGTTTCGGTCGCCGCGCCACCGGCTAGCGCCGCCTGTCCGCGGGGAATGGCTAGCGATTGCAGGATCAGTCCCGTCGCCGGCTCGTACAGCCAGTAGCCAACCTGGTCGTGGAAGGTGGTCTCCTCGCCAACCGCAACGACGCGCACGTGGTAGCGCAGGCCATAGAACAGCTGCGGGCCATTGGCCTGCGGATCGATCGGCCGCATGACGATGCGCTCGACATATTCGCGCCGCTCCGGACCGTCCGCCTTGGGGTTCACGTCAAACCCCTTGCGCCCCTCCCAGACTCCGGCCAGCCGCCGCAGTGGACCCAGATTGGCCAGCCCGTCCGGATCGACGTCCTCCGGTTCAGTGAAGATGTCGTCGGGGAAGGGATTCACGGGCGGCCTCGCTGCTGATCTTCAGGTGCAGCTTTGGCGGGCGAGGACCGTAGTGGTCAAGGCGCGGAAGGCTATACCGGCATCGCCGTCGTGTACTTGACCTGGTTCAGGGCGAAGTGCGAGGCCGCCGTCGCCACGTTCGGGTGGTTTAACACGACGCCCATCAGGAAGCGCTCGTAGCCGGCCACGTCCGACACCACCACGCGCATCAGGTAGTCCCACTCTCCCGACATCGAGTGGCACTCCATGATCTCCGGCCGTGACCTGAGGAAGGCCTCGAACTCCTGCCGCGGTCCTGCTGCGTGCGATTTCATGCGCAGCTGGCACATGACGTTGACGCCCCGGCCGACCTTCTCGGCGTCGACCAGTCGCACGGACTCGCGCAGCACCCCGGCGTTCTCCAGCGCCTTGATCCGCCGCCAGCAGGAGGCCGGCGAGGCTCCCACCTGATCAGCCAGGGCAGCGTGACTCAGCGAGGCGTCCGCCTGCAGGGCGCGAAGCAATTTCCGGTCGATCTCGTCAAGTTGAAGGTCGTCTTTCATGAACCGGCCATCGCGTGAAACGTTTCACCAGAAGATTGCCAAATCGCCGTGAGATTGAAAGCCGCATATCGCGCTCCTCGCATAAAATCCTTCCGAGATTGAGGAGGTTGGTGAAATGACTGAGGTGCTCGCCCCCGTGCGGTCGCTGTTTGCGGGTCTGAAAGCCCAGGCGCCCGACCCGCTGCTCTCCCTGATCGCGCTCTATAAGAACGACCCGCGCGCGGAGAAGCTCGACCTCGGCGTCGGCGTTTATCGCGACGCTGCGGGCGACACGCCGGTGTTCGCCTCGATCAAGGCCGCTGAGCAGATCCTGCTGCAGACCCAGCCGACCAAGGCCTATCTCGGGCCGGAAGGCGACTTCGGCTTCTTGGAGGCCATTGCGCCGGTGGTGTTCGGCCAAGGTGCAGCCGGCGCCGACCTGTTCGCTGTCCAGACCCCCGGCGGCACCGGCGCTCTGCGCCTGGCGGCCGAGCTGGCAAACGCGGGCACGCCCGGCGCGCGCATCTGGATGGGCACGCCCTCGTGGCCGATCCACGCGCCGATCTTCCGCCAGGCCGGCCTCGTCGTTGAGACCTTCCGCTACTTCGACGCCGCCACCCAGCGGCTCTGCTTCGACGAGATGATGGCCGCCCTGGCCAAGGTCGAGGCCGGCGACCTCGTGCTGCTTCACGGCGCCTGCCACAACCCGACCGGCGCGGACCTTTCGCTGGAGCAGTGGGCGCAGGTCGCGGCCCTGCTGTCGGCGCGCGGCGCTGTCCCACTGATTGACCTGGCCTATCAAGGCCTCGGCGCTGGCCTCGACGAGGACGCCGCCGGCATGCGCCTGATCATGGAGGCCAGCGACGCCGCCATCGTCGCCTATTCCTGCGACAAGAACTTCGGCCTCTATCGTGAGCGCACCGGCGCCTTGTTCGTCCGCGCTCGTGGCCATCAAGACATCGTCCGCTCCAACATCCTCCAGCTCGCCCGCTGCGCCTGGTCGATGCCGCCGGACCACGGCGCTGCGGCCGCGCGGGTGATCCTGGAATCCGAAGCGCTGACCGCCCAATGGCGCGCCGAACTTGGCGCCATGCGCGAGCGCCTCAACGGCGTGCGCGCCGCCCTGGCCGAGGCTGATCCGCGCCTTGAACCGCTGCGCGATCAGTACGGCCTCTTCGCCCTGCTGCCGCTCAGCCCCGAGCAGGTCGAGGCCATGCGCCGCGATCACGCCGTCTACATGGCCGGTTCCGGCCGCATCAACATCGCCGGCCTGACCGCCGACACCGTCCAGCCATTTGTGCAGGCGCTCGGCGCCTGCCTGCAGGGAGACGCCTGACATGACCGTGACCCCGGAAAACCCAATCGGCCTCGACGGCTTCGAATTTGTCGAGTTCACTAGCCCCGATCCGGCGCGCATGACCCAGCTGATTGAGCAGTTGGGCTTCACCGCCTATTCGAAGCATCCGACCAAGGCGATCACCCGCTACAAGCAGGGCCGCATCAACCTGCTGGTCAATCTGGAGCCGACTGGCCAAGTGGCGGATTTCCGCACCGCCCACGGTCCTTCGGCCAACGGCATGGCTTTCCGCGTCGCCGACGCCAAGGCCGCCTATGAGCTGGCCCTCTCGCGCGGCGCCAAGCCGGCCGACGCCTCGGCCTCGGCCCTGCCGGACGCCTATGTGCTGGAAGGCATTGGCGGCTCGCTGCTCTATCTGATCGACCGCTTCGGCGACAAAGGCACGATCTACGACGCCTGGGAGCAGATCCCCGGCGCCGCCATGGCCGAGCTCAAGAACAGCGTTGGCCTCGACCTGCTCGACCACCTGACCCACAACGTCAAGCGTGGCCAGATGCGCACCTGGTCGAGCTTCTACAACCAGATCTTCGGCTTCGAAGAGCAGAAGTACTTCGACATCAAGGGCCAGGCGACCGGTTTGTTCAGCCAGGCAATGATCGCGCCCGACAAGGCCATCCGCATCCCGCTGAATGAGAGCCAGGACGACAAGTCCCAGATCGAAGAGTTCATCCGTGAGTACAACGGCGAGGGCATCCAGCACCTGGCCTTCACCACCGCCAGCATCTTCGAGACGGTCGAGGCCCTGCGCGCCCGCGGCGTGAACCTGCAGGACACCATCGAGACCTACTACGAGCTGGTCGACAAGCGCGTCCCCGGTCATGGCGAGGATCTCGACCGCCTGCGCAAGAACCGCATCCTGATCGACGGCAATGTCGGCGACGAAGGCATCCTGCTGCAGATCTTCACCGAGAACCTGTTCGGCCCGATTTTCTTCGAGATCATCCAGCGCAAGGGCAACGAAGGCTTCGGCAATGGCAACTTCCAGGCCCTCTTCGAGTCCATTGAGCTCGATCAGATCCGTCGCGGCGTCATCAAGGTCGATGCGGCCCAGTAGGAGCCGCAGGGCCCCTCAGTCAGCCTATGGCTGACAGCTCCCCCGGCGGGGGAGCATCTTGAGGGACCAGTTCCTCCCCCACCGGGGGAGGTGGCGCGCGCAGCGCGACGGAGGGGGAAACCGGCCGTGGAGAAGACCATGCCGCTGAACTACATGTCCGGCTTCGGCAACAGCTTCGCGACCGAGGCGGTCGCCGGGGCTTTGCCTGTTGGCCAGAACTCGCCGCAGAAGACGCCGTTCGGCCTGTTCGCCGAGCAACTATCGGGCAGCGCCTTCACCGCGCCGCGCCATGAGAACAAGCGCTCCTGGCTGTACCGCCTGCGCCCGACCGCAAGCCATTCGCCGTTCGCCCCCTTCATTGGCGGCAAACTGCTGCGCTCAGGCCCGTTCGACGAGGTCCCGCCCAGCCCCAATCGCCTGCGTTGGGACCCGCTGCCGCTGCCGACCGAGCCCACGGATTTCGTCGACGGCCTGACCACCTACGCCGGCAACGGCGACGTCTCGGCCCAGGCCGGCATCGCCATCCACCTCTACGCCGCCAACCGCTCGATGCAGAGCCGGGTGTTCTGCGACGCCGACGGCGAGCTGCTGATTGTCCCGCAGGAGGGCGGCTTGCTACTGGCCACCGAGCTCGGCCGCATCGAGCTGTCGCCTGGCGAGATCGCGCTGATCCCGCGCGGGGTGCGCTTCCGTGTTGAGCTGACCGGTCCGGCCGCCCGCGGCTATGTCTGCGAAAACTATGGCGAGAGCTTCCGTCTGCCGGAACTCGGCCCCATCGGCGCCAACGGCCTAGCCAACTCCCGCGACTTCCAGACCCCCGCCGCCTGGTTTGAAGATCGCGACGAACCTACGGAAGTCGTTCAGAAATTCCAGGGTGGCCTGTGGGCTACGACGCTGGATCACAGTCCGCTGGACGTCGTCGCCTGGCATGGGACGCTCGCGCCCTGCAAGTACGACCTCGACCGCTTCAACACCATCAATACGGTCAGCTACGACCACCCGGACCCGTCGATCTTCACCGTTCTGACCTCGCCGTCCGAGATCCCCGGCACGGCCAACTGCGACTTCGTGATCTTCCCGCCGCGCTGGATGGTGGCCGAGCACACGTTCCGCCCGCCGTGGTTCCACCGCAACGTGATGAGCGAGTTCATGGGCCTTATCCATGGGGCCTATGACGCCAAGGCCGGCGGCTTCGCCCCGGGCGGCGCCTCGCTGCACAATTGCATGAGCGGCCATGGTCCAGACCGCGAGAGCTACGAGAAGGCCGTCGCCTCCAACCTCGCGCCGCACAAGATCGAGAACACCATGGCCTTCATGTTCGAAAGCCGCTGGGTGATCCGAGCCACGAAGTTTGCCGTCGAAACCCCGCTTCATCAGCTCGACTACGACGACTGCTGGGCCGGCTTCGCCAAGGCCCAAGTTCCCTCTTCCTGAGTTAAGCGGCACATGATTGACGAGACCCACGACCCGGCCCTGACCAGCTGGGTCGCGAGCGCCAACGGCCACCCCGATTTTCCGATCCAGAACCTCCCGCTCGGCGTCTTCTCGCCAAACGCCGGCGCGCCGCGCGGCGGCGTGGCGATCGGCGACCTGATCCTTGATCTTTCCCTGGCGGCGCGCTCGCCGCTGCTGACCGGCGAGGCCAAGGCCGCGGCCGAGGCCGGGGCGGGTGCGACGCTCAACCCGCTGCTGGGCCTGGCCCCGACCGCCCGGCGCGCGCTGCGCCGGCGGCTGTCGGAACTGCTGGCCATGGGCGCGCCCGACCGCCCAGAGGTCGAGACCTGGCTCTACCCGGCCGAGGCCTGCGCCCTGCACCTGCCGGTCGCCATTGGCGACTACACCGACTTCTACGCCGGCATCCATCACGCCCTGAACGTCGGCCGCCAATTCCGGCCCGACAACCCACTGCTGCCGAACTACAAGCACGTGCCGATCGGTTATCACGGCCGCGCCTCGTCGATCCGCGCCTCCGGTGCGGCGGTGCGCCGGCCCAGCGGTCAGAAGAAGGCGCCGGACGCCGAGGCGCCGACCTTCGGCCCATCGGCCCGCCTGGACCTGGAGCTCGAACTCGGCGTCTGGATCGGCCAGGGCAATGAGCTCGGCCAGCCGATCCCGATCGGCGAGGCCGGTTCGCACATCGCCGGCCTCTGCCTGCTCAACGACTGGTCGGCCCGGGACCTGCAGGCATGGGAATACCAGCCGCTCGGGCCGTTCCTGGCCAAGAACTTCATGACCACCATCTCGCCATGGATCGTCACGGCCGAGGCGCTGGCTCCGTTCCGTATCGCCCAGGCCCCGCGGCCCGACGGCGACCCGTCCCCGATGGGCTACCTGTGGGACGAGGCTGACCAGGCGTCGGGCGCCTACGCCGTGGAGCTCGAGGTGTTCCTCGCCAGCCGCCAGATGCGCGAGCAGGGCGCCTCGCCGCTCCGCGTCTCCCAGAGCGCGGCCAGCCACCTCTACTGGACCGCCGCCCAGATGGTCGCCCATCACACGGTCGGCGGTTGCGACCTCAATCCCGGCGACCTGCTCGGCACCGGCACCATCTCGACCCCGGACGATGCCGGCCTCGGCAGCCTGTTGGAGCTGACCCGCGGCGGGGCGCAATCGATCGTCTTGCCCGGCGGGGAGAGCCGCACTTTCCTGCAGGACGGCGACGAGCTGTCCATCTCGGGCCGCGCCCACGCCGAGGGCTTCGTCTCCATCGGCTTTGGCCCCTGCAGCGGCGTCGTCCAGGGGTGAGTGAGGAATCGCCTCATCTCGCGGCGCGGCTCTTCAAGACGCCAGCCGGCGTGCGGCTCGGCCCGCTGGAACTGATCGCCGACGGCGCCGCCCGCAATTTCGTGCTGCAGATCGGCGAGGCCTACTTCCACGGCTTCGCCGTCCGCCGGGGCGGGCAGGTGAGGGGCTATGTCGACCGCTGCCCGCACGCCGGCCTGCCGCTGGCCCAGAAGCTCGACGACTATCTGGCGCCGTCCGGCGAACTGATCGTCTGTTCCTGGCACGGCGCGCTGTTCGACATTGACAGCGGCGAGTGTGTCGGCGGCCCCTGCGCCGGTGCGCGGCTGACGCCTTGGCCGCTCACCCTTGAGGACGGGTTCATTCGTACGGCCTGATCTGCGGCGAATGAAATTGCTTCCAGCGCCGCTCACGCGAGGCCGAATTGCGCCGCGCCCCGCGTGTCGGCACGATGCGTCCTCCGATTTCCATGTGTGCGGCAAGACTTGCCAGCGGTGATGCTTCCCGCTACCCAGCATCCAACTAGCATCAAGAGTTTGAGCTGACGCTCAAACGCCAACCTGCTCCCGAGCAAGGTGGCGCCTCCACAAGGAGGGATGTGGCCGGTCCGGCAACCGAACGGGACCTCAAGCCTCATGCGTCGGATCGGCTCCCATTCGAGAGACGAGGGGCGCATGTCCAACATCCAGCAGTTCGCCAGCGACAACTACGCCGGCATTTGTCCGCAAGCCTGGGCGGCCATGGACCAGGCCAACCGGGGCCACGCCCCGGCCTATGGCGAGGACCCGTGGACTCAGGCGGCCGCCGACGGCTTCCGCGCCCTGTTCGGCGCCGATTGCGAGGTGTTCTTCGCCTTCAACGGGACGGCGGCCAACTCGATGGCCTTGGCCGCGCTCTGCCAGTCCTACCACAGCGTGATCTGCGCGGAATCGGCCCACGTCGAGACCGACGAATGCGGCGCGCCGGAATTCTTCTCCAACGGCTCCAAGCTGCTGGTCGCGCCCAGCCCGGACGGCAAGCTGACCCCGGTTGCGATCCGCGAGATCGCCGGCAAACGCAGCGACATCCACTATCCGAAGCCCCGGGTGGTCACGATCACCCAGCCGACCGAGACCGGTCAGGTCTATTCGCCGGAGGAGGTGCGGGCGATCTCCGCCGTCTGCCGCGAACTGGGCTTGCGCCTGCACATGGACGGCGCCCGTTTCGCCAACGCCTGCGCGCACCTGGGCTGCGACCCTGCCGAGATCACCTGGAAGGCCGGGGTCGACGTGCTCTGCTTCGGCGGCACCAAGAATGGCATGGCCGTCGGCGAGGCGATCCTGTTCTTCGACCGCGCCCTTGCGGAGGACTTCGACTACCGATGCAAGCAGGCCGGCCAGTTGGCCTCGAAGATGCGGTTCCTGGCCGCGCCTTGGACCGGTATGCTGGAAGGCGGAGCCTGGCTCTCCAACGCGGCCCACGCCAACGCCTGCGCCGCGCGGCTCGTGGCTCAGATCGAGGGCTTGCCGGGCGCCAGCCTGATGTTCCCGGTCCAGGCCAACGCTGTGTTCGTCGCCGCGCCTGAGGCGGCGCTCGAGCGGTTGCGGGAAAAGGGCTGGCGTTTCTACACCTTCATCGGTGGCGGAGCGCGGTTCATGTTCTCCTGGGACGCCGACCCCGGCCGGGTCGACGCCCTGGCAGACGACATGCGCGCGGCGTTCGCAGGGTAGTCGTTCTCCCCGCGCGATCCTGCTATCCCTGGTCGCATCGCCTCCCGGGAAGACCGCCCCTTGCTACGCGTCCGCGAGTTCTCAGCCGTCGGCTATCGATCGCTAAGGAAGATCGTCTGCCCGGTCAGCGATCTTGAGGTGTTCGTCGGTGGCAACGGCGTCGGCAAGACCAACCTCTATCGCGCCCTGGAGCTGATCCGGGCGGCGGCGAACAATACGCTCGGCCTTGAGTTGGCTCAGGAAGGCATGGCCTCGGCCTTCTGGGCCGGGGTGCGGCGCGGGACCGGCCCGGCGCGGATCGAACTGGAGGTCAGCCTCTCCGATCCTGGCGCGCGCGGAGTCTATCGCTATCACGTCGAGATCGGCTTCCCCCCGCGCGAGGCCGCGCCGGCCTTCGAGCTCGAGCCGCAGATCAAGCTGGAATGGCTCTCCTATGACGGGGGCGGGCGCCAGGTGCGTCTGATCGATCGTCGCGGCCCGTCCGTGATGGCCCGCGACGAGGTCGGTCGCCCGGTGGAGATCGACATCGACCTGCTGGCCTCCGAGACCATCCTCGGGCGGCTGGAGGATCCCAGCCGCTACCCCATGCTCGATATGGTCCGCCGCACCTTGCTGGAGTGGCGCTTCTATCACGACCTGCGCACCGACGCCGGCTCGCCCCTGCGTCGGCCGTGCCCGGCGGTGGCGACGCCGACCCTCGCCTCCGACGGCTCCAACCTGGCGGCGGTGTTCGCGACCCTGGCCCACATCCGCCAGGACACCTACGACCTCGATACGGCGATCGCCGAGGCCTTTCCCGGCGCCCGGCTGATCGTCCCGCCCCCGGAACGCAGCGCCTCGTTCGGCATGTTGTTCAGGGAGTTCCCCAACCGGCTGTTCGAGCCGGAGGAATTGTCCGACGGCACCTTGCGGTTCCTAGGCTTGGCCGGAGCGTTGCTGGCCTATCGCCTGCCGCCGTTCATCGCGCTCAATGAGCCGGAAGCCAGCCTGCACCCGGACCTGATGCGGCCACTGGCCCGGCTGGTCACCCGCGCGGCCGAGCGTTCGCAGATCTGGCTGGTGACCCATTCCCAGGCGCTCGCCGAAGCTATCGCCGAGGCGGGGACCGGCAAGGTGCGCACGGTCCAGAAGCGTGACGGCGCGACCTGGATCGAGGGGCTAAGCCTCACCGGCCGCTTCATCGACGAGGACGACTAGGTCAGCGCCTCTCGCAATCTATGCCCTGGCGATTCTACCCGCGAAGCTCGTGACGTGGCGGCGGTGATGGCCTCAGGGCGATCCGGCGCCTGGAGGTGCGGCGCCAACCTAGGGAGCGGGTGGGGTGAGGCCGTGACCGCAGGGAAAATTCCCAGTCCGACCACGGCGCGACGGGTCCGCCTCGGGGCAAGCGCCTGATGGCTGGCGTCGCCGCCCCATGGGAGAGGGTGACCGGGCAAGGCGCGATCCGGCCAACGGTAAGCGCGCCTTGCCATCGCGGCGGGTGGCTGGTCGCCACGACGTCGAGGGCGCCTCGTCCTCGGCTGTGCTGCCGTGCGCGACATCCTCTCAGGGTTTGACCTGATGCCCGAGGCCCCTGAAAACGGGCCCCTCGGCTCATGTGGTCGAGCCTACGAGGGGCGCGGCCGCTACCGCTGGGGTCTCGATGCGAGCGCGTCGCAAGAGTTGATCCCAATTGGAGCGTAATTACGGGTTGTATCGCCGTAGCTGGCGCGGTTCCGGTCGGCCGCGACGCGCCGCCCCGTTGGGGTCGCCGTTGGCGTTCCTCAAATAGAAGTTGTGAGGGTGCTGCGGCGGCGCGCGCTGGGCGCAGCGAGCTCCGCCAATCTGCGGAATATCGGCCTGGCTAGGAGAAGTGTTCGTGCGCGAAGGCTTGCTTCTCAGTATTCACCCCTAAGGACATTGTGGGTGGCCTGTGTAGTATTGGCGCAGGAGACCCAAACATGATCACCATGAAATCGCGGATTGGCGCCCGAAGATTGGGCGTCGTGCTTGTGGATGACCACGAAGTGGTGCGCAAAGGCGTCCGGGCTCTGATCGAGACGATGCCAGATTGGGTGATCTGCGGCGAAGCGGCCGACGGGCTTGCGGCCCTGGAACTGGCCAAGGAAGTCCGGCCGGATCTGGTCGTCCTCGACATCTCCATGCCGAAGATGAGCGGTCTGGATGTGATCGTGGAGCTCCGGAAAGCACTCCCCGCCACTGAAATTCTCGCCATGACCATGCACGATAGCGAGCGGATCGTGGCCCAGGCGCTGATGGCCGGCGCGCGTGGGTACATCCTGAAGAGCGAGAGCGGCGAGAAACTGCTCGAGGCCATGACCGCCTTGTCGCGCCATCAGACCTATTTCTCCTCGACGGTCTCCGAGGCCCTGCTGCAGTCGTACCTGAGCGCGCACATGGCGCAGCAGCACGTCAGCCTGACCCCGCGGGAACGGCAGATCGTCAAGCTCGTGGCCGAAGGAAGCAGCAACAAGCAGATCGCCCACGCCCTGCAGGTCAGCATGAAGACGGTGGAAACCCATCGGGCCGCGGCAATGCGAAAGGTCGGCGCCAGGTCATCGGCCGATCTCGCGCTCTACGCCGCGCGGAACGAACTTGTTCAGCTCTAGGCCGGCGTCATACCCGTCAGGATTGAAAGCAGCGCCCACAAGCCGGCGACCAGCAGCGAGATCGCCAGCACGAAGCTCGGCGCTGCGCTGTATCCGTGCAGGCGATCCTCCACATTGCCGAGGCCGATGTCGGGATAGCGGGCTCTGATCCTCAGGCGCAGCCTGGCCTGATTGTAGATCCCCATGGCCAGGAAGAGCAGGCCCAGGCAGAGCAGCACTAGGCCAAGGCGCCGGGCCGTTCGGCTGGAGTCCGCGACATCGTTGAAGAAGGCGTTGATCGTAAATCCGAAGCCGATCAGCGAGATCGAAGTCTGGACCATCTGCATCATCAGGCGGTCGGCGTCGATGAGCTCGCGATCCCGTTCCTGGGCACGTGGGTTCACCGGGGGCGGGACTTCCCTAGGTTCTGGTCGTGCGACTGGCGGTTTCATGCCGCGCCCCTAGTCCATGGATGTGCGGATCGCACAGGCGGGCAACGTCACGGGGTTCCTGGTGAAAGGGATATCAGGTGAAATCCGGGCTTCCGGCAGCGAAGCCTTGTAGGCGGCTGCCTCAATAGGCCTCAAGTCCGGCGGCCCGGAACTGATCGATCGCACGGGCGATTTCAGCCGGCGAGGGCGGTGGCGTCTCCGCGAGCTTGTAGTCGAGCCCGAGCCGCTCCCACTTGAAGCGACCCATCTGGTGGAACGGCAGGATCTCGACCCGTTCGACCACGCCAAGCCCGGCCGCGAACCCGGCGACCTTGGCGATCTCTTCCGGATCGTCGGTGAGTCCGGGAACGAGCACGTAGCGCAGCCACATCGGCCGCTTCAGTGCCGCGAGGCGGCGGCAGAACTCGAGCACCTTGGCGTTGTCGGTCCCGGTGACCCGCCGGTGCTGCTCGGGGGTGAAGGCCTTCATGTCGAGAATGACCAGATCGATGGTCCGGATCTCGTCGTCCGACAGGCGCTCGCCGTAGAGGCCGTTCGTCTCGATGGCGGTGTGGACGCCCATCTCCTTGCAGGCGCGAAACAGCCGGGTGGCGAACCGGTGCTGCATCAGTGGCTCGCCGCCGGAGAGGGTGAAGCCCCCGCCCATCACCTTCAGCGCGTTTGCATACTTGCGCAGTTCCTCCACGGCCTGCTCGACGGTGACCGCCATGCCGTTCGAGAGGGTCCAGGTGTCCGGGTTGTGGCAGTATTGGCAGCGAAACATGCAGGAGGTGGTCCAGGCGATCACCCGCACGCCCGGCCCATCCACGGCCGAGCCGGTGGTGAAGGAGTGGACAAAGCCGATGTCGCCGGACTTCAGGGCGGATCGGACGTCGACTTCCGGAACCTCCTTACTGAGGTCGACCCTGAGTTCGAACGGGCTATCGGCCTCAAGCGGCGGGGGTTCGGGCAATTCACCCTCCGTGGAAGGTTCGATTGATGACGTCCATCTGCTGTTCGCGAGTCAGCCGGATGAAGTTGACCGCATAGCCGGACACCCGGATCGTGAGGTTCGGGTAGCTCTCGGGATGGTCCATCGCGTCCAGCAAGGTCTCGCGGTTCAGGACGTTGACGTTCATGTGGTAGCCGGTCGCGCCGAAGAAGGCGTCGAGGATGCCGGTCAGGTTGGTGATACGGTCCTGTTCGGTCCCGCCCAGGCCGCTTGGCACCAGTGTGGTGGTCAGCGAAATTCCGTCGGCGGCGTCGCGATAGGGTATCTTGGCGACCGAGGCGGCCGAGGCGTGGATGCCGTGGCTGTCGCGACCGTGCATTGGATTCGCGCCGGGTGCGAAGGGCTCGCCCAGGCGGCGCCCGTCCGGCGTGTTGCCGGTCGCCTTGCCGTAGACGACGTTGGACGTGATCGTCAGGACCGACTGGGTGTGCAAGGCGTTTCGGTAGGTCGGGTACTTCCGCAGCTTGGACATGAAGGTCGACACCAGCCACGAGGCCAGGTGATCGACGCGGTTGTCGTTGTTGCCGAAGGTCGGGAAATCGCCCTCGGTCTCGTAGTCGACGATCAGCCCGGTCTCGTCGCGAACGACCTTCACCTTCGCGTACTTCATAGCCGACAGGCTGTCGGACACGACCGACATGCCGGCGATGCCGAAGGCCATGGTCCGCACCGGCGCATAGTCATGCAGCGCCATCTCGATGCGCTCGTAGGCGTACTTGTCGTGCATGTAGTGGATGACGTTCATGGCGCTGACATAGACGCCCGCCAGCCAGTCCATCATGCGCTCGTAGCGCTCGAGCACGTCGTCGAAGTCGAGGTAGTCGCCGGTGACCGCCTCGAAGGCCGGCGCGATCTGCTTGCCCGAGACCTCGTCCCGGCCGCCGTTGATCGCGTAAAGCAGGCACTTGGCGAGGTTGGCGCGGGCCCCGAAGAACTGCATCTGCTTGCCCATCAGCATCGGCGACACGCAGCAGGCGATGGCGCCGTCGTCACCCCAGGCGCGGCGCATGGTCTCGTCGCTTTCGAACTGGATCGAGCTGGTGTCGATGGCCACCTTGCTGGAGAAGCGCCGGAAGGGCTCGGGCAGCTTGGGCGAGTACCAGATGGTCAGGTTGGGCTCTGGGGCCGGCCCCAGATTGTAGAGCGTCTGCAGGAAGCGGAAGCTGGTCTTGGTCACCAGCGGGCGTCCATCGTCGCCCATCCCGCCTATCGACTCGGTGACCCAGGTCGGGTCGCCGGCGAACAGGTCGTCGTACTCCGGCGTGCGAAGGAAGCGCACGATCCTGAGCTTGATGACGAAGTCGTCGATGATCTCCTGCGCCTGTTCCTCGGTCAGGACGCCGCTCGCCAGGTCGCGCTCGAAGTAGATGTCGAGGAAGGTCGAGGTGCGGCCGAGCGACATGGCCGCCCCGTTCTGCTCCTTCACGCCGGCCAGATAGCCGAAGTAGAGCCACTGGACGGCCTCCTTGGCCGAGCTCGCCGGGCCGGAGATGTCGAAGCCGTACTTGCCGGCCATCTCCTTGAGCTCGTCCAGCGAGCGGAGTTGCTCGGCGAGTTCCTCGCGATCGCGGATGATCTCGTCGGTGGACCAGGCGCTGTCGAGCGCCGCCTTTTCGGCCTGCTTGTGCTCGATCAGCCGATCGACGCCGTAGAGCGCGACCCGGCGGTAGTCGCCGATGATCCGCCCGCGGCCGTAGGCGTCCGGAAGCCCGGTCAGGATGTGCGAGCTGCGGCACCGGCGGATGTCGGCCGTATAGGCGTCGAACACCGCATCGTTGTGGGTCTTGCGGTACTTGGTGAAGGTCTCGACCACGGCGGGGTCGGGCGTGTAGCCGTAGGTTTCCAGGGCCGTGAGCACCAGGCGGAACCCGCCGTTGGGCATGATCGCGCGCTTGAGCGGCGCGTCGGTCTGAAGACCGACGATGATCTCGCTCTCCTTGTCGATGTAGCCCGCGTCGTGCGCAGTGATCGTGCTCGGCGTCTGCGAGACGTCGAGCACGCTGGTCTTCCGCTCCTCCACGAAGAGCGCCTGAAGCGTCGCCCAGATCGCCAGTGTTCGTTCGGTCGGTCCGGCGAGGAAGGCCTCGTCGCCATAGTACGGCGTCACGTTCTGCTGGATGAAGTCGCGGACATTGATCTCCTTGGTCCAGAGGCCAGGGATCAATCCGGAGGCAGGCGCGCGCTGCGTTTTCGGCGCTGCTATGGTCTCGCTTCCCATCCTGTCCTCCATGTCGCGCCGCGCGAACGCAATCCGCCGCCGGCCTAGGATCTCAGTCGTCTCAGCTCGCGTCGGGCCGGCCTGTCAAAGAGCGGCGCTTTGCGCAGGGCTCAGCGAAACCGCGAGGCGAAGTTGTCCAGCCGTCGCAGCATCCTCGATCGCTTCTCGAGTGGCAGCTAAGCTAGCGCTGCGCGGCTCTGAGGGTCATCGGGCGGTGGCCCTACAACACCACCAACAAGACCCTAGATTCCTGGGTTCAATGCCCCCGGTGAGGCGGGCCATAGCCGTGCGGGGCGAAGAACGCAGGCCTTCAATAACGCTCGCGGACCATGCGGCGATCCTTCAGTGCGTCGTCGTATTTTCCCTTATCGGACCGCTTCGGCAGCTGGATCGGCGGGCGGTCGATCTTCTCGTACGGGATCAACGACAGGATGTGGGCGATCCCGTTCAGACGCGCGCGTTTCTTGTCGTCTGAAGGCAGGACGTACCAGGGCGAATTCTTGTGATCCGTGGCGTCGAGCATCTCGTCCCGGGCCTTGGAATAGGCGTACCAGCGTCCGTACGACTCCAGGTCCATCGGGCTGAGCTTCCATTGCCGCAGCGGGTCATTGACGCGGGCCTCAAAGCGCTGGTCTTGCTCTTCCATACCGACTTCAAGCCAGATCTTGATGAGCAGGATTCCCGATTTGACGATCCACTTCTCGACGATCGGGCAGAGGTCCAGGAACTGGTCGCGCTCCTTCTTGGAGCAGAAGCCCATCACGTACTCGACCCCGGCCCGATTGTACCAACTGCGGTCGAAAATCACGATTTCGCCGCCGGCCGGGAAGTGGGGAATGTAGCGCTGCATGAACAGCTGGGTCTTTTCCCGCTCGGTCGGTGCGCTGAGCGCGACAACCCTGAAGGTCCGAGGGCTCACTCGTTCCTTGATGACCTTGATCAGCCCGCCCTTGCCGGCGGCGTCGCGGCCCTCGAACAACAGGATGACGCGCGCGCCGGTGGCCTTCACCCAGTCCTGAAGGTAGCACAGTTCGACCTGTAGCTTCTGAAGCTGCTCCTCGTACTCTTTGGTCTTCATCGTTGCTCTCCTGAGCATGTGACGGAGCTGTGCTACGGCCCCGCGCGTTCGCCGACCAACGCCGCGGTGTGCTGGGCGATCATGGCTTCTTCGTCCGTCGGCACGACCCAGGCGGACACGCTGGAGGCTTCGGTGCTGATGCGCCCGGCTCCGCCGGCGTTGCGCGCGCTGTCCAGCTCCAGGCCAAGCCAGGCGCAGCCGGTGGCGATCTGCGCGCGGACCGCCGCGTCGTTCTCGCCAATCCCGCCGGTGAACACCAAGCCGTCCAACCCACCAAGCGCCGCCGCGAGCGAGCCGATCTCGCGGACGATCCGGTAGACGAACAGGTCGATGGCTTCGCGGGCCGCCGGCTCGGCGGACGCTCGCAAGGTGCGCATGTCCGCCGAGATGCCCGAGACGCCGAGCAGGCCGGACTGGCGATAGACCAGGTCCTCGATGGCGCGCGCGTCCATGCCGTAGGCGTCCATCAGGTAGATCAGCACGCCGGGGTCGAGCGAGCCGGAGCGGGTGCCCATCACCAGCCCGTCGACCGCGGTGAAGCCCATGGTGTTGGCGACGCTGCGGCCGCCGCGCACGGCGCATAGGCTCGCGCCATTGCCGAGGTGAGCGATGACGACGCGTGAGGCGGCGAGGTCCGGCGCGATCTCCACCAGGCGCGAGCTCACATACTCGTACGAGAGCCCGTGGAATCCGTACCGCCTGACCCCAGCGTCGGTGAATTTCCGCGGCAGGGCGAGCAACTGCGCCAGGTGCGGCTGGCTGCGATGGAAGGCGGTGTCGAAGCAGGCCACCTGCGGGACCCGAGGGGCCAACTCCGCGATCGCGCGAATGGGGGCCAGATTGTGCGGCTGATGCAGCGGCGCCAGCGGGGCCAGCGTGTCGAGCGCCGCCAGTATGGTTGGGCTGACCACGACGGGAGCGGCGAAGTTGGTCCCGCCGTGCACCACCCGGTGTCCAACGGCGGTTATCGAGCTGCCTTCCACCAAGCCGCGGACAGTTGCGAAGAGCTCCCGCGTGGCTCCGTGGTGGTCTAGCTCGCGATCGGGCAATTCGCGTTCGACGACCCGCTCGCCGTCGGCTCTTGCGACCGTGAGGCGGGGCATGACGCCGATCTGGGAAATCTGGCCGCGGTACATCGCCTTGCCGCTCGCCCCAGCCTCATAGAGCGCGAACTTGATGCTCGACGAGCCGGCGTTGAGGACCGCGATGCATCCGCTCATAGCCCGTCCTCCTCAGGCGATCGCCGTGGCGGGCTTGGCCCGGCGGTCGGCCGCCAGCAGGACGGCGACCGCGCAGGACGCCAGCCGGGTCAGCAAGGCGTCGGCGCGGCTCGTCAGGATGACCGGCACCCGCGCGCCCAGGACGATCCCGGCCGCGTCTGCGCCACTGAGGAAAGAGAGGCTCTTGGCCAGCATGTTGCCGGCCTCCAGGTCAGGCACCACGAGGACATTGGCGCGGCCGGCGACCGGCGAGACGATCTTCTTGATCGCCGCGGCCTCGGGGCTGATGGCGTTGTCGAGCGCCAGCGGGCCGTCCAGAAACGCTCCGGTGATCTGACCGCGGTCGGCCATCTTGCAGAGGGCGGCGGCCTCCACGGTGGAGGGCACTTTCGGATTGACGGTCTCCATGGCGCTCAGAATTGCGACGCGCACCTCGGCGACCCCCAGGGCATGGGCCAGGTCGATGGCGTTCTGAACGATGTCGATCTTGCCTTCGAGATCCGGGGCGATGTTCACCGCCGCGTCGGTGATGATCAGCGCATGCGGGTGCCCCGGGACATCCATGACGAAGCAGTGGCTGATCCGCCGGGCGGTGCGCAGTCCCGCTTCGCGCGACACGACCGCCGCCATGAGCTCGTCGGTGTGGAGGCTTCCTTTCATAAGCGCCTCGGCGCGACCGGTCCGCACCAGTTCAACCGCCTTTTCGGCGGACTCATGACTGTGGGCGGCGTCGATGATCTCGAAGGGGCTGATGTCGAGTGAATTGGCGACGGCCACGTCCCGTATGCGAGCCGACGGGCCGACCAGGATCGGCGTGATGAGCCTGAGCTTGGCCCCCTCGATCGCACCGGTGAGGGAAGCCTCGTCGCAGGGATGGGCGATCGCGGTCACGACGGGCGCGTGGCGCTGTGCGGACGCGACCAATCGCTCGAACTTGTCGTGGCCGGCGCCTGTGGCCGGCGTCGCAACGTCTGACATTGGCTTCGTCCGTTTCTGTCGGCTGCCAAGGGCGTGTGTCCGAGGCGCCTTAGGTCTGTTCCTCAGTCCATTCCGCCCGTTGGTGATTCCGGTCGCGCGGTCGCGTCCTTCCAGCCGCCGCCCAGGGCCTTATAGAGATTGACCATGGCCAGGAGCTGGTCGCGCTGGGTCTGCGCCAGGGCGTCCTCGGCCGGGAACAGCTGCTGCTGGGCCTCCAGCACTTCGAAGTAGCTTGCCCGGCCTGCGTCGTAGCGGATCAGCGCCAGGCTGGACGACTCCTTCAGCGCCGCGACCTGGCCCTCCAGGGCGGTGCGCCTGGTTCCCAAGGTCTGTTGGGCGATCAGCGCGTCCGAGGTCTCCTGGAACGCGACGAGCACGGTCTTGCGGTAATCGGCGACGGTTTCGTCCCAGAACGCTTGCCGCGAGTTGTAGACCTCCTTCAGCCGCCCGCCGGTGAAGATCGGGCCGGTGACGCTCAGCGCCAGCTTGCCCACCGTGAAGGTGTCGAAGTCGTCGGAGATATCGACCCCAAGGCCGCCGATAAGCGCGCCCAGTCCGATCTTGGGGAAGTAGTTGGCGACGGCCACGCCGATCTCGGCGTTGGCGCGGACCATGGTCTGTTCGGCCTCCCGGATGTCGGGCCGGCGCTGGAGGAGGGCGGTGGTGGGGCCGACCTGGATCACCGGCGTCTGTTGAGCGATCAGCGCCCGGCCGCGCGGGATGGCCCGCGGGTAGCCGCCGAGCAGCACGCTGAGGGCGTTCTCCTGCTGGGTGATTGCGCGCTTGAGGTCCTCAATCTTCGCAAGGCTGGCGGAATGGGCCGCCTGCGCGCGCTGAACGGGCAGCTTGTTGTCGCGTCCGGCTTCGTAGCGCATCGAAAACAGATCGCGGGTCTCGCGATAGACCCGTGCGCTCTCCTGGGCGATCTGCAGCTCGCGATCCAATTCGAGCAGCTTGAAGTACCCGCCCGCGATGTCGCCGACCAAGGTCAGCAGCACGCCGTTGCGCACTTCTTCCTGGGCGAACAGGTTGGCCTGGGCCGCTTCCGTCGAACGCCGGATCCGGCCCCAGATGTCGAACTCCCAGGCCACGTCGATCACGCCGCCGAAGCTGGCGAACTCCGCCGTGCCGGCCCCGCCGTTGAGGCCGGGCACGAAGGTTTCCTCGCCGCCGCCCGCGACCTGATAGCCGACCTGCGGCTTGCCCTGGGATCCGACGATCCCGACCAGGGCGCGCGCCTGCTCGATCCGGGCGGCGGCGATCTGGATGTCCTGGTTGTTGGCCAAGCCCTCGGAGATCAAGCTCTGCAACGCAGGGTCCTCGAAGGCGCTCCACCACGGCAGGTCGGCGAACGACGCCGCTTCGGCCGGCGTGACCTGCGAGCGGAACTCGGCCGGCACAGGGGTTTCGGGCTTCTGGTAGTCGGGCCCGGCCGTCATGCAACCGGCGGCCAGCAGCGCCAAAGGCCACGCCGCAAGGCGTCCGCGCCGGGAGAAGATCATTGCAGGGTCTGCTGTCATGGTGCGCCCCTTCACTGAACGGCCGCGAGCATTTTTCTGAACCTAAACAGCGTGAAGACTGAGTAGACCGCGCCGATCGCGAACATCTTCGCCATGTCCGGCCAGGCGATTGCGAAGTTCGCGCCCCGGAACAGCACCGCCTGCGAGAAGGCGACGAAGTGGGTCGAGGGCACGAACTGCATGGCGTGCTGCAGCCAGATCGGCATGCTCTCGAGCGCCGTCTGTCCGCCCGAGCACAGGCTCATGACGATGAAGATCGGAAAGGCCAGCAGCCCGAACTGCGGCATCGAGCGCACGATGGTCGCCAGCAGCACGCCGAGCGCCGTCACCGAGAACAGGTAGATACCCAATCCCGCTGCGAACAGCAGCGTCGAGCCGACGATCGGCACGCCGAGCGCGCCTTTCACGACGATGAACAGCGAGGCCATAGCGGCCACCATGACGACCAGCCCATTGGCCCAGACCTTGGCGAACATGAGCTCGAAGGGGCGCAGCGGCATGACCAGCAGGTGCTCGATGTTCCCGTGCTCGCGTTCGCGCAGCACGGCCGCGCCGGTCAGGAAGATCGCCAGGATCGAGACGTTGTTGATCACCTGGTTGATGGCGACGAACCAGCCTTGCTCCATGTTCTGGTTGAACCGAGCCCGGGTCTCAAGCCGGACCAGCGGGGCGTTGGCCGGGTCGCCGCGTCCGCTCCAGAACGGCGCGACGGCGTTGTTCACGATCTTGCGGATGTAGGACGGGCCGCGGCCGGCCTGGCTCATGGCCGTTGCGTCGGTGATGATGTTCAGCTCGGGCTTGGCGTCCTTCTCCAGATCCGCCTGAAACTTGGGAGGGACGTTGATGACGAAGGTGAACCGGCCTGAATCCATGGCGCGGTTGATCTCGCTGAACGGAATGGCCTTCGCCGATAGGAATAGCGGCGGCAGCATGGCCTGGCGGATGGTGCGGGCGGCCTCGGAGTTGTCCTCGTCGACGATGGCGATCGACGCGTTGGCGACCTCCATCACCGCGCTCTTCGAGGGGGTGTAGACCGAGAAGGTGAGGCTGTAGAGGATCAGGAACAGCAGCACCGGGTCGCGGGAGAGGCTGATCAGCTCCTTCACGCCGAGCCGGTAGATGTGAAGCACGGACTTCATGGCCTATGCCTCCTGCTTCTTGAGCAAGATTGCCGAGAGCGTGAAGTAGGCGAGCGAGATGATTAGCAGGGCGAGGATGTTGGGCCACAGCGAAACCATGCCCAGCGCCTTGGTGAAGGTGCCGACGCTGATCGCCTGGAAGTAGGTGCTGGGGAAGATCTTGCCGGCGAACCAGGCCGCGCCGGTCAGCGACGAGACCGGCACGAACATTCCCGAGAACTGCACGACCGGCAGGATGCTGATGATCGCCGCAGCGAAGATCGCCGCCGTCTGGGTCGCCGCGAAAACCGAGACCAGCAGGCCGAACCCCGTGCTCGCCAACACGTAGAGCAGGCCGCCGAGCGCGAGCGTGGCGATGCTGCCCTTGATGGGCACTTGGAACAGGAAGACGGCGATCGCGACCAGGGCGACGAACTGCAGCAGCGAGACCGCGACATACGGCAACTGCTTGCCGAGCAGGAATTCTGTTCGCGTCGCGGGCGCGGCGTAGAAGTTGGCGATCGAGCCCAGCTCTTTCTCCCGCACCACGCTCAGCGCCGTCAGCATGCTGGGGATCAACATCAGCAGCAGCATGATGTTGCCGGGCACCATGGCGTAGATGCTCTTGAACGACTGGTTGTAGAGCGCCCGCGGGACAATGTTCACCGGCTCGGCCGCCGGGGCCATGCCTTTGCGCTCGCGCAGAGCGGCCTGGTACTCGGCGTGCGTGCCTTCGATGTAGTCGCGGGTGGTTTCGGCGCGGAACGGCATCGCGGCGTCGATATAGGCGCTGACGGTCGGCTGCTGGCCGCGCTCCAGATCCTTCTGGAAGCCCGACGGGATCTCCATCACGAACCGGAGGTCGCCCTCCTTCAGCCGGTAGTCGCGGTCGGCGTAGGTAAAGACCGGCTTGGTCTCGTCGTAATAGACCGAGCCGCGATAGCTGTCGGCGTACTCGCGGCTCTCCCGGGAGCCGTCATAGTCAAGGATCGAGAACGTCAGGTGCTCGACGTCCATCGAGATCGCGTAGCCGAACAGGACCATCAGCAGCACTGGCCCCATCAGCGAGAAGGCCAGCCGCACGGAATCGTGCCGGAGCTCGATCGCTTCCCGCCGCGCGAACGCCCAGACGCGTCCGAGGCTGAATTTCCGGTTGGTCGCGTCGGCGTGCGATGTCGCCGGGGCCGGCGGCGGCGCGGGCGCTTCGGTCGTGGTCGTCGGAGCCTGCTGTTCGGCGGCCTCCTCGAGGTAGCCGATGAAGGCCTCCTCGAGCGTCTTCGCTTTGCGCTCGACCACCAGATCGGCGGGCTTGCCCTGGGCCAGCACCTTGCCGCGGTGCATCATCGACATGCGATCGCAGCGCTCGGCCTCGTTCATGAAGTGCGTGGACAGGAAGATCGTGACCCCGTTCTCGCGCGAAAGCCGGATCAGCAGTTCCCAGAAGCCGTCGCGCGCCACCGGGTCCACCCCGGACGTCGGCTCGTCGAGGATGAGCACCTTCGGTTCGTGGAGCACGGCGACCGCCAGGGAGAGGCGTTGCCGGATCCCCAGCGGCAGGCTCTCGGCTAGGGTGTCGGCGACGTTCTCCAGGCCGAAGTCGTCCAGCAGCTGGTCGACCCGCGCGCGGCCTTCGTTCTCCGGAAGATCGAACAGGCGGGCGTGCAGCATCAGGTTCTGCCGCACGGTCAGTTCCGTGTAGAGCGAGAAGGCCTGGGACATGAACCCGACCTGGCGCCGGGACTCGATGTCGCCACCCTTGACCGGTTCGCCGAACAGCAGGGCCTCGCCCTCGGTCGGCGGCAGCAGACCGGTCAGCATCTTCATCGTGGTGGTCTTGCCGCAGCCGTTGGAGCCGAGGAATCCGAAGATCTCGCCGGCCTCGATGCGGAACTCCACATGGTCTACGGCCGTGAAGTCGCCGAACCGCTGCGTCAGTCCGTGCGACTCGATCGCCGGCGCGCCCCCGGTCGGCACGCGCGGATAGATCACCGGCTCCTTGTGGCCCTGCCGCACTTCCTCCGGCAACAGGCTGATGAACGCCCGCTCCAAGGTGTCGGTGTTGGTGACCTGCTTGAGCTCGTCCGGCGTCCCGGTGGACATCACCTTGCCGGCGTTCATCGCCACCAGCCAGGCGAAGCGCTCGGCCTCGTCCATATAGGCCGTCGCCACCAGCACGCTCATGTTCGGGCGGCGCAGTCGAATGCGGTCGATCAGCTCCCAGAACTGCCGGCGCGCCAGCGGATCGACGCCGGTCGTCGGTTCATCGAGGATCAACAGGTCGGGGTCGTGGATCAGCGAGCAGCAAAGCCCGAGCTTCTGCTTCATCCCGCCTGAGAGCTTCCCGGCCGGACGATTGCGGAACGGCTCCAGGTCGGTGCTGGCCAACAGGTCGTCGATCCGCCAGTCCCGCTCCTCGCGCGACTGCCCGAACAGCCGGCCGAAGAAGTCGATGTTCTCGAACACCGACAGGGTCGGATAAAGGTTCTTCCCCAGCCCCTGTGGGAGGTAGGCGATCCGCGCGGCGATCGAATTGCGAAAGCGGGTGTCGGCGATGTCTCCGCCCAGCACGTCCACTTGCCCGGCCTGGATCTTCTTCACCCCGGCGATCATCGCCAACAGCGTCGACTTGCCGACGCCGTCAGGCCCGATGATGCCGATCATTTTGTTCGCCGGGATGTCCAGGCTCACGTCGTCGAGCGCCACGGCCTTCCCATAATGCTGGGTGACGCCTCTGACGCTGACGACCCGATCCTCGCCGGCGGCGTCCATCAGTTGGAGCCCCCTGCATCAGTCGCGCCCCACAGGTTCGCGGGAACCGGCTTGCTCTGGAGGTTCGCGGGCCACGAGACGCGCTTGTCGTAACGGACGAAGCCCATGCCGGGGATGCCGGTCTTCACGAGCGGGGCGAACTGGCGCAGCCGCTCCTTGTCGATCTGAAGCTTCACGCGGAAGGTGAGGTCGTGACGCTCTTCCTGGGTCTCGACGGATTTTGGCGTGAACTGCGCCGTCGGCGAGATGAACGAGACCACCGCCCTGATCGGGTATTCGGGCGCCGCGTCGAGGACGATGCGGGCTTCTGATCCCAACGCTACCTTGCCGGTCACCCGTTCCGGCAGGAACACGTACATGTAGACGTCGCTGAGATCGACGAGCGAGAAGACGCGACCGCCTGAGGGGACCACTTCGCCCGGTTCAGCCAGGCGCGACTCGATCCGACCACGGATCGGCGAGATCAGATCGCTGTCCTTGATCTCTTCACGCAGCCTGTCCGCGGTCGCCTGCGCGGCGGCGATCGACGACAGGGTCTGGCTCGCCTGCGCCTGGGAGCCGACCAGCTCGGCGCGAGAGGCCAGCATGCGGGCGTTGTCGATTTCGGCTTCCTGCTCGCTCACCGCCCCGCGGCTCACCAGTCCGCGGGACCGTTGGTACTGCTTGCGCGCGTAGTCGAATTCCGCCTCCTTGACGGACACCTGGGCGAGCGCCGCCTCGCGACCGCCCTGGGCTTCGACGATTTGCGCCTCGGCCTCGCGGAGTTGAGCCCTGAGCGGCTCCACGTCCATCCGAGCGACCACCTGGCCGGCGTCGACCGTATCGCCTTCGTTGAACAGGACCTCCGCGACCCGGCCCGGGTATTTTGCGGCGACATAGACCTCGGTGGCCTCAAGCCGGCCGTTTCCCCCAGCAAATCCCTCTGGGAGCTTCGGTCGAGAGAGATACCACCATGCCGCCCCCCCCACTGCGACAAGGACAAGCGCCGCCAATATAATCATGAGGCGTCGTGACATGCTGATATCCTTGAGAACGGCTGTCTATGACTAGGCAGCGATCCGGTATCGCCCTCAAATACCCGACGATGCGGCGGGTATGCTCAAGCGGCATCCGACAACGCTACCGCGCGCGTCGCCAAGCTTGATATCGGGTCATGCATGTAGAGCGGGGTGGGCTTTTGCCTAGTCGACCATCAGGACAATGCGGATAGGCGTGGGCCTATTTCACTCGCACTTCGCAGTCGGCGCAGACGAACTCGAAGCACGGCCCGGCCTCGAAATAGATCATGAGGTGGCGCAGAGGGGCGTCGAAGGCGGCGTCCAGGGTGCGGTTCGCGGCGACGATTTCCGCCTTCCAGGACGAAGCGGGGATCTCGACCAGCGCGCCAGGCGCGGCGTTGCGGGCTTCCGAAGCCAGCGCAGGCAGGAAGGTGCATTTGTAGCCCTCCACCTTCTCGAAGATCAGGATTGCCCCCTCGCTTCGTTCCGCGCTGCGAAACGACAGCTCCAACATGCACGTGCGGTTGGGCAGGACGGACAAGGCCGGCCCATTGATGCGGGGTGCGGCGGGCGCACTCCAGATCGTCTCGATCTCGGACACCGAATGCTCCTCGCACGGCCGACGCAGCTCGATGGTCGAGCCTAGCCGCCGGCACACGCCTTCGGCATCGGGGAAACACCTGAGCTGCCAGGGCGGCGGCCGCTCTGGACGTGGAAGGTGGCGCTTGCCCCTCGCGGGTCAGGGTCTAGTCTCCCCCAAGGGTATTGGATCAAAGCTATGAGCGACGCTGTCGGCCCTGGTGACCTGGTTCTGTGCGTCAACGCCGCCCCAAACCATGTCACGGGAAGGCCGGTCCCGCTCCGGGCCGGAGAGACCTACCGTGTCATCGCGGTCATGGACTTTGACTGCCCATGCGGTCGTTCCGACGCCTTGCTCGATGTCGGCGTTGACTTTGCGTGGTGCCAGTCGCGCTTCCGCCTCCTGCCAAAGCCCAAGGCCCAGACCAAGACGCGCCGCGTCTCGACTCCCAAGGAAACGGAAACGGTTGGGTGACTGGCGCCCGCTCTAGCTACGCGGGTTGCCTGGCGCCGAAGCGCTCGGCGGAACGGGCCCTGGCCTTGACGGCCTCTTCCTCGCGGTCCTTGGGCTTCGCGGTTGTTTCGAGGCTCTCGAACAGTCGGTGGGCGACGGCGGCGACCTCCTCGACGGCGGTGTCGAAGGCTTCGCGGTTCGCTTTCGAGGGGGAGTTGAAGCCGGACAGCTTGCGGACGAACTGGAGCGCGGCGTCGCGAATTTCCTCATCCGTAGCGGGGGGATCGAAGTTGAACAGTGTCTTGATGTTGCGGCACATGGGGGGCGTCTCCTTCTCCTCGGCCCTTTAAATAGGGGGCGGATGGTGCGCGCGACCTTGGCTCGCAGGCGAATGCGCGTCAGCCAGCGGCTGAAGCGGGCTCACGAGCCGAGATCTCCATTGCGCGACGATACTCGCGGGCCGCCTCCGCGACGGCGGGTTCGACATCCCGCGGCAACATCACGCCCGCTCTGACCGCTGCAGCGGCCGCCTGCTTGAACTTCGCAAGGTAGTTCGCTTCATCGCCATAGAGCGCGGTGAGCGCCGCGGCGTCGAAGGGCCTGTTTGAGCCTCGCAGGCGGCCGGCGAAGTCGTCGGTGACCGGCGTCGAGCTGTTCATGGCCACCGGGGCGTCGGCCTGGGGCAGCCGGATGCCGCCTGTGGCGATGCCGTTCGCGTCGCGCACGACCTGGCCGTCGCTGCTGAAGTCGATCAGCGGCTGGCTGGGAGGCGGGCCGCCGCCGCTCACCCAGCGGTTCAGATGATGAAGCGCGGCGTCATAGAAGGGTTGGAGGTAGATCCGGTTCATCTGTTCGGACGGCGGTGGCGGCGCCGTACTGAAGTCTCTCTGGAACTTCTCGTTGCGCAGCAGCTGGGCTTGGTAGGAGACGTGTGTGAGCGCCGCCGCTTCCCAGGTGCGGAAGCGTTCGGTGTCCGGCTGACGAACGTTCAGGCAAGCGATCGCCTCGAGTTCGGTGTTGACGATCATCACCGGCACGTCGAGGTCGTCGCGGATGAGAACCTGGCCCCGTGGCAGGGTGCGGGCGTTGGCGTTGGTGGCGCCGGCTGGAGGATCGCTGGCCTCGATGGGCGCGCCGCTGCCGAAGTAGATCTGCAGCATGTAGCCATCGAAGGCGTGGCCGCCTTGCTCCCGCGCCAGCGGATGCACAGCGTTGACGTAGGTCGCCAATCGGCCCGCCGACTGGGAGGCGCCCAAGCCGATGACCCTTTTCACCTCCAGCCCGCCCAGGGGGTCGACCGCGCGGTCGCGGTCTGGTCCGACGGCCTGGGCGACCTGGGAAAAAATGTCGTACGAGGCGTCGTCGGTGGGGATGCTGAGGTCGCCATAGCGTTCGCCGTCCCAGGCCACGAGCCCTTGTGGGTTCTCCTCGAAGCCGTGAACGCCCACCTTCTGCACCGTGGCGCAAACATAGGCGTAGCCCTCTTCCAGCACTTCCGGGCCTTCACCGAAGAATAGCTCGTAGCCGGCGGTGACGTTGTTCCAGCATACCACCACGGCGCCGTTGAACTTTGCGGGGTCGCTGGGCCGGTAGACCAGGAAGCGTGTCTTGAAAGAAACCTTGCCCTTAGGCTGAACCCGCCACTTCCCATCGCGGCCGAGTTCTGCGCCCGGCGCCAGCGCGTAGGTCGAGGCTTCGCCCGTTAGGAAGAATTCCGCCTCGACGAACCCGTTCTCGGCCAGGTCGAGGAGGGGCCGGTTGAAAGCCCAGCCGTGCCGCCCGCCCTTGATGGGACCCTCGATCATGTCTTGCTCCCTATCGGTCCAACCTTGTGGTCGGCTGCTCTGTTGCCGCGACCTTAGCGCCAAGGCTCTGGCCCTGGAACAACGCTCACCGCGCCGGTGGTGAAAGTTGTGGTGCGGCTTGGCTGCGGAGCGTCCGCTTCCTTGTCCGGAGCTAGGGTCTTGATGCTGCACAGACGCCTCCCACGGCGCCCCAGGGCGGTATCGGACCCTCGCGCGCGTCAGCGCTGGTCGGACCTGCCAGGGCGATGGGCGGTCCGGGCATCGCGACAAGGTTGGCCGCGTTAGAACTTCACCTTCGCAAGGTCAGCCTTTTGCTGAGCTGCCTTCGCATCCGCCGTGCACCGATCCGGCGCGACACGATGGGCGCGGTCCGTGAGCACCAACTCGACTGACCCCGAAAGGAAGGTTGCGACCAGTCCGTCGAGTTGTCCGTAGCCGGTCGTGCGCAGCAACGAGTTCGGATAGCGGGCTCCCCACACCATGATCTCGACCCCGTTTTTTGCCTTCAATGCGACGCTCGGTTCGCCGTACTTGTCTTTCAGCTTCTGGACGACAGCGTCGTGATTGGCGGACTCGAACCCCTGGCGAAGGCGCAGTTCGTAGATCTTGCTTCCCTGCGCTTCGCAGGCGATCTCAACCTCCAGCGACCGGTCATTGCCGCTCCAATTGGCGCCCATGCGCTGCGCGCCGACCGTTCGTCCCAGAGGTTTCCAGCCGCTGCCGGTTAGAGCGCCGGCGTTGCGAAGCTCCTGTTCCTGCAGCATCCCATTGATTTCCTGACGTTGGGCCTCACCGCGCAGGGGCGCGCCGCTCTCGCCAAGACGCCAGCCCTGGATGTCGTATTTTGTCGTGTCATAGTCTGAATAGACCCCAGGCGCGGCGTCCAGCCGCGCCTTCAGCCAGCCTGAAAACCTCGGTTTCAGCTCACGCTCAAGCTCATTCATATTGTTGATGAGCCACAGGTTGTCATTCCTGTGATTGGATTCCCTGCCGCAGCACTTGAGATATTGCGGCGCAGCTTCGAGCCTGTCTTCCGGAGACATTCGGGCCAGGGAAGCGGTGTTGGCGTAGAAGTCGACGTAGCGCTTCAGCTCGGCGAGGCGGCCGTTTTCGGCGAAGAACGCGATGATGAGCGCGATCGAGTCGCCATCGGTGCGAGACAGACGGCGCGCGCGAAATTCTGTGTCCAGCGCTCGATTGTAGGTCTCGAAGCCATAGGCTCCATATAGGTCAAGACCCGGCACGCCACGGTGGGCTGCGCGAGCATATTCGGACGCATCCAAGGTCAGGAGCGATAGGGGATAGCCGCGATAGTCCCGGTCGCGATCGATCGCCCAACTCTTCGGCAGGTCCGCAAGGGTAATGGCGGGGACCTTCCACTTCTCCTCCACCGCCTGCGCCTCGCTGCGCCGGCGCTCTTCATCGGCGACGCGCTGAGCCTCCATTCGCTCGACAAAGCTCATGGGGGGCGCCGCAGGGTCCGTCTGGAGCGGCGGAGCCTGCAGCCTTGAAAGGACCGGCTGGGGCTGCGACGGGGCCGCCGGCGCCGCCCGGGTCGCTTCAGCAGGGCGCGCGGCGGGCGGGGAGGCCGCTGAGCGGGCCAGGCTCGCCAGGACCGACGCCACCGGCGCAACAGGCAATGCGCTCTTGGCGTCGGGCGCGGCCCCTGACGCGGATGCGGCGCCGCGGACGACGTCGGCCAGAAGCGGGGCAACCTCCAAAGCGGTCTGCAGCATGGCCTTGGCTTGAGGCGCCTGTTGCTTCGCAGGCTTCTCATCCAGCGCGCCCGGGGTATCCGAACCGGGCGGACGCGGGTTGGTCGGCGCAGTCGGCCGGCCCTGAATCGAACTCGCAGCAGGGACGCTGCTCGCCTGCGATCCAACTTGCGGTCGCGGAGCTGGGATCTCTGCGCGCGCCTGCCTGTCCGACACGTTCGGCGCGGCCTGCGAAGCTGCGGTCACAAGGGGGGGTGCGGCCTTGGGCGCGATTTCGCCGGGAGGCGGAGCCGGGGCCACCGCGGGTTCGACGCGGTTTGCTCCAGCGTTGATCGTGCTGGCGGTGGCGAAGACCGGAACAGGAGGCTTCGGGCCGGGGATCGGCGGCGAAGCTGGTGGTGGCGGTGCATTGCGGTTGCTGGACAAGGCCGCGGTGCTGGCCGCCGGGGCCGCTCGTATCTCGGCGCCGTTCGCGGAGTTTCCGATCGGGGCGGGCTCAGACCACGTATCCGTCGCGGGGTCGAGAATCCGAGCGAGTTGGCAATCGCCAGCGGCCCCCTCGCAGCCCGCCAGGAGCGCGGGCCGTCCGTTCAGAACATTGAGCGAAGCGTCAAAACGCGTGGCGATCCGGTAGCCCAAGGGGTCGCTTACAACGAGTTTGGTGCGGCCGACTGCGGGATCCCCGCTAGCCTCGCAAGGCGATTGGAAGAGATAGTCAGGCCGCCCGTCCCGATTGTAGTCGGTCTGAAATAGGACGTGGATCTGCGATGTAAACTGCTTCTGCGTCCGGCCCAGGCAGGCGTACGGACTTGCTCGCGATTGGCGCCAGTGTCCGAGAACCGCCTGCTGGGCCTCCACCGGGAGCTGACCAAACCCGACGGGTTGAGCAATAGCCTGGGTGCTCACGCCTGCAAGCAGGGCTGCAAACAGCCACGCGCGCCTCAAGTGTCCGCCTTGGAACATGGCTGGAACCTGAGCCAGGCGACTTAACACACGGTGAAGCTTGCTCGGACGATCGAGCGCTATGGGTACGTCTCAACTTCAGCGCGGCCGTGAGCGGACCTGGTTTGGCGGTCCCTAGGATGCAAGCGCCGCGGTAAAATAGCCCGCCGCGCGCTTCGCCGTGATCTCGACATCGGCGCGCCGGGGCACCAGGGCGTCGGGAAGCTCGATCTGCTGAACGATGTGGAGCCCGCCGTTCTCCAGGGCTTCCGATTTCTGATTGCTCATCGACACCCAGCGATCGATCCGGCGCAGGCCCAGCCAGTGCAGCACGTCGACCGACAGCGACTGGAACCGCATGTCCGAGACGCCGGCCACGGCCTCGGTGTGGGTGAAGTAGTCTGCCGGGCGGTCGCCGCAGGTCGACTGGCTCCGAGCGTTGTAGACGAGCAGCTTGACCACCTCGCCCAGCGCCCGGCCTTCCTTGCGATTGTAGATGATGACGCCAAGCCCGCCCTGCTGCGCCTGGCGGATCGCTTCTTCGACGCCAAAGGCGAGATAGGGGCGGCATGTGCACAGGTCGGAGCCGAACACGTCAGAGCCGCTGCATTCGTCGTGAATGCGGCAGGTGATCCGGGTCGAGGTCCGGCTCAGCCGCGCCGGATCGCCAAACAGATAGACGCTGGTGCCGCCGATGGGCGGCAGGAAGACCTTGCGATCGGGCTGCGAGAGTAGTGCTGGGTACATGCCGTCGGTGACGGTGAACAGGGCTTGCCGCAGCGCCTGTTCGGGCAGGCCCAGGCGATCGGCGACCCCTGGCAGCCACCAGACGGGCTCGATGGCGATCTTGGTGACGTGGATGTCTCCCATGCGTCCCAGGACCTGCCCGTCGGCCGACAGGCGGCCACATTGCAGGGCGGCGTTGACCTCGGACATCGACAGGTGGCCGGCGGTGACGGCGATGCTTGGCCGGATGTCCATGCCGGCGGCGCGCTCTACGGCGAACACCTGGCCGACCCTGTGGCCCCAGGGGTCCATGCTCACGATGCGTCCAGGTTCGGACCATTGAGGAAAGGGTCCGAAGGCGGCCGGGGGCGAGGTCCCGGTCAGGTCGGGCCGGTGACGGGCCGACAGGTCGCCGCTCGCCACCGCCAGGGCCTGGTAGATGCTGAACGCCCCGGCGTGGACGCCGATGGCGTTGCGATGCTCGCCGGCGTCGAGCCCAGCCACCACCGGACCTCTGGCCCGGGGATCAACGGCGCCCCAGTGGATGATCGGAGGTTTTGTCATCGGGCCGCCGCCTTGGCCTTGGGTGAAACCGGACAAAAGCCATGGCGCGCGTCCAGGTCTCCGCCTCGGCGCAGGATGAAGACGATCTGTTCGAGGCGACTGAGGCCGACCACGGCGGCAGTGAAGGGGATCCACCAGGCCCAGTTCGTCAGGACCACCAGCGGCCACAGCATGAACAGCAGAAAGGCTCCGGCCTTGGCCGACCAGAAGTGGAACATCATCATCCGGCCCGCCAGCAGCCGGGAGACCGGGAGGTAGAGCAGGGGAGCACCGAACAGGACGACCAGGGCCAGCAGGTGGTCATGGACGACCCCAGGGATCGCCAGAATCAGGAACAGCAGGATGGCCACTGAGAAGACGTTGTCGACCGCGGCGTCCAGCTGAGCTCCGAAGGTCGAGGCCTGGCCCATCCGGCGGGCCAGCCAGCCGTCCGCCAGGTCCGTGGCGCAGGCCGCCAGATAGACGCCGAGGGCCCATTTGGGTTGGCCCAGGACCAGGAGGATCAGGATGGGCGCGATCAGCACGCCCCGTGAGAGGGTCACCAGGTTTGCGAGCTTCAGCCGCCCGCCTTCGATGACCCAGGATCTCATCGGCATGGGCCGCTCTCCTGTTCAACGAGGCGCAGGGTGGTTGGCCGCGCGATCAAGGCGTCGACCGAGAATGCGCCGCCGTGCAGGGGACAGACGATCTGGTCGTCCGCGTTGACGAAGCCGAACTTCAGCGGGCCGCCCCGGTGCGGGCATTGGTTGAGGACGAGGTAGAGCTCATCCTCGCGCCCCAGCAGAAAGTATTCGCGGCCGTCCCGGCGGATGGGGGGCAGGTCCTTGCCGATCCAGGTGGCGCTCATGCCGACACCGCCGTCGGGAGGCGACCGAAAGCATCCTCGGGGAAGTCCGCGAAGAGCTGGGCCTCGACGACGCCGAGACCGCCAACCTGGATCAAGACGGCCGGGTCGAGGGCGGCGGCGCTAAAGGGCGTTACGGGCGCGCCAAGGCGGCAAAGCTCGGGTCGCCGGGGCTCGGCGCGCCGTTGCTCGACGGCGGCGTCGAACGCCCGGCTGACCGCCAGCATCTGGTCGCCCGCCTTGGCGAAGGCCTGCCGGGTCAGCTCCGCCCCCGCGACGATCTCTACGCCGACTTCCGGCCCATGGGCCGCCACCAGCGGCGCGGCCACCTCCTCGATCACCATGCGGGTGTGGTGCAGGTCGATATGGGCGTGCTCGCCGAAATAGCGGGCGTCCACCTCAGGATGGAACTTCGCCAGATAGCGGAAATGGTCCCGGGTCGAGCGCTGATAGGCCGTCTCGGCGTGCAGCAGGAACCCGATCTGCAGGAACAGGTGGCGCGGGTTCTGGAACAGGCAGTGGATGGTGTTGTGCAGGCGGAGGGAGGCGGTGTCGAACAGCGGCCAGCAGGCGTTGTATTCGTCGGGCAGCCCAAAGCCGCGCATCACGGCGCGGTACAGCATGCTGTGCTTGCGATCGTGCACGCCATAGCCGAATTCGTCGATCAGGATGCGGAACAGCGCCGACTGGGCGGGTCCGAATTCGCCGATCAGCCCCAAGGCCGAGGCGGAGGCCTCCGCCAGCAGGTCTGCCGAGGATTGCAGCAGGAAGTTGCGGTAGTGAGCTGCGCGATGGGGGCTGGTCTGCAGGAAGGCCACGAAAGGGTTTTCCGGCGCATCGCGGACCGTCTTCACCAGGGCTTCGGCATAGGCGGCCCAGTCTGTCCCCATCGACGCCGCGCGAGCCCGTTCGATGGTCGGGGCGATCAACAGGTCTTCGAGCTCGGCGCGAGCGCCCTCGACGAGGGCCAGGGTCGCGGGGTCGTAGCGGCGGCGAAGCTGCTCGACGGCGTTTCCCGCCGCGCCGTCAGCCGGCAACAGGACGTAGCGCGATTGATAGGCCCGCATCAAAGTCTGGTGGCGGGCGTGGATCAGGAGAGCCGGATCCCTCGCGAGATCGCCCTCGGCGTCGATGCGCATGTCCCAGATCGCCGGCTCGCCGGGCTGGCCTCGTCCCGACAGATGGCGTCCGATGCGCCCGATGTCGGCGGCCTCGATCATGCCGCCTCCAACGGGCTGTAGATCGAGATGGCTACGCCGCTCAGCGCGAACAGCTCGTCCAGCCGCCACCGCGACAGGGCTAGCGCGGGGCCGCCCGGACCGGCGCGCAGGTAGGTCGGGGCGTCCTCGGCGCCGGTGATGACCGGGATCTGCTTGATGATGATCCGCGACACCAGGCCGAGGGCGTGGAAGGAGTGCAGCAGGCGCGAGCCGCCCTCCACGATCAGACTTCGCACGCCGCGCGCGTCCAAAACGGCCATCAAGGCCGGCAGGTCGACCTCGTCGCCGCCGCAGACCACCACCTCGACATGAGGGCGGCTCTCCAACTCGGCGATCGTCGTGGGCAAGGCCCTGGCGGAGACGGCGATCAGGGTCGACACCCCGTCGTTCAGCAAGCCGCAGTCGCGCGGCAGATCGCCAAGGGAGCAGGGGACCACGCGCAAGGGATTCGCCCCCTTGGCATGACGTACTGTCAGTTCAGGATCGTCGTTCCGAACGGTGCCGGCGCCGACCATGATTGCGTCATGGGCCGCCCGCTGGCCGTGAAACCAGGTCCTCAGATCGTCACCATAAAATCCGAACAGGTCTTTGCTCGACGCCCCCGGGCCCAGCGACAGCTTGCCGTCGATGGTCAGTTCCGACAGCGTTGTGACTTGAACCATCGATCGGCCGCCACTTGAACTCCGACGATGTTAAACGGTCAGCTTAGCCGTTGGTTTCCCTTGAGAAACGTCGTTTGCCAAATGACGATCGCCGTCACGCCCAAGCGCCCTGGGTGGTCGCCGATCGGCAACGTTGGCGGTGCTAGCGATACATGGGTCGTGCGGCGGCCAGGTCATTGCGGATCGTCGTCGCTGCGACGCCGGCCTCGCCCATGGCGTGGCTGATTTGGTCAAGGCCGATGACGACGTCGCCCGCCGCGTAGAGCCCCGGGATCGTGCAGCGCTGATGAGCGTCGACGACGACGCAGCCCTCGCCAGTGATCTTCGCGTCCAGCATCACCGCAAGACTCGAGTGAGGGTCGCTCCCGAGCGCCGGATAAAGCGTCTGGACGTGCGCGCGCCCGGCCTGACCAAGCACGCTGATCCCGTCGTCTTCAAGCCGGATATCGCTCGCCGGGCCCTCCAGCAGGACCACCTCCGCGTCCTTGAGCGAGGCTCGCTCATCGGCGCTGAGCTGGTGGCGCTGCGGTGCGATCAGGGTGACGTGACGGGTGAAGGTCCGCAGGAAGAGCGCCTCGGCGGCGCCGTGGCCGCCCGAGCCCAGCACGCCCACGATCTGGTCCCGGACCTCGAACCCGTCGCAGACCGGACAGTAGCGGAGCCGGCCGCTTGCGAGCGCCTTCGCGTGCAGCTCCTCGCTCATCTCCGGCCGGCGGTTGGTGACGCCGGTCGCCAGCAGGACGGCGCGCGCCCGGACCTCGCCTCGGGAAAGCGTGGCGACAAAGCCGTCGCCGTTCCGGGCCAGTTTGTGAACGTGGTCCTGGATGATCTTGGCGCCGGCCTTCAGCGCGTGGGCGCTCATGCGGGCCAGCAGGTCCTTTCCCGAGACGCCGTCCGGAAATCCGGCATGATTGTGGGAGCAGGCGATGAGCAGCGCCCGGCTGTCGCCGGCGTCGATGACGACGACATCGAGTCCGAGGCGGCCGGCGTAGATCGCTCCGGTGAGGCCTGCGGGACCTCCGCCGATGATCAGGCAGTCCACTGTATCGCTCACGTGAAGCTCCGCGCTCGAACGAGCGGACAGGTGAACGTCGCGGCGCACTGGCGGTTGCCCCGGCTCACCACACCCATTTGAGGTGCGGCGGGCCTTCGGGCGCTAGATCGCCCGCGCGCGCCCTTCCCAATAGGGCGCCCTGACCTTGTTGCGCTGGATCTTGCCAGCTTCGCTGCGCGGAAGCGCTTCGACGAAGTCTACGCCGCGTGGGATCTTGTACTTGGCGACAAGCTTGGAGGCGAAATCCAGGATGTCGCGACGCAGATCGTCCGAGGGTTCGTATCCGGGACGCAGCTGGATCACCGCGCGGACCTCTTCGCCCCACTCGTCGTGGGGAATTCCCACCGTGCAGCTGTCCTCCACCGCGGGGTGCTTGATCAGCTCGTTGTCGATCTCCTGCGGGTAGATGTTGACCCCGCCGGCGATGATCGTCTCGGCGCTGCGGCCGGTGAGGTAGAGCCAGTCGTCCTCATCCAGATAGCCGACGTCGCCCATGGTGAAGTAACCGTCGCGGCGGCCGGCGTCGGTCTTGGCGTCGTCCTTGTAGTAGGTGAAGCCGCCCTGGTCCTTGAGGCTGAGATAGATGGCGCCGGGGACGCCCGGCGGGCGCTCCTCGCCGTTCTCGTCCAGGATCTTGGCGGCGTCCTTGTGCGGGCGGCGGCCGACCGCGCCGGGGTGGTCCAGCCAGTCCTGCGAGGTGATGGTGAAGCCGACGCCCCCCTCCGAGCCGGCGTAGTATTCGAACAGCACCGGCCCCAGCCATTCGATCATGGCGCGCTTCACTTCGGGCGGGCAGGGCGCCGCGCCATGGGTGATGCGCTTGAGCGAGCTCAGGTCGTACTTGGCGCGGACCTCTGGCGGCAGGGCCAGCATGCGCTGGAACATGATCGGCACGAAATGGCCGCGGGTGATCTTCTGTTCGTGGATGATCTGCAGGACCTGCTCGGCGTCCCACTTGTCGATCAGCACCGTCGGCACGCCATTGTTGAGCGCTCGGCGGATGTCCCCCGCCAGCGGAGAGGCGTGGTAGGCCGGTCCGGTGCAGATGTGCTTGTCGACGGCGCGGTCGTAGATCGGGTCGTAGCCGCCGATGGCCTGGGCGTTGGGCTTGTAGACCCCCTTCGGCCGGCCGGTCGTGCCGGACGAGTAGAGCATGGTCGAGCCGCGCACGGGGTCGTCGATGTTCTCTCCCGTGTACGCGGCGATGCCGGCATAGGGGGCAAAGTCCGGCAGGTCGCCGCCGATGGCCACCTTGACCTTCAGCTGCGGACAGGCCGACGCCGCCTCCGCGATGCCCGCGATGCGGGTGTCGGCGAAGAGCGCCTTGGCCTCGCAGTTGTCGACCACATAGGCGATCTCATCCGGCTTCAGGTGCCAGTTCACCGGGGTCAGGCGAAAGCCGCCGCGCAGGGTGGCGAACAGCACCTCGGGGAACTCGACGCGGTTGGAGCAGACGATGGCGACGGCGTCGCCGGCCTGCAGGCCCCGGTCGCGCATCAGCCGGACCAGGCGATTGGCGTTGGCGTTCAGCTCGCCGAAGGTGCGGCTGCGGCCAGAAACCTCAAGGACCGCCATCTTGTCCGGCTGCAGGTCGGCCCAGACGGCCATGCACATGCCGGAGTCGACCGCCGCATCCACCCGGGCCTTGATCTCGGCCCCCTCGAGCCCCGCCGGCGCATTCATCCCCATGTCTCCCGTTTTCTTTTCGTTGTCTTGGCCCGCAGTCGCGGGACGGCCTCAGCTCCAGAGCGGAGAGGAGGCCTTCATGGCGCGGATCATGAAGGTGACGCTGGCGACGTCCTGCCCGCTGGCGGCGTCGGCGATGTCGACGTCGTACCAGACGTTTTCCGTCTTCGGACTCTCGGTGATCTTCCGCATCGTGGTGCGGCCGACATAGTCCTTGTCGGCCAGCAGCGGCCCGGCCAGATGGCGGACTTCCAGAGCGCCGAACAGGCCGACATAGGGCGTCTTGGCCTTGGCCATCACAAAGGGGCGGCTCATGTGCGCCAGGCGAATGGCGTAGGCGGGCGACAGCACGCCTTCGGCGTCATAGAGCGGCAGGCGCTCGGTGATGCGGCCAAGGCCCACGTCAAAGTCGGCGCGGTTCACCCGCATCGGGATGTCCGAGGTGGTGTCGCCCGCGCGGACGTCAGCGTAGATCCGCAAGCGGGCGGGATCGGCCTCGGCCTGCTCGGCCATGCGGCGGGATAGTTCCGAGCCTGCGTCGCGGGCCTTGGGCGAGGCCGTTCCGACGCAGACCTGCTGGCCGGCGCGATTGAACATCTGCAGGCGCGCGCGCGGGTCGCCGGTCTGGACGACCGCTTGAACCTCTTCCTTGTCGACCGTGGCCTGGCTGAAATGCAAGGAGATGTCGCCAGTCTCGAACCAGGCGCGGCCATACATCTCCACCAACATCGGCACGAACTGGTCCATGTGGACCGAGCCCGGCACGGTGCCGCCCTTAAAGCCGAGTTTGGAGGCGACCTCGTCGTTGTGGATCGAGCCCGGCGCCTGCTGGAAGCCGTTGTGCGGGGCGCGGAACTCGCCGGTCAGGGTGTGCTGGGTGGCGGCGTCGCTCATGGCACGGCTCCTTCGGTGACGAGGCCCATCATGTCCTCGAAATTGGCGCGGTAGAAACGGTCGCGGTCGTCCTCGCTCAATCCGTCGAAGGTGCGTTCGAAGCGGGCGATCGGGTCATTGGTGCCCTCCGGGTGCGGGTAGTCGCTGGAGAACATGTAGAGGTCGGCGCCGCTGTCGCGGATCAGGTAGCCGGCGTCCTCGCCCGGGAACGGCGTGAACTTCACTTGGCGGCGGATGATCTCGGAGGGCTTGGCCGAAAGCTCCTTCAGGTAGGGGTCGGTGCGGCCGAAGGAGCGCGCGCCCATGTCCATCTGCCGTAGGAAGCCCGGCACCCAATAGGCGCCGTACTCGATGACGCCGCCGCGCAGTTCCGGCTGGCGATCGAAGAGACCGTCATAGACCAGCGCGCCGAGGAACATCTCGGCCGAGTGGGGCAGGGCGACGTAGTCCTTGAAGCGCAGGTTCTCGCCGCCGCCGTGGAGGTCGGGCGACCTGGGCTTGCCGTTGTTCACATACTCCTGCGGCAGGGTGCGCGAGCCTGCGCCGATGTGCAGGACGAACGGCGTGCGGGTCGCCGCCAGCAGGGCCCAGAACGGATCGAGGTCCGGGTGGCCGGGAGATTTGTCGCCGGCCGCCGTGGAGGGCACCCAGATCGCGCGGCAGCCGAGGCGGATCGCCTCCTGCGCCTCCTCGAGCGCGCGGGCAGGGTCGTCCAGCGGCACAAAGGCGACGCCCAGCAGGCGCGGGTCGCGGCAGAAGGCGGCCATCGCCTTGTTGGCGGCCCGCGCCCCGGCATAGAGCACCGTCTGGTCGCTGCTGGTCCGGAACGGCCGCAGGGCCGAGGTCGGGAAGACAAGCTGGCTTGCGAAGCCCAGTTCCTCGAGCGCGCGAATCCGCTCGGCCGGATCATGGGCGCCGTAGGCGAGCCGCCCCTTGGGGCCGCCGATCAGGCCCTCAATGATTTTTTCCTTCGGCGCTTCGATCGGTGGGCGGGTCGAGGGCGGGTCGCGGCGCAGCAGCCGGTCCTTCATGGCGTCTTCGGCGAACGGGACCAGCCAATCGGCCGGCTCCATGACGTGGCTGTCAGCGTCGTGGAAGACGCGCCCGGCGGCGTAGGGCATGTCGTTTCCTCCTCGTTATTGACATTGACACTATGACATCCGTTCGGGCCTGTCTCGACAAATGCGGGCGACCAGGATCGCCGTCGGGCCCGCGCAAACTCGCCTCGGCCCGCAAGCCGGTCTAAACGCGAAGCTGGGCAAAGACGCTTGAGTCGAAAGGCCGATGATCAACCGCCGGATTCATAGTCAGCACGAACAGCTCGCATGAGCCGCGTGCGACTTCGGCGGGGCCAGCGCTTGGCGCCCGAGGCGCGCCGGGAGAGCCTGCTGGCGGTCGCCGCGGACCTGCTGCTGGAACAGGGCTATCTGCCGCTGGGCGTGCAAGACCTCGCCGACGGCGCGAAGGTCAGCAAGGCCCTGGTCTACAAGTATTTCCCCGGTCCGCACGACCTCTACAACGCGCTTCTCGAGGCGAGATTCGCCGGCCTGATAGAGGCTGGCCTGGGTCCGGCGGCGCGAAAGTCGGGCGCCGTTGAGCTCGCGGCGGCGACGGCGGAGGTCTACTACCGCTACGTCGCCGAGACCGGTCCGCTCATCCAGCTCATCTTGCGCGACCGGTACATGGCCGGGCAGGTCTCCCGTGGTGCGATCGCTGTCCGCGACCGTTTCGTCGGAACCGTGGCGCGCGCTGTTCGAGAAGAGTTCGGCCTGCCGGTTCGGCGGGCCGTTGCGTGCGTCAGCATCGGCCTCACCATGCCCGAAGAGTGCGGACGCCTGGTCTATCAGGGCGATCTCGACCTTGAGCGCGGGGCGGTTCTCTGCCGGGAACTCGTCCTAGGCGTGATCGACGTCGTCCGTCGGGGCGGGCTGGAAGCGCGCCGCTAGTCGCCTGTTGCCGGCCTCGACGATCTCGGCGGCGAGATCCTCCGCCAGTTCAAGGCCGAGCCGTCCACGCGCCAAGAGCCGGCCGGTGCGCAGGACGGCGCTGGTGAGGACCGTGGTCGCCGCCCTGGCGACATCCTCGGGCACGCCGTGGCTGTGGCTGAAACGACCGGCGACGACCTCGGTATTGGCGGACCGCAGGGCGCGTTGCTCGCGACGCAGCCCCTTGCGAACGGCCGGCGCGGCCTGCAGCACCTGGAGGAGTCCCCCTCGGCTTGCGACCTCGCGCAGATAGGTCACGGTGGACAGCCGCAGCCGCTCGGCCGGCCGGGTGGCGGTGTCGATGCGCTGGAGCCGGGCCGCGCGCACCGACTGCAGTTCGCGACGGGCGAGCTCGATCAGCAGGTCATCCACCGACGGGAAGAAATGATAGGCCCGCGGGGCGGTGAGCCCGACGTCACGCGCGACGCGCTTGATGGTGACCGCGTGCAGGCCCTCGCGCACGATGATCTGCGCCGCAGCGTCGAGCAGGCGCCCGCGGCGCTCTTCGAGCGGCAGCTTCGGGCTGGCGCGCCGGGCGACTGCGCGGCCCGGTGAAATCGGCAGCGCGTCCTCCACTCCAGGCGGCGCCGGTGGCAGTTGGGGCGGGGAGGGCGGTCGCCCCGCCTTGACCTTCCCCCAGTGTCCGCGTGAGGGGTAAGGGATCGCGGTCCGATCGCAGATCTTGGCCAGCCCGCTGGCGCTGAGGCCGAGCTGGCGCGCGACGACCGACAGCGGCTCTCGCCACACGCGCTCGAAGAGCGCTTCACGGGTCAATTCGATGGTCTGCGGCGCCGTCATTGAAGCCCTAGCATAGCCGTACTCCCGCCCCGCACCAGTGCCGCCGGCCGAGCGCCGAGGTTTGCGTGATGACAATCACACTACTTTGGATACAACCCTCCCCTACGTGATACGACGGGATGGCAGACATGCAGGCGACGCTCTCAGCTCCGGACGCCCTCGAAGACTTCCGCCATGAGGTTCGCGCCTGGCTGGACGAGGCCTTCCCCTCCGAACTTGCCGGACGCGCGCCGCAGGCGGGTGAGGCCGAGCCGAGCAGCGAGGCGTTTGGTCGGTGGAGGTCCGCCCTCTGCCTAAAGGGCTGGGCGACGCCCACCTGGCCCGCGGCCTATGGCGGCGGCGGCCTGACGACGGCGCAGGCGCGTGTGCTGCGCGAGGAGATGCGCCGGGTCGGAGCCTGGAATCCGATCGGCTACAGCATGGGCGTGCGGATGCTTGGGCCCACCCTCCTGGAGTACGGAACCGAGGCGCAGAAGCAGGCACACATCCCCCGTATCGCCCGCGGCGAGACGCGCTGGTGCCAGGGCTATTCGGAACCGGGCGCCGGTTCGGACCTGGCGTCGCTGCAGACCCGGGCCGAAGACCGTGGCGACCACTTCCTGGTGAACGGCCAGAAGACGTGGACGAGCGGGGCCAACCACGCGGACTGGTGCTTCTGCCTGGTCCGCACCGACCCGACCCGCAAGCACGACGGCATCTCGTTCCTGCTGATCGACATGCGCTCGCCCGGGGTGGAGCCGCGGCCGATCCAGCTGATCTCGGGGCGCTCGCCGTTCTGCGAGACCTTCCTGACGGACGTGCGGGTTCCGAAGGACAACCTGGTCGGTCCTCTGAACGGCGGCTGGACCGTCGGCAAGCGGCTGCTGCAGTACGAGCGCCAGCGGAGCGAGGACGCCCCGCCGCGGGCCACCGAGAAGCGCCCGATCGAGGAAGTCGTCGTCCAGTACCTCGGGCGCGACGAGACCGGGCGCCTGGCCGACCCCGATCTGCGCATGCGGCTGGCGCGGCACGCGATGGAGCGGCAGGCCTTTGCGCTCACCATGCAGCGCGCGGCGCTCGAAGCGGGAGCGGGCGGGCCGACCGCGGCCACCTCCATCCTGAAGAACGTCTCGTCGCTGCTGGTCCAGGAGCGCGCCGAACTTCTGGTCGAGGCCCTCGGCCAGCAAGGGCTGGGGTGGGAGGGCGATGCCTTCCAGACCGACGAACTGGCCTTCGTCAGGGAATGGCTGTCGGGCAAGGCCAACACGATCTTCGCCGGGTCCTACGAGATCCAGAACAACATCATTTCCAAGCGCATCCTTGGCCTGCCCGAGCATGCGGCGGCGAGCGCCGAAGGCCGATAAGCCCAGGACCCCTAAGCGGCGACACGAGCGGTGGAACTTGAGCGATGGTCGGCGCCTTTCACTTCGGCGACCGGTCAGGGGCGCTGCGCCTGTGGCCGGATATAGCGCCACGCCGCGACCGCGCTGCTGCTGAGCAGGGTGGTTTCGTGGCTTGAAAACGGAGCTTGAGAGTCTGGGTCTGGTCCAATGTCGGACAGTCACCGCATCGGAAGTCGCATAACCGCCGCTCCTCAGGAGACGGCCGGGGTGAACACAGCCGCTGGCCTTGAGCACGCACAGGGCGACCCGCAGGTGCTGGCTGCGCTCTACCGGTTGACCGATCGGCTGTTCCGCGCCGAAACCGAACAGGACGTCTACCAGGCCGGGCTTGACGCCATGGGCGAGGCCATGGGCTGCGAACGCGCCTCAATTCTACGCTTCGACGACCAGCACGAGATGCGGTTCGTGGCTTGGCGAGGTCTGTCTGACGCGTACCGAGCGGCCGTCGACGGCCACACGCCTTGGACGTCCGGCCAGCGCGATGTCGAGCCGATCATGGTGGCCGACATCGAGGGCGCCGGTGAATCGGCGGCGATCACTGCGTCTATTCTCAAGGAGCAGATCCGGGGGCTGGCCTTCTTTCCCCTGACCATCGCCGGGGCGGTGGTCGGCAAGTTCATGGTCTACTATCGCGGACGGCACGACTTCACCGAACGCGAGGTCGGCGTGGCGGTGACGATCGCCCGGCAGCTCGGCTTTGCGCTCGAACGCCTCACGGCGGCGGAGGCGATCCGGCGCGAGCGCGAGCGCTTCGAGGCGGTTATTGAGTCCATTCCGGTGATGATCAAGATCTACGATCCGCAGACCGGAGAGTTGATCCTGAACAAGGAGTTCTCCCGGGTCCTGGGTTTTACGAGCGAGGATGCCGAGACGATCGACCTGATGGCGCGTCTGTTCCCGGACGAGACCGTCCGCAAGCAGGTCGCCGAGTTCATGGAGTCCTGTCCCGAGGGATGGCTCGACACGCCCATGACGACCGCGACCGGTGGGCCGGTCGAGGCCAGCTGGGCCAACATCCGGCTCTCCGACGGCACGCGCGTCGGGATCGGCGTCGACATCACCGAGCGCCATCGAGCCGTGGAGCGCCAACAGCTGCTGCTGCGCGAAATGGATCACCGGATCAGGAACCTCTTCACGCTCGCCAGCGGGATCGTCTCGGTAAGCGGCCGTCGAACGCGCGACGTCGACGCCCTGGTCGAGGACGTGCGCGACCGCCTGGCGGCTCTGGCCCGCGCCCACGCCCTAACGCTGAGCGGGGGCGGGGAGGAGGCCCACTCGACCCCGGTAAGGCTGCAGTCCCTGATGGCGGCCATCCTCTCGCCCTACACAGACGGCGAAGGGCGGATCACGATGGCCGGGATCGACGCCGAGCTCACCGACCCTGCGGTCAGTTCACTGGCGCTGCTGCTCTATGAGTTCGCGACCAACGCCGCGAAATACGGAGCGCTTTCCGCCGAGCAGGGACGTGTCGTCGTCGAGACGACCCAACAAGGCGGCCGCTTGAAGCTCGTCTGGCGAGAGATCGGCGGCCCCTTGCTGGACGCCGAGGGGCGGCCAGAGGGCTTCGGGTCGCGTCTGATGCAGGCCAGCACGCGCCAGTTGGGCGGGGAGCTCAAGATCGAGCGGCGACCAGAAGGCCTCGAGATCACGCTGCACCTGCCGCTGGATCGGATTTCGCCGGAAGCCCAGACCGGGCGCGCGACCACCCAACGCCTGGCGTCGTGACCGCCCGGGCGGGCCAGCGATTGGCCTAGTCGAGCTCGATCCTTGAGGCTGATACCGCGGGCCGCGCTCGCTCGACCTATTTGCCGGCGGCAGGAACCTTGTTGGTCGCGCGGGCTTCCTCTCCCACCTCTCGAAGGATTTTCACAAATGTTACGAACCTATTTAGCCGTCGCGCTCGGCGCGACGCTGCTGTCGGCGTGTGGCCAGCAACCTGCCGCCCAGGCCGCCGACGACACGAAGGGGCCGGTGGTCGCCGCCTCCGAAACGCCCCGCAACGCGGCGATCGACGCCACGGCGGGCGGCGGCGAACCGGGACCGACCCCGGGCGCCAACTCCTTCACCGAAGCCCAGGCCAGGGGCGCGATCGAAGGCGCCGGCTACGCCGTCGTCGGCTCCCTGACCCAGGACGCCAACGGAATCTGGATGGCCAAGGCGACGAAGGACGGAGCCCAGGCCAACGTCACCGTCGACTACAAGGGCGCGGTCAGCGCGTCCTGAGCCCCAAGCACAGCACCAGAATTGGACATGCAATGAGCAAGACCATCACCCGGCTGTTCGACAGCCATCTCGAGGCCCTTAACGTCGTCGACGACCTTGAAACGGCCGGCGTCGATCAGGACCAGATCAGCATCGTCTCCAACAACGCCGACAATTGGCATGAGGGCCACAGGCATGCTGGAGGCGCCTCGCGCACCGGAGGCCCTCTGGGCGACCGCAACGGCGACGGCGAGAACGATGTGGCCGACGGCGCGGGCAAGGGCGCAACCGCCGGCGGGCTGATCGGCGGCGGCGCGGGCCTGCTCGCCGGACTGGGCATGCTGGCCATTCCGGGTCTCGGCCCGGTGGTCGCGGCCGGCTGGCTGGTGTCGACCGCAGTCGGCGCGGCCATTGGAGCGGCCGCAGGCGGGACGGCGGGCGGCTTGCTTGGGGCGCTTAAGGAAGCGGGACATTCCGACGAGGACGCCAACATCTACGCCGAGGGCGTTCGTCGCGGCGGGACCTTGGTGAGCGTGCGGGCGGACGAGGACGAGGTCGGCCGCATCGAAGAGATCCTGGAACGGCGCACGTTCGTCGACACCGCCCGGCGTGGCGAGACCTATCGCCAGGCCGGCTGGTCGCGCTTCGACCAGGCCGCCGCGCCCTACAGCGCCGACGACGTGACGCGCGAGCGCCAGGCCTATCTGAAGGAGGACCGCTCCTTCATCACCGCCGAGCCCGGTGGGGCGCGCACCCTCGACGAGCCGCTCTCCGGCGAGCGTTCCCTCGATCGGCCCGATGCTCCGCGCACCTACTAAAACCTGAGTTCGGACCATCGGACCCCGGCCGCTCTGCGGCCGGGGTTTTCGTTGTGGCTGGCGTGGATTAGGCCTTTTCCAGACGGCGTATGAGAGCGGCCAGCTCCCCTTGGCCGTAGGGCTTGGCCAGGCGTGCCACGTCCTTGGCGACGCCGGGCGCCAGTTCGGCATAGCCGGTCGCCAGGGCCACGGGGACCCAGGGATAGTCCCGCTTCAACGCCTCGATCAGATGCAGGCCGCTGAACCGCGGCATTGCGTAGTCGGTGATCACCAGGTCGAACGGCAGGTTCTCCAGCGCGCTGAGGGCCTCCACCGCCGAACTGCAGGTATGAACCTGGTGCCCGAGGTCCTCCAGCATGGCGGCGATGTTCAGGAGCACCAGTTCGTCGTCGTCGACCGCCAGGATGCTGAGCGGCCTGACCGGGGCAAGCGCGTCCGGCGCCTCCAAGGGTTTGGCTATTGGGGGGGCGGTGCTGGCGCAGGGAAGCCAGATGTCGACGCGTGTGCCGTGGCCCGGCCGGCTGTGGAGCGAAAGGCGGCCGCCTGACTGTTCGGCCAGGCCGTGCACCATGGGCAGGCCAAGGCCGGTGCCCTTTCCGACGCCCTTGGTCGTGTAGAAGGGCTCGAGCGCCCGGGCGAGCGTGTCCGCGTCCATGCCTTCGCCGGTGTCGCTGACGCTCAGCTTCACATAGTCGCCGGCGGGGAGGGCCGTTTCGGACTTGGCCGCCAGCGAGACCGTGCGGGCCTCGATCTTGATCTCGCCTCCGTCCGGCATGGCGTCGCGGGCGTTCAGGGCCAGGTTCAGCAGCGCCATTTCCAGCTGATTGGCGTCCGTGCTTACCGGCGCGAGCCGCATCGGAAAGCGCGTCACCACCTCGATCGAAGACCCAAGCGAGCGCTGCAGCAGGTCGGTCATTCCGCCGACGAACTTCGCCACGTCGACAGCCTCGACCCGAAGGTCCTGTTTGCGCGCGAAGGCGAGCATCCTTTGGGTGAGGTTCGCGCCGCGCCTGGCGCCCAGCATCGCATTTTCCAGCAGGGCCTCGGACTTCGGGTCGCCCGGCAGCCGCTTGCGCAGCAGTTCGAGGCTGCCGATGATCGCCGTCAGCAGATTGTTGAAGTCGTGGGCGACCCCGCCTGTCAGCCGCCCGATTGCGTCGAGCTTCTGGGACTGCAGCAGAGCCTGCTGGGTTTGCTCCAGAGCCTCCTGGGCGCGCCGTCGCTCGGTGATGTCACGGGTGATCTTGGCGAAGCCGATGATCTGGCCCAGGCTATTGCGGATCGGGTCTATGACCACGTTCGCCCAGAACTGCGATCCGTCCTTGCGGACCCTCCAGCCTTCACGCTCGAACCGACCGGCCTCGACGGCTTCCTTGAGCGCCGTTTCCGGCAGTCCGGCCTGGCGATCCTCAGGAGTGTAGAAGCGCGAGAAGTGCTGGCCGATCGCCTCGTCGGGCAGATAGCCCTTGATCCGCTCGGCCCCGACGTTCCAGTTCGTGACGAAGCCGGCCGGGTCGAGCATATAGAGCGCATAGTCGGTCACGCCCTGGACCAGGAGACGGAACTGCTGCTCGCTTTCCCTGATCTTGGCTTCGGCGCGCCTGCGTTCGGTGAGGTCGCGCGTGACCTTGGCGTAACCGACCAGCTCGCCTCCCGGTGTCCTGATCGGATCGATCAGAACGTGGGCCCAGAAGCGGCTGCCGTCCTTGCGAACCCGCCAGCCTTCGCTCTCGAAGCGGTCCTCCGCCGCGGCGATGGCCAGCGCCCGGGCTGGCCGGCCCGCCTGGCGGTCCTCCTCAGTGTAGAACCGGGAGAAGTTCTCGCCGAGGATCTCGGCTTCGCAATAGCCCTTGAAGCGTTCGGCGCCTGCATTCCAGCTGGTGATCCGGCCGGTGGGATCGAGCATGTAGATGGCGTAGTCGGTAATGGCGTCGACGAGCAGTCGGTAGCGCCCGTCATCCATCAGGGCTGCCTTGAAGTTTCCCAAACGGCCCATGACACTCCCCTCAAGCTGTTCACTCGTAGTCAAAGCTTGAGCGTGCGCGAGGGGCGAAGGTTCCCTCGCTTGCCCGCTGGGCGGCGCCTTGGCTCCGGGCGGAGCAGAAGCCAGGCAGGCGCATTTGACTGAGATGACACCTCCCCCGCGGCCGGCGAAGCGGTCACGCAAGACCCTCTCGCGGGCCAATCTTGAGGCGCTGGGCGCCGCGCGGTTGGCGGAGATCCTGCTGGAGGCCGCCGACGAGGACGCCAATCTCAAGCGACGTCTGCGCATGAACCTCGCAGGGGAGGTCAGCCCGGAAGACCTCGCCGCCGAGATCGGCAAGCCGCTGGCGGCGATTGAGACCCGCCGCTCGCGGGTCAGCACGCGCGGCTACAAAGGCTTCGTGCGAGATCTCGACCTGCAGCGCACGATGATCATCGGGCCGCTGGCCGATCAGGCCCCTAAGTTGGCCCTGGAGCTTCTGTGGCGGTTCCTTGCGATGGCGCCCGCGGTCTTCGCGCTCACGCGGGACGCCCGCGGCCTGGTCGCAGAAAGCTTCGAGGCGGCGCTCGGCTCCTTGGCGGACCTTATCGGCAGGGCCGGTCCCGACCCCTCCGATCTCGCCTGGCGCGCCTCCGCGCTCATCGAGAACGACCGGACGGGACGCTACGGCGAGCTCGTCGCGCTCATCGGCCCATCGCTGAGCGCGCCGGCGCGCGGCGCCTTGCGGGCAGAGGTCGATGCCCTGTGGGCGAAGTCCAGGCGGTCGGAGCGTCTGCGTCTGGACGCACGCAGGCTGGCCGACCTGGACGGCGACGCCGACGGCTATGTCGCGACCTTTTCCGAGGCGGAGAAGGACGATCCGGCCTCCGGCGCTGCGATCGTTCTGCGATTGACTGCGGCGGGCCGGCTTAAGGATGCGGAGGCGGCGCTTCGGCGCTCGGCGCCGCCCATTGGCCGCGAGGCGCGCGGACGGGCCGATTGGGATGACGCCCAGATCGCGCTGGCGGAAGCTTCAGGACAGGCCGAACTGGCGCAGGAGCTGCGGTGGGCTGCGTTTGAGCGGGGCCTTCGGGTCCAGCCGCTGCGCGATCATCTCAAGCGGCTCTCCGGATTCGACGATGTCGAGGCAGAGGGGCGCGCGATGGCCGCCGCCCTCGCACATCCACGCTTTTCGGACGCGCTGGCGTTCCTGATCGCCTGGCCGTCGACGACCGATGCGGCCAAGCTCGTGCTCGCCCGCGCCGATGAGATCGAGCCCGGTAGGGTCGAATTGCTCGAGACCGCCGCAGGCATGCTCGAAGTCCGACACCCGGTCGCCGCCTCCCTGCTGCTGCGCGCCATGGTGGGTGACACCCTGCGCTGGCGACGTGCGGAGCGCGCCGAGGCAGCCAGCCACCAGATCGAGCATCTGCAGAGCCTGGCCGCCGGCGTTGAGAATTGGGGGGACCAGGAAACTCATGAGGCGTTCGTCGAGCGGGTCGGCCGCCAGGTTTCACATCGGCGCGTCGGGTGACGTCCGGCTGGCATCCATGGCGATCGCTGACCCATTGAGATCCAGGCCCGCCGCTTCGTCCGTCCATGAGAGCTTCGTAAGGCAGCAGGACAGAACCGCGCCGTAGCGGCGGAGAAAGGGTGTCCGATCGGCGGGCGAAAATCCTGCGGGCGTCGATCAACCTTGCGTCGTTTTAAACAAAAGCATCGAGGCGTTGTTTGGCAAAGTAATTGCGAAATCTGTCGACTGACAACCCGCGTCAGACAGTCTGAATTCCCGCCGTTAAATTATATTACCTTGACTCAAGATTGAGGGTGGTTTGCCCTCGACATTAATGGCAGCGCTTTGGGGAAAATTCATGGACCCTGTCAAACAGGTGCTCTTACAGGCGGCGGGCGTTTTCTTCGAGTTTGCAATGCCCCATCTTGGCAGGGAATTAGATGCGGGTCGCAACAGCGGGCATTCGGTCAAGCTGAAACGTGCAATACTTCAAGCTCGGATGCGGCGAGCACAAAGATCAGGGGACGTGGACGGTCTCCAGCGTGTGCTTGATTCATTTTGGCGGAGCGCCTCGGGCGACAAGTTCCACGTTGAGCAGGGTCAGGCGAGTTTCGAGCACTTCCGAGCGAACCATGCCAAGGCGATCGACGCCCTTGATCAATTCGTCCGAACCTCGGATCTCGGCTTCTCGCGGCTTGTAGAAATCGGATGCGGGAACGGCGCTGCATTAGCCTATTGCGCCGAGAAGCTTCCCTGGGCCGAGCAGGTGGTCGGTATAGATATCAATGCCGGCGCCATCGACCGGGCCGTCGCAGGTCAGCCGCCCGGATCTCGGCTGGATTTTGCATGCGCCGATGCGGGAGATTGGCTGGCGGCCCACCCGCAAGCTGGAACGGTGATGCTCTCCAACGGCGGGGTTCTCGAGTACTTCTCGCAGCAGGGCGTTGACCGTCTGATTCAAACGCTGGCGCTCTCCCGGCCCGCCGCTCTTCTGCTGCTAGAGCCTTTGGACGCCAGCCACGATCTCGACCAGCAACTAGATTCCTACCCCTTCGATTCAGCGGGCGGGGCTGGATCGGAGACCACCTTCTCGCACAATCACAGAGCCCGGCTGCAGCAGGCTGGCTTCGAAGTCGTCTTCGCTGAACACACTCAGTTCGCCGCCACCCGAGGCATCATAATACTCGGTGTTTTGCGGTAGGGGCCGCCGCCACAACCACTGCCGTCGCCCTCCCAGGATGGAGGGGCATGAATTGGCGCACGCGAAACGGGCGCGTTCGCTTCCAATGTGCTTGCTGGCTGTGACTTAGACCCCGCCTGGGGGTGTGGTGTTTCCCCAACGCCTTGAAAGCGTTGGGGAAACATGGTGCCGCCGGGCAGGATTGAACTGCCGACCTCAGCCTTACCAATCGCGTAGGTTGTATTTCGTATTCTTGGAGAATCTACGAAAACGTCCGCAAAAACACGATGTTAGTTTCGAAAAAGCCGTATGCTATTGGCGGTGATTTGCGCTCGTGTGCTTATTATGTGCTTACTAGCATTACCTATGAGGGTATGGTTGTGGGCGTCGATCATTCAGGACGGAAGGCATGGGCGGCGAGCGCAAGAGGCTGACGAAGCGGGCGGTGGAATGCGCCCCCTCTGGGCGCACCGACGCCTATCTCTGGGACAGGCAAGTCGTGGGCTTTGGCCTCAAGGTCTCGCCGGCGGGCGGCCGGGTCTATGTGCTGCAGTATCGTTTCGGCGGCCGAACCCGCCGTTACAGCATCGGCCCGCACGGATCGCCCTGGACGGTGGAGACGGCGCGAGAGCGGGCGCGGATCCTGCTGGGCCAGATCGCCAGCGGCGAAGACCCGCAGGAAGCCAAGACAGCGGCGCGCCGGGATCTGACGCTCGCCCAGCTGTGCGACCTCTACCTTGCCGAGGGTCTGGCCACCCGCAAGGCGAACTCAATCTCCTCGGCCCGCAGCGACATCGAAAACCACATCAAGCCGCTGCTGGGGGCCAAGCGCGCCAATCTGATCACCCGCCAGGAGGTCGAGCGGCTGCTCCGGTCGGTCGCCGAAGGCACGACGGCCAGGCAGGCCAAGAGCGCCAAGAAGCAGGGGCTGAGCCGCGTTCGCGGCGGGCGCGGCGCGGCCAATGCGGCGGTGGTGACCCTCTCGGCGGCTATGAGCTTTGCCGTGGCGCATAAAATCCGCGACGACAATCCGGCCTATCGGGTGCGCCGATATCCCGAAAAGAAGATCGAGCGGTTTCTCTCTCCCCTGGAACTGGCGCGGCTCGGCGAGGCCATCGCTGCGGCCGAGGCGCTGGGGGTGGAGCACCCATCGGCCATCGCAGCTCTGCGACTGCTGATCCTCACCGGCTGCCGCAAGAACGAGATCCTCACCCTCAAGCGCGCCCACATCGACAGCTATCACCGGTGCCTGCGGCTGCCAGATAGCAAGACCGGCGCGAAGGTCGTCCATGTCGGAGCGCCGGTCATGAAGGTGATCGAGGCGATCAAGCCGACCCCTGGAAACCCTTATCTACTGGCGGGGACCGGCGGGGAGGGGCACTTCGTCAATCTGCAGAAAGCCTGGGATCGCGTGCGAGAGGCCGCCGGTCTGGAGGATGTGCGGCTGCATGACCTGCGCCACGCCTTCGCCAGCCTCGGCGCGGCGCGCGGCGACAGCCTGCTTGTGATCGGGGCGCTGCTGGGTCACCGCACCGCCTCCACCACCGAGCGCTATGCGCACCTGGCGGCCCACCCGGTAAAGGACGCCGCCGAGCGGATCTCCGGCGAGATGGCCCGGTTGCTTGGCTATGGCGAGGAGGTCTGCTCGCCGTCGCCCGAGCCGCAGATCGAAGAGGAAGAGGTCGACCAGGTGCGCGCGGTGCTCGGCCAGGTGCGCCGGGCGCGCTGGCTCGACACACGCGCGGCCGCGGCCCTGGTCGGTCACACCGTCGGAACCCTGCAGACCTACCGCTGGATGGGGGTGGGGCCGCCCTTCCGAAAGATCGGGCGCAGGGTCGTCTATGACGCGGGCGAACTGGAAGTTTGGCGAAGCGCCAACGGGCCCATCGGCGAGGGCGACGCGCCCTCATTTGCGCAACTCACATAACGGCGATATCGGTTTGGTTGCGGCCCAGGGGGAAACACCTATGAATTGGAATGCTGCGTCCCAAGTGGCGACGACATTGGGCCTGGCGGTGGCCGGCGTCAGCGCCGGCCTTGCCCTGATCACCTACCGAACCCAGGTTGAGGCCCAGGCCGACGTCCATATGCACGGCCTGTTCAACGGGTTTCTCTCGGCCCAATTGCACAAGGCTGACCCGGAAGCGCTTGAGACGCTGAAGCTCTACGTCCTTGAGGAAATGGTCGATTGGGTGCGCGAGCAGGAACGTGCGCTGCTCTGGTGGGGCTGGTCTCGCCCTTTCTCGATTAGTCGGCGGCGCAAAGAACTCAAGCAGTGGGAATCTACCATTCGCGGTAATCTGGGCGATCCCAAAGAGATCTACGAGCGGATCAATCGCGAACAGTCCAAGCCCTCTTATGGGGACGCCTTCCACGCCTTTGTGGCCAAGTGCTGCGCCGAGCCCCAAGGCGCCTGAAGCCTAGGGACCCCGTAGCTTTGCGGGTTGCGGGCGACGTGGCCTTGCGGCGTCCTTGCCAATGGCCGCGCTCGAGATCGGCGGCTCTGGCAATGGAGACGTGCTCGATGAGCGAGCGACACCCCGATGCATCCCCGCGCTACCTGCGCACAGATGAGGCCGGACGCGTTCTGGGCCTCTCAGGCCGCACCTTGGAGAAGCACCGCAGCTCCGGCACAGGTCCGGTCTACCGAAAGATCGGCGGGTTGGTGGTCTATACGGCCGCTGATCTCCACGCCTGGGCGGACGCGGGCGTGCGTAGCTCGACGTCTGACCCGGTCAGCCGGAGCGGGCGCCTGCGGCCGGCGAGCCGGCGAAAGAACCACTGCGACTAGCAGGCATGCTGATCGTGGTTAGGGCGACAGGTACCCCAGGCCGATAGCGCGTGACACCGCCTGGACGCGGGTGCGCACGCCCAGGCGTATGCATGCTTCGGCGATGTAGTCGTCGACCGTACGCCGGGAGATGCCGAGGATCTGGCCGATGTCGGGCGAGCTCTTCCCGGCTTGGGCCCATCTGAGGCATTCGATCTGCCGCTTGGCCAGCAACGGTGGGACGTCGGCATCGATCATGACTGGTCTGCTCGCCGCAGCCCGGGCCAGGTCGAATGCAGCAAAAATCTGAGCCGCCGTGAGCCTGGAAAGGCCCTCGCCCAGCGTGTCCATGACCTCTTCCAGGGAGGAGAGCGCGATGCTGACGGCCTTGTTGTCGGCGGCGAGGACCGCGAGCTCGGAAGAGCCGAAATGAGGGCAAAGCAGCAAGGCCGGCAGGTCGCAGTCGGTGGCGGCGGCAAAGGCGGCCAGTCGATCGAACGTGAGGCCCCGTCCGGCTTCAAGGTCGTCGTAAGTCGCCAATGGCATGTCGAGGATGCAGGCCAAACCGCGCCGGCTCATCCTGCGTCGACGGCGGATGCGCCCGAGAGCCTCCCCCAATGCCCTAAGCTCGCCGGAGCTGGCGCCGTCCGCCATTCCGCCACAACCTCCGGATGTTATGGAGTTCAGCCATAGCCCAGATTGCCAGCGTGCGCGCCCCCGCATTTTTACGGGGGGACTGTCGCTTCAGTCGGCGGCGCAATCTGGCGCTCGATGGACGCCCGCGGCCTCATACCCTTCATGAGGGTCTGGCGCGCTCGCAAAACCTATGAGAAGTTGAATCTGGAATCGACGGCTCGATACCGGCGATCCCCGCGCAAGACGTGTCGAAGCGACCCCGCTTGTCGGGCGGCCCACCGAATACAAAACCACATCAGCCGATCCTGCAGGTCGGCGTGGGAATAGGTGGGGCGTGCTTACTTGCTTCGCACGTATCGAACCGCCCGGCTTCTCGGGCTGCGCGGCAAGAAGCAGGGAAGGACCATGGAGAAGCTCTCCACCAAGCGGCGGGGGCTGGCCGCATCCCGCCGTGGCGATCCAAGCCAAACCGGCGCCACTGACGGCCAATCGCCAACGACTGCTGTGCGCTCACGCGACTCTCGCGCGGAGGGCCGGATCGCGGGTCTCTTTCGCACGTACGGCGCCTGGCTCGCTCGGGCCCTCCGCCGGCGCTACGGCGAACAGGCAGAGGATCTCGCCCAAGAGGCGTTTATGCGGGCGGCGAAGTATGGCGAGGCTGGCGCGGTGATCCGCCATCCCAAGGCGCTGCTGCTTCGCATCGCTCACAACGCCGCGGCCGATCAAGCCCAGAGGCACTCAGAGGCCGTGGCTCGCGCCTCGGTCGTGATCGAATTCTCGGACTACGTCCTTGAGCCGTCCCAGTCCGCCGAGCAAATCGAGCTCCTGTTGCTCAAGCAACTGATCATGCGGATGCCGCCGATCTATCGCGACGTCTTCGTGCTCAGCCGGTTTCGGGCGATGAGCTACGGCGAAATCGCGCAGACCCTCGCGCTCCCGCTCAAGACCGTCGAGTGGCGCATGTCCAAGGCGCTGGCGTACTGTTCCGACGCGCTGGCCGATCAGGGCGATGATTGACGTGTCCAGGCCGCTAGCCAGCTTGGGCGGGAAATGTCGTAGAGTGCTCTTTGACCGAGCTTATCGGCGAAGGCCGGCCTCACGTTTCAGCTAGCGTACGACGGGCTCGTCGCACGGGCTCGAAAGGGCTGCTTCAAAGCGACCAAGGAAACCATGATCACACCAAAGCTCATGTCCGTGCGGACTTGATGTGGAGAACGCAATTTTTGCCGCCCGCAGGTCGTCGCTGCACCGAAGCTGGGCCTCCCCGACGACGCCGCCGTCGGGGCCAAGGACCACCAGCCAGTAGGGTTTCCACGATGGGCTGGCCAGGGGCGCGCGGCAGCCTCAGGTGGGCCGGTCGGCGCCCGATCCGCTCCGCGCGGCTTCGACACCCGAACGGACTACGGATTCTGCCTTGTCGACTAACGAGCCATCGTCTCCGGTGAGGCCTTGGTCGCCCGCCTCCTGCTTGGCCGCTGCAATTGCGGCCTCTCCGGAGGCGCGAAGACCCTGGGCGGCGGCGGCGAGTTTCTCTTGCCCGGCCTCGACGAGATCATCGCGGGCGGCGCCGAACGTGCGGTCCTCCAGTGAGGTCGCCGGCAGCGCTGCTCCCACGGCCACGCCGACTGCGAGACCTAAAGCGCCGATAATGAGCGGCTCCTGCTGCAGAATGTCCTCGAACGATCTGGCCGTCTTGCGCCCCGCGGCGCCCGCCTGACCGCGCAGGTCGTGCAAGCTCTCTGTCGCCCGGTCGGTGACGTTTGAAATGGCGTCCTTTACGCCGCTGGCCGCTTCGCTGACCTTGTCGGCCAAATGCTCGGCCTTTCCCGACACCCCATGGGAAGATGAGCTTGGGCGAGCGATGTCCATGTCCGGATTGCTCTGATAGGTTCGCGCTAGAGCGTCCGAAGCCTCGTGGTCGCCCCTGCCCATCATCAGCCAGGCGACGCCGGCGCCGATCATGGCCAGCGCCACCGGGTTTTCTCGCACTTGCACGCCGAGATTGCTCATCATCTCGCCGGCTCCGCCTCCTTTGAAACTGCGGCTGATTTCATCGATCAACTGCCCAGGGGTCATCTTGTCCTTGAGCGCCTCGACCGTGCGATCGAGCTCGCCGCGGGCCGATTCAACTTCGCGTTCGATGTCTTCGGAGGAGCGGTTCATGTGACTTGTTCCTTGGCCAGGTGTGCGTCCTTCTCGGCCTGACGCAGGCTGCGTTCGGGCGTGAGCTGGCTTGGCGCAGCCGCCTTGGCCCCAGCGCGAACGAGCACAACGCCCAGGATGGCCACGGCGACGCCCACGATCAGCGAAGCCCAGCCCGCGCCTATGACCTTGGCCAGTGCGATGACGACGGCCTGCAGGAGGATCAGCAGGGCGACCATCAGACAGATTGCGCCCGCAGCAATCTCGCCGGACGCTTTCGCCAGCTGCCCCATCTTTTCGGAGACTTCGGCGCGGACGAGCTCGGATTCCTTGCGCAGGAGGCCGGTGAGGTCGCTTGAAAGGTCGCCGATGAGCTGCGGGAGGGTGCGATTATCGCTATCAATCATGGCTCAAGCCTCGGGTCCGAGTTGGTCAGGCGAGGAGTCTTCGCCAGCGCTCATGGCCGTGGTGGCTTCGTCCTGAAACGCCGCCGGTTCTGGGCCTTTCTCGTGTTGAGCAGAGCTGCGCGCAAAGCGCCCGATGGCCACCCCCGCTAGAACTGCGCCAGCTAGAAATGCGGTCGGATTGTTTCGTCCAAGATCGCGAGCGGCCTGCAGCATTGCTTCGGGTGTCTTCCCGGAGATGGTGCGCGAGAAGGCCTGTAAGCCGTCGGCGGCCTGACCGGCCAGTTGTGCGGCGAAGGTCTGTTCCTGCGCGCCCAGATCGTCACGCGCCGTGCGGATCGCATCGGCAAAGACGGCCAGGGCGTCGCTCACCGCCGACTTCTTCTCCTCGACCTGACCGATGACTTGTTCGCGCGCACGCTCAGCGAAGTGGGCGGCTTCTCCGCGAACAGCCTCGCTCGCTTCACCGATCTTTTCCCGCGCCTTGGCGACTTCATTGCGGGCGATGTCGCGGCCCGTGGTGGAGGAGGAGACGCCGCTAGCGCCCCCTTCGGGGTAGGTGCTCGACATGTCGTTGCTCCATGAAAATGCCTAGGTCAAACCCAGGAAGGAGAGGACGGCCAGCACGACAACGACGAGTCCGACCAAGTAGATTATGCTGTTCATGCCCGCGGCTCCTAAGTTGGAGACATCTCAAGCGATCACAGGGGCTTAGGTTCCTAAGGCGTGGCTTGCGCGGACAGGAAATTCTGCTCCGCCAGCCGAGCGCGTTCGAGCGCGTGGATAAGTGAAAGCCTGGGGCCGACGGTGCGCTGCGCGGCGGCGACGGGGGCACGACGCTGGGGCCCGCAAGCTCGCCCAGCACGCGACCTCCAACTCTTTCAAGTCGCGATCGACCAGCTATGAGTCATGGGCCAACCTTGCCCGGCGGTGGGTTTTGTTTGGACCGAGCCGGGCTTTGAAGCAGGGCGCGGCGGAGCGGGAGTCTGATGAAGCGGGCGGGTGTCCAATCCGTAGGGATCGGGTAGAAAACGGATCGCACCGTTCTCGACGCGCGCGGTCCGATAGACGATGTACACCGGTACAGGCTTTCGGAGGGTTAGGCGCGTCTCGGGCGGCCTCTCGGTCGACCATGATGCTCCGAACAACCAACGTCCCAACTTGTCCGATTGAGCCAGTCTCACGCAGCCGGCGCTTCGGTAAGCGGGGAGGGCGGAGAGCCGCCCACGTTCGGGGGTATCGTGCAGATAGACCCCAAGAGCGTTCGGCATCGCGAACTTGACACGGCCCAGCGTATTGGCGGGGCCAGGACGCTGGCGAACACGGAGCACCGCGCCTTGCGCGACGGTGGCCCAGTCGACAGTTTCGGCGCGAATCTCGGCCGCGGCGGGCGTCCAATCCTGGAGCACTTCCATGTTTTGGTCCAAGAGCGTGCGAGGCCCGGCGCGCAATACGCGCGGGGCGACACGCCGGCTCACGAGATCGGGCGGGATGTTCCAATAGGGATTGAGAACGGCGTAGCGCAACTGCGCGGCCATCAAGGGCGTCGGATCCTCGCGCGCGCCCGCGACGATGCGCATAGAGGCGACCGGTTTGTTCCGCTCATAAAGCCATAGTCGAGCGGCCGGCACGTCGACGAGGACGAACCGTTCGCCCAAATCGCTGGGAAGCGCCCGCAACCGTTCGAGATTGGCCTCAACCTTCGCATCTTCAGCGGGCGATAGGGCCAAAGCCGCGCGGGCGGCGACAAGCTCGGCGTAGAGGGGGTTGCCGTGGATCAGTCCCTCGAGATGTTCGGCTAACGAGGGTGCTCGCGCGGCCGCGCGAAGGACATCCAGTCCATTGCGAGGCGGCGCCAGTTCGCGATCGGCGAACTCTACGCGAACTGTCGAATTGCGCGCCGCCAGTGCTGCGCGCACGAGGGCTTCAGAAAGCGCCAGTTCCGCATTCGCCAATGCTGCAGGTGAACCGCCGACGGCGCGTTGGATGCTTGCGGCTAGCCGCTCGTCATTTCCGGAAAGGGTGAGGACGGCTTGCGCCTCTGGACGGAGTTTGCCATGGCGCACCCAAAGCGGCTCGGGGTGTTCCCGATAGAATGCGGTCAACGGATCCTGCGGCGAGGCGGACAGGCTATGTCGGAGCACCTGCGCGGCCAGGTCGGTTCGAAGCTGGTCGACCTGGCCGGCGCAGGCAGCCAGACCCACCGCCGCAAGGAGCCCGCACCCGTAGCGAAGGCGCGTAGCTGGGAAGCGCACGGCGGCCGCCCGGCAGGCGGGTTTAGCCCCGCTCGCCCGCCATCTGTGTGGCTTGATCGTTCACCGCCCCCGAGGTTTGAGCCGTGTCGGCGCCGTACGCACCCGCGTTAGGCGTCTGCGCGGTTGAACGGTCGGGCGATGATGGGGCCATCGTCGATGGCGGCGGTGCGGCTGGAGCGACCACATCCGGTGGCGCGGTCTGGTCCATCTGGGGGGCGGTTTGCGCGATGGCGACGCCGCCGGCCACCAACGCGGCAACGCTTCCGACAAGGAGAAAGTTACGAAGCATGTCCGAGTCTCCTTTGGTTTATTGGACGCCCATAAATCGGCGGCCCAATATATTCGTTCCGGGTTGGCGCAATATTTATTCAATAATCATTGCTAAGTTTATCATTTGATATTCAAGCGGCGGCGTGTTGAGGCGGGTGTCGCTGGGGCCGGATCTGGCGAACAGCCCGAACGCTCTATATTGCTCAGTCCCTTCGCGCGCCGCCGATTAGTTCCGGGGGCGCTGGCGTGAGCTCTACCCAGACCGACGCATGGTCGCTGGCCTTCGGCCTTCCGCGATGCTCGCGGTCCACCCCAGCCCTCGTCATGCGCGCGGCGGCGGCCGGGCTCAGGAGGATATGATCGATCCTCAGCCCGGCGTCCCGCGCATAGGCGTTTCGCAGATATTTCCAGAAAGTATAGACGCGCTGGCGCGGGAACTGGCGCCGCAAGGCGTCGGTCCAGCCGCGGCCGAGGAGCTGGACATAGGAGTCCTTTAGCATCGGCTGGAAGAGTGCGTCATCTCGCCAACGAGCCGGAGCATAAACATCAAGATCGGTAGGAATGATGTTGAAGTCTCCTGCCAGGATCGCCGGCGCGCCCGAGCCCAGTAGCGCATCGGCCCTGGCGGCAAAGCGCTGAAACCAGCCGAGCTTGAAATCGAATTTGGCGCTCCCAACCGGATTTCCGTTGGGGGCGTAGAGGGAGGCGACGACGAGGCCTTCCACAGCGGCCTCCAAATAGCGGCTTTGCGCATCCTGCAGATCGCCGGGCAGTCCGCGCCGGGTTTCGACCGGCATGGCGCCCCTGACGAGCACCGCCACGCCGTTCCAGGACTTCTGGCCGTGCCAAAGCGCGCCGTAGCCCGCCTTTTCCAGGGCTTTAGCCGGAAAGTTCTCATCGGGCGCCTTCAATTCCTGCAGGCAGACAACGTCCGGCTTGGTTTCGGCCAGCCATTCGAGGAGATGGGGAAGGCGCGCCGTGACGCCGTTCACATTGTAGGTGGCGATCCTCAAGGTCGCCGGCCGGCGCAAATGCGACCTAGGGATGCCCCAGCGGGCCGTGACTTAAGCGCTCGCAGCTGCATCGCGAGGTAACGGCCCAGGCCGCAGATGTGTTGCGGTGGTGTTCTCCGCAGGCGCCAGCGATCGCAGCATGCCCGTTGGGCGCGCAGAATGCCCGGGGGAGCCTAGTATAGGTCAGCGGCGCCTAGGCGATCACCCCGTCTCCGACTGGGGGTCATGTCGTGGGGCGCCGCCGTCATCACCACGTACTGGCGGTCGCCGCCTCCTTGTGCTCGCGTTGGCGTCGTCGCCGTGCGTCAGTTCGAAATCAACGCAATCACCAGAATCGCCAAGGCGGCGATAACTAGCCAGAAGACGATTATGCGCCCGGCGGGCCTGGAGTTGATGGGCGGCGCCGGCGCATGGCCCGTACGGCCGTCATCCACGCCGGGGGCCGAGTCCGCCGCATTTGTGTGGGTCGCTCTTGGATTGGTCATTCTGCACCTTTCTGGAGCACCTGATCTGAATTCACCAAGCCTGACGAATACTGCTCCGGCAGCGCGCGCTGACTACGGCGTTAACCGCATCGCGCCGATCGCGTCGAACCAGCCAAGGAAGCGGCCGTCTGCGGCGACGAGCTCGTGGCCAAAGAGGCTCGCTGCGCCAAATGCGAGATTGGCCGCCTCTTGATCGCTGTCGCAGTCGAGATTGAGTTCGCCCTCCACCTCTCCATCCAGACCTATGACGAGGACGGTGTAGTTCCTGGGCAGTATAAGGTCAGATATCATCGAGCGGACGCAGCTCCCCGACCGAATTTTGGACCAGAAGCAGGATGGGATGTCCGCTGAGCGCGCCGATCTTGAGCAGCCGCAGCCCAGCCTCCTCGGCATCGACCCGATAGCGGAACGTCCCCCATCGCCGTCCATGGCTCATCAGACTCCAGCCATCAGCGATCCGCACTACGGCCAGTTCTGAGACGTTCTGCGACCCGGAGACTTCCATCATCGTTACAGCAAGGCCCAATGGCCAAGCGAGCGCATTCACCTTTGATGGTTTTCGATCGCCCGAGCACAAAGTTGCGGCCAGGCGATCAACTTATGGAACCGCGAGGTGGAAGGCGGAGTCTCCTGAACTCAGCTTGTTTCAACCGGCGAATATGCTGTTGGATAGACGCGACATCATCGTGATCGGCGGGTCGGCAGGATCCCTTAAGCCGCTGCGGACCCTGCTCGGCGGCCTCTCGGCCGACCTGGCGGCGAGCGTTTTCATCGTCGTTCACCGGCCGCAGACAGGCCCACACTATCTGGGGCAACTGCTCACCAAGGGCTCGGCGCTGCCGGTGACCTATGCGCACGAGTACGACGCCATTTCGCCCGGACGGGTGCTGATTGGCCCGGCCGGAAAGCACCTTCTGCTCTCCAGCCACCATGTCGTCTTCGGCCACGGGCCGAAGGAAGTCATGGCCCGTCCATCTATCAACGCCCTGTTCCGCTCGGCTGCACTTGCTTTCGGCCCGCGGGTGATCGGCGTGCTGCTGAGCGGCCTCCTGAACGACGGGGCCTCCGGACTGGCCGCGATCCGGGAATTGGGCGGCGTCGGCGTCGTGCAGGATCCCGCTGAGGCCGAAGCGCCGGACATGCCGCGTGCGGCGCTGGCGACGGCGGGCGCCGATTTCGTCGTTGGCGCTGAGGGCTTGGCGGGCTGTGTCGCTCGCCTCGTGCAGGAGCCGCCCGCACTCGGTCGTCCGGCCCCGCTGGGCCTTCAACTGGCTGTTGACGCCGCCCGGGGGCCCGGCGGCTCAAGGCCACGCCGCAAAGGGGGAGGGGGCCTGTCTCCCGATATCGAGGAGGCGTTGCTTCTGGCGCTGCGGATTCTGGAGGAGCGCGAGGAACTGGTCAGCCGTCTGGCCAAGGAGGTGGCGGCGGCCGGCAAGGGCGCGACCTTGCAATTCTACTCAAGCCGCAAGGAAGATTATCGCCGCAACGCCCAGACCCTGAGGTCAGCGCTGGCCGATATCAGGCGTGTTGAAGCCGTCGAACCGGCCTATGATGAAACCGATTGGGCGACGGGAATCTAGGCGTCGTCATTCTGCGGCGGCAGAGACAAAAGGTATGCCCGTGGCGATGCGAGCCAAGTCGAAGCAGAAGACTCCGGGCGAGCCGCCCGTCATGGTCGCTGTCGCCGCTTCGGGCGCGAGCTTGGCGTCGCTGAACCAGCTGTTCAAAGTGATCGGAAAGTCCAACCCCGCCAGCTACGTAGTCGTACTTCGTCAGGTGAACGGTGTGAACGCCGAGGAAGTCGCCGACGAACTTGCTCGGCTGAGCGGCCTGCCCGCACAGATCGTCGGCGATCAGCTGATCCCGCAGGCCGGAAATATCTATGTCACGCCGCATGGCGCCCTGACCCGGTTCGAGGACGGGCATGTCAGGGTCACGCCCGCACCGGAGGCGCCCGAGCACCGTGCGTCGATCGACAGCCTGCTGACATCATTGGCCGAGGCCTATCGTCATCGGTCGATCGGCGTCGTGCTTAGCCATCTCAACGCCGACGGCTTGGCCGGTATTGCTTCACTGAAGGAAAACGGCGGCCTGGCGATCGCCGAGTACGATCCTCAGGGCAGTTCGCCCCCCGCGCTCGACCCGGCCGGGGTGGCCGATTTCGTGCTGCCGGTCGAGAAGATCGCTGAGCAGATCAACGTCCACGTCAAGCATCTCGCCGTCACGCCTTCGATTGCAGAACAGGCCGAAGCGGTCGAGGCCGGGACGCGGACCAGTTTGAACCGCATTGCAGCGGTGCTGCGCAACGCGACGGGGCATGATTTCCACGGATATAAGCAGAACACCTTCATTCGCCGGGTTCAGCGCCGCATGCAGGTGCGGCAGATCGATCACCTTGAGGCCTACGTCGACTTCCTCCGCGCAGAGCCTGAGGAGGTGGGGCGCCTGTTCCAGGATCTGTTGATCGGGGTGACCCAGTTCTTCCGCGATCTTCCGGAATTCTCGCTGCTGGAGACGGACGTCGTCCCGAAGCTGTTCGCCGGCAAGGGCGCAAGCGACCAGGTTCGGGTCTGGGTGCTTGGCTGCGCGACGGGAGAGGAAGCTTATTCGATCGCCATCCTGCTGCGCGAACACATGGCTGGCCTCGATATCGTCCCCCCTGTGCAGATCTTCGCCACGGACATCGACGGCCGAGCTCTGAACCTGGCCCGGGCTGGGCGCTATCCCGAAAGCATCGCAAAGGACGTATCGCCCGAAAGGCTGAGCCGTTGGTTCATCAAGGAGGGGGCGACCTACAGCGTGGTCAAGGAACTGCGGGAGATGTGCATCTTCTCCCAGCATAACGTGATCCGAGATGCGCCGTTCTCCCGCACCGACCTGGTGTCTTGCCGCAACCTGCTGATCTATCTGACGGCCGAGCTGCAGGACCGGGTCATCCCGCTGTTCCACTTTGCGCTCAGGCCAGGAGGCTTCCTGTTCCTCGGGCCGTCCGAAACCGTAACGCGGCATGCGAAGCTCTTTGCACCTCTGGATCGGCGCCACCGGATCTTCCGGCGTCTCGAGAGCCATGCAAGGGTGCTGCCGCAGTTTCCTCTGGCGGCGGGCGCGCGCGGTCGCATGGCGCCGAGCGCTCCCAGCGAACGCCGGGTGCGGGCCGACAACAGCCTGGCCAAACAGGCCGAGCGGATCGTGGAGCGCTACGCACCGGCCTACGTCCTTCTGGACGATCAGTATGAGGTGCTGCAGTTCTCGGGGCGCACAGGCCGTTATCTGGAGCCTGCAGCGGGCGCGGCGAACCTCAACTTACTCAATCTCGTGCATCGAGATCTGCGGATCGACCTCCGTTCCGCCCTTCACACTGCGGCGAACGACAAGGCCGTGGTGAAGCTGGACAGGCTCCGCATCGAGAGCGACGGCGAACCACACCTAGTGGACCTTGTGGTCGAGCCGCTTCAACTCGGCGAGGCCGGCCCCAATTTCATAGTTCTGTTCCGAGACGGCGGCGCCGCCGCGCCGGGGCAGGGCGAGGAAGCGCCCTCGGCGGCGGCGCTTCGCGATGAACATGTCCTGCGTCTGGAAGCGGAGTTGCGGCTCACCAAGGAGCGGCTGCAGGCGACGATCGAAGAGCTCGAGAGCACGAACGAGGAGCTCAAATCCTCCAACGAGGAATATCAGTCGATCAACGAGGAACTGCAGTCGGCCAACGAGGAACTGGAAACCTCCAAGGAAGAGCTGCAGTCGGTCAATGAGGAGCTGCAAACCGTCAATGGCGAACTGGCGCACCGGGTTAACGAGTTGGCGAAGGCCAACTCCGACATGAAGAACCTGCTTGAAAGCACGCAGATCGCGACGGTCTTCCTCGACAATGATCTGCGCATTAAGACCTTCACGCCCAGCATCGCCGAGGTCTTCCACCTGGTCGAGACAGACCATGAGCGGCCGATCAGTCACATCGCCTCACGGGTCCTCTATCCGCAGCTGGAGGAAGACGCTCAGCGAGTGATCCGAACGCTCGGGACTATCGAGCGCGAGGTGGTCGACGCCAGCGGGGCGGCTCATTACCTCGTTCGCGTTCTTCCCTATCGCAGCGTGGACAACTTCATCGCCGGGGTGGTGATCACCTTCGCAGACGTCAGTGAGATCGTTCGGGCGCGGTCCGATCTGCACGAGAGCGAGGAGCGCTATCGTCTGATCGTCGAGAGCGCCAGGGACTACGCGATCGTTTCGATGGACGCCGAGCGGACCATCAATGGCTGGAACCCAGGCGCGGAGAATATCTTCGGCTGGCGCAGCAGCGAAATCGTCGGCCAGAAGCTCGACCTGTTGTTCACGCCGGAAGATCGCATGGCGGGGGCCGCCGCCGCCGAAATCAAGACCGCTCTGCGGGATGGGCGCGCCGGCGACGATCGGTGGCACCAGAAGAGCGACGGTTCGCGGTTCTGGGGCTCGGGCATTCTGATGCCGCTGCGAGATCGCAATCAAGGCTTCGTCAAGATCCTTCACGACCGGACGCAGGAACGCGAGCAAGTCGAGCGCCAGAAACTGCTGACGGCCGAGTTGCAACACCGGGTGAAGAACATCTTGGCCGTGGTGCGTTCGGTCTCCCAACGGACGCTGGAGAAGTCGGCCGATCTCGAAGAGTTCCGGGCCCATTTCGACGGCCGGCTGCGGGCGCTGGCCCGCACCCAGAGCGTGCTCGTCCGCAGCGCCTCGGGCCTGGTAAGCCTCGATGAACTGGTGAGGGACGAGATGCTCTCCCACGCTGCTCAGGAAGGCGATCAGGTCAGCATCGACGGACCACCGGTCACCCTCCGCGACCGGCAGGCGGAGATCGTTTCCCTGGCGCTGCACGAACTGGCCACCAACGCCGTAAAATATGGAGCACTATCGCGAACCGGCGGTCACGTGTCGGTCGCCTGGCAAGTCTTCATCGCCGGCGCTGAGCCGCGGCTTTCGCTCAGCTGGATTGAAACGGGGGTTCCGGTGATGGACGCCAACCCACGTCGTCATGGCTTCGGTCGCGAGCTCATCGAACGGGGCCTGCCCTACGAACTCGATGCGGCGACCTCCCTGGAATTCGCGCCCGGCGGCGTTAGGTGCACGATCGAGCTGGCGATCGACGAACTCGAAGAGCCGAGCGAGGACGAAGGGGAGGTGGCGTGAGCGGGGCTCTTAGCGGACGACGCGTGTTGGTCATCGAGGACCAGTACCTGATCGCTCAAGACATGTGCGCGCTCGTCCGCGAACTGGGCGGCGATGTGGCCGGGCCAGTCGGTCGGGTCAGCGAGGGCTTGGACATGATCGATGGCGACGGGATCGATTTGGTGTTGCTGGACGTCAATCTCGCCGGTCAGATGATCTTCCCCGTGGCGGTGGAACTGAAGCGCCGCTCTGTCCCTTTCATTTTCGCCACGGGTTATGACGCCGCGGTCATTCCGCCTGAGTTGACCGCGGCCCCGCGAGTTGAGAAGCCTGTGACCGCGGCGGCGTTGGTCGCGGCGTTGAAAAGTTTGGAGTCGAGTACGCGAAATTAGGGGATTTCGATGAGCGCCACGCAGGTCCGTCCGCGCATCGCAGCCGATCCAAGGGATATCCTCTTTCGTCGGCTTTCCGCCTTTGCCTCTCTGAGCCTGGCAGACTGTGGCATCATCCGCGGCCTGCCGTTGAAGACGGAGGTCCATGAGGCTGGGTCCGAGCTGATTGCGGAGGGTGCCGTTCCGCAACGCTCTCGTGTCCTCGTCGCCGGGTGGGCCTGCCGCCAGCGGCTGTTGCCCGACGGGCGCCGGCAGATTTTCAACTTCATCCTTCCCGGTGACGGGGTCGGCTTCTGCAGTGGCCAGCGAACGCCGGCGCCGACCACGATCGTGGCGGTGACGAGCGTCGAGCTGATCGACGCCAGTCCGTTGCGCGAAGCGGCCAACGACCGACGGACCTATCCGGGCCTTGCCCTAGCCATTGCGGCTGCGGAGCGGGCCGAGGAGGCCCTGCTGCTGGCTCAGATCGTCCGGCTGGGCCGCCAGACCGCCTACGAGCGGATGGCGCACTTCCTGCTTGAGACCCGTGATCGATTGGCGCTCGTCGGGCTCGGAGACCAATTGCGCTTTCCGCTGCCGCTGATTCAGGAGACGCTCGCCGACGCGCTGGGGCTTTCGATCGTCCATATCAATCGAACCCTCCAGCAGTTGCGGCGCGATGGCCTCATCGAGCTTCGCGCCAGCACAGCGATGCTGCGCCGCCCCGAGCAGCTGACCGCAACCGCCGATTATCGCCCGGTTTCGGATGGGGGGCTGCGTCAGGCAATTTAACATGGGTGAATGCACGGGCGCAGGCCGGAGCGCCCCATGTTCGCGTGTTGCCGTCGCGCGGGCGGTCGAGGTGTTCCCATGCGGCATCTGGTTGACCCTTGCCGTCGCCTTTCCCTGACCGCCCGCGCAGTAGCTGAAGCGTCGGAGTCGGCGCAGCGGGGTGAGAATGACTTCGACGACGCTGAGCGGCCAGGAGCCGGCTGCGCTCTATCGGTTTACTGACCGACTATTCCGTGCCGAAAGCGAACGAGATGTCTACGAGGCCTCCCTCGATGCGATAGCTGAAGCCATGGGCTGCCAGCGCGCCGCGATCCTGCGTTTCAACGAGCGCAACGTCATGCGGTTCGTTGCGTGGCGCGGTCTGTCCGATGGCTACCGGATCGCGGTCGACGGCCACTCGCCATGGACAGCGGGCCAGCGCGACGTGGAGCCGCTGACGGTCTCCAACATCGAAGACGCTGGCGAGTCAGAGGCGATCACATCAGTCATTCTGGGCGAGAACATCCGAGGACTGGCCTTCATTCCCCTGACGATGTCCGGAGGCGTGGTGGGCAAATTCATGGTCTACTACGAGGATCCCCACGCCTTTACCCAGCATGAAATCGACCTGGCTGTCACGATCGGCCGGCAGATGGGGTTTGGCCTGGAACGCTTAGCCGCCGCCGAGATTTTGCGCCGCGAGCGCGAGCGCTTCGAGGCTGTGGTCGAGAGTATCCCCGTCATGATCAAGCTCTATGACCCGCAGAGCGGCGAGTTGATGCTCAACAGTGCGTTCTCGAAGGTGCTGGGCTGGACGGGGGACGAAGCGCGGGGCGTGGACCTGATGGCCGAGTTCTTCCCGTCAGAGCCCCTGCGCGAAAAGGTGCGCAGTTTCATGTCCCGAGGGTTGGCTTGACACCCCTATGGTCACCCGGATGGGCGCCCTGGTCGAAACCAGTTGGGCGAACATCCGTCTGTCGGACGGAACCCGGGTCGGCATCGGGCTGGACATCACCGAGCGTAAGCGGGCGCTTGAGCGCCAGCAACTGCTGTTGAATGAAATGGATCATAGGATCCGCAATCTCTTCACGCTCGCAGGCGGCATCGTCTCGCTGAGCGGCCGAGGGCAGAGCGATGCCGCCGCCCTGGTCGCGGACGTCCGCGAGCGGCTCGCGGCGCTGGCCAGAGCACATGCGATGACGGTGGCCGGCGCGGATGGTGCGTCCGAGCAGAGTGCGGGCCATCTTCATGCATTGATCACCGCGATCCTCTCTCCGTACGGCGTGGGACAAGCCGCTCGATATTCGATCGTGGGCCGCGACCTGGCCCTCTCAAGCGAAGCCGTCACGTCGCTCGCGCTGCTGTTCTACGAGTTCGCCACCAACGCGGCGAAGTACGGCGCCCTCTCAAGCGAGCAGGGCCGTATCCAGGTAGAGTGCGCCGCGCGTGACGGACAGATGTCGGTGACCTGGCGAGAGCTCGGCGGTCCCCACCTCGGCAAAGAGCAGGGGATCGAGGGCTTCGGTTCTCGGCTGCAACAGGCCAGCGCCAAGCAGATGGGCGCCGACCTACGTCGGGAATGGCGGCGAGAAGGCCTCGTCGTAAAGCTGCGCGTTCCGATAGAGCGCCTAGCCCGCGACCATTCGCATGTCAGCCAACGATTGGCCTCTTGATCCTCAAAAGAAAGCGGCCGCCCGGAGGGCGACCGCAGTTAACCAGCGAATTGGTTCCAGGAGATTTGATCAGCGACGATTTTCCCATCCGCGGCGCGCCGCCTCCGCGTGTCCGCGAGAATCGCCGAACCAGCCGCCGTGGCCGCGATCGCCGTCGTCGTCGCGGCTGCGGGAGCGATAGCCGCGACGATCATCGTCGTCGCTGGTGAACCGGCCGCGGTCATCGCGGTCGCGATCTTGGGTTCTGTAGCCGCGCCGATCATCGTCGTAGTCCCGGCTCCTATAGCCGCGATCATCGTCGCTCATGAAGCGGCCGCGGTCGTCGCGGTCACGGTCCTCAGACCGGTAGCCCCGGCCGTCATCACCATCGTCATAGCGCCCGAAACTGCGGTTCTCGCCCCGGCGTTCGGCCCAACCGCGGCGCGCAGCTTCGGCGTGACCTCCAGAGTCGCCGTACCATCCTCGGCCGTCGTCGTCGCGTCCGCGCGATGAATAGCTGCGCCCGTCGTCGTAGCGGCTGCGGCGATAGCCGCGGTCATCGTCGCTCATGAAACGGCCGCGTTCGTCCCGGTCGGGACCTTGTTGTCTCGCCACGTCTTCCTCCGATTGATATCCCGCCCCCACGCGCTCAGGCCCGCCGATCGAAACGCTTGCCGAGGGCGACAGTCGACGGTTCTGGAGGGCCTGCTTCTCGTCCCGGACCCGTCGGGCAAGTTCCAGGGTGTCGACTCCGGCCGCCTTCGCCTTGGCGAAGAGGCCCTTTCCCGGAGCTTCTTCCTCCCCGACGTGGTGCTTGATCTGCTCGGCGAGCACCTTGACCTTCGCGTCGCGAAAGCGGTCTGTGCGGTCGCCGTGCAGGAGATCGCCGATCAGGACCTTGGCGCTGTCGTGTTCAACCTGCGCTTCGTCCAATGGTTCTTCGTCCGACGCCGCCTGCCGACACGCCGGATAGAAGATCTTCTCCTCGACCAGCGTATGTATGACGAGGGCCCTGCACACCTCCTGAATGATCTGTTCCTTGCGCTGGTCGTTCGCCGCTTCGTACTCCCCGAAGAGACGTTCCACTTGTCTATGGTCGGCCTTCAGCAACTCGATCGCTGACCCTTCCGCCGCGGCGGAAGCGGCGCCTTCAGTTGTGGTTTCCTCCTGTTTGGGGGGTGGAAGTTTGCCTAGGCGCTGCGTCAGGGGGTGCTCGCGCCGTTCTCCTCGTCCTTTGCCATGGTTCCTCCGGCAACCGCGTCCTTGGTGAGCCAAAGGCCCTCGCGGATGTGGGCAGTAAACCCGCTTGCATGATCTCCGTTTCAGCTGTGCCGATGATTTAAAGGGCGGGATAGGAGTAACAAATGTTATTGCGCCGGACCTGCGCTGCAAAGCCTTTGCAGCATCGCCTTCTAGGTGCGCCATAGCGTAAGATCTATTTATGGTATTGGCGTCGCAACTGCCGATGACCGCTACGGTATCCACAAAATCTATCGTCGAATTTGCATCAATTGTGAATGAGGCGCGGATGAGCGAGGAATAGGTCTCCGATCCTTTGGTCGATATTTGAAGGAGCCGAACGATGAACGTTGAGTTTCGCGTCCAAGGCGACGGTGACACCTGGAGCGTACGTCGGGGCTCGACCGCGCCGTTGACGTTCAGCAGCGAGGGCGCAGCCATTGCTGCTGCCGAGGGCCTGGCCCGTTCAGCAGCCGCGCACGGCGAAAAAGCGTGCGTGCGGATCTTGCGGGATTTCGGCGAAGAGGAACGCTGGAAGTTTGCGCCCGATCCGTTCACTCGGCGCGAAGGCGTCAAGTACGAGCCGGAAGCCGACGCTCGCCAAGGCTGAGACGCACGCGCTTGTGGCTGCCTAGAGCTCTTCGACATGCAGGTTCCGCAACCGGGCTTCCCTTGGAGGCCGTTTGGAGGAGGCTGCGTGAGCTGGACCAGATCAGCTCAATATCGCTCGTCGTGGGCCTTTCGCGATGCTCGCGGGCCGCGCGGAGGGAAACTGGCCAGTAGTGTCGGATACCCAACAAGGCGCTGTTTTTTCTGCTGAAATGCATCTCCGCCGTAGGAACGCAGCGGGGCGAGGGTCGTTTTTCCCCTCCCAAGGAAGTCCGTTTTTAGGGTCGGGCGAGCGCGGCGCGCTGAGCCCAAAGGTCAAGGAGCGAGGATGTCGAACGATCATCTCTCGAAGGCGCTTGAGAGCGATGCGCCCCTCACCGCCGCTGTTCACCAGCGCGCCGTGGCAGGCGAGGCGGCCGAGGCCCGGGGGTGGCACGAGGCCGCGCTCGTCGGCCGGACTATTACAATCAATAGGCCGCGCGCCGAGGTCTATGCGTTCTGGCGCGACTTCCGCAATCTTGCTCAGTTCATGGAAAACGTCGTCAGGGTCGAGCCAGGCGACGATCGGCGCTCCCACTGGGTTATCGAAGCGCCCGGCGGCAGGACTGTGGAGTGGGACAGCATCCTGACGGAGGAGCAGCCCGAGCGGCTCCTGAGCTGGGAGTCCGCCGAGGGCGCCGACATCCGCAACACCGGGCGCATCGAGTTTCGTGACGCGCCGCCGGGACGGGGCACGGAGGTGACGGCGAGCATTGTCTACAATCCCCCCGGTGGAGATCTCGGCAAGCTGATCGCCAAGCTCTTCCAGAAAGAACCGAAGGTGCAGGCCAGGCGCGATCTGCGCCGTTTGAAGCAGCTGCTTGAGACCGGCGAAATCTCCACCTCGGCGGCCCCCGACGCCGGCCCCCGCGGCAGCTTTTCCTAGGTCTCCAGTTGAGGACTTTCGCATGCGCGCACTGACCTGGCACGGCAAGCACGACGTTCGGATGGAGAGCGTTCCCGATCCGAAGATCGTCAATCCCCGCGACGCGATCATCAAGATCACTTCCACAGCGATCTGCGGCTCGGACCTGCATCTCTACGACAGCTACATACCGACCCTGCACCGCGGAGACATCCTCCGACATGAGTTCATGGGCGAGGTCGTAGAGGCTGGGCGCTCAAGCACCCTGCAGAGGGGGCAGCGGGTGGTCGTGCCGTTCGTTATCGCCTGCGGCAAGTGCTTCTTCTGCGAGAAGAGCCAGTTCGCCGCCTGCGACAACTCCAACCCCGCCGAGAAGGCCGACATGTCGGAAATCATGTACGGCTATCCGATGACGGGAGCCTTCGGCTATTCGCACCTGACGGGCGGATATGCCGGCGGTCAGGCCGAGTACGTCCGCGTTCCCTATTCCGACGTCGGCCCGATCGTCATCCCCGACGGCCTAGAGGATGAGAAGGTTCTATTTCTCTCTGACATTCTTCCCACGGGATGGATGGCCGCGGAAAACTGCGACATCGAACCTGGAGACACCGTGGCGGTCTGGGGCGCTGGTCCCGTGGGCCTGTTCGCCGTCCAGAGCGCATTCCTACTCGGCGCTCATCGGGTGATCGCAATCGACCACCATCCACATCGCCTCGATCTGGCCCGCCAGAAAGGCGCAGAAGTGATCAATTATCACGACGTGAAGGTGCGCGAAGCGTTGTTCGAGATGACGGGCGGCATCGGCCCGGACGCGGTCGTCGACGCCGTCGGGATGGAGAGCCATGGCTTCTCCTTCGACAACATCGTTGATGCAGTGAAGACCAGCACCAAGCTTGGCACCGACCGGACCCACGCCCTACGCGAGGTTATTATGGCTTGCCGTAAGGGCGGGCGGGTCTCCGTCCCGGGCGTCTACGGCGGGATGGCCGACAAGTTCCCCATCGGAGCGCTGATGGAGAAGGGCCTGCAGCTCAAGATCGGGCAGACCCACGTCCAGAAATACATGCCCATGCTCCTGGAGATGATCGGCGAGGGCAGGATCGACACCACCTGGCTGATCAGCCATCGGCTGCCGCTCGAGGACGCCCCCGAGGGCTACAAGATGTTCAAGGAGCAGCAGAACGAAGTCACCAAGGTCGTGCTCAAGCCCGACTGGCAGAAGGAAGCCGCATGATGTCTGAACTTCGCCCGCTCGCCGTGGTCACCGGCGCGTCGTCGGGGATTGGCTATGAACTGGCCAAGCTGTGCGCCGAGAACGGATATGACCTCGTGATCGCCGCTGATCGGCCCGAAATCGTCGAGGCCGCACAAGCCTTGGGGGCCATGGGCGCCGCCGTCGATCACCTCCTAGTGGATCTCTCCACCCTCGAGGGGGTGGATGAGCTTTGTGAGGTGATCGGCGAAAGACCGGTGGACGCACTCTTGGCCAACGCCGGTCACGGCCTAGGCAAGGCGTTCCTCGATGAGGATTTCGAGGCCGCTTTGCACGTCGTCGACACCAATATCACCGGCGCCATCTATCTCGCCTATCGGATCGGTCGCGAGATGCGCGAACGCGACCGGGGGCGCATTCTGTTCACCGGCTCCATCGCCGGGCTGATGCCGGGCTCCTTCCAGGCGGTCTACAACGCCACCAAGGCTTTCGTAGACAGCTTCGCCTGGGCGCTGCGCAACGAGCTCAAGGACACGGGCGTGACCGTAACTTGCCTCATGCCAGGAGCAACCGAGACCGAGTTCTTCGAGCGCGCCGGGCTGGAGGACACCAAGGTCGGCCGTTCCAAGAAGGATAATCCCGCCGACGTCGCCAAGACGGGCTTTGACGCGATGATCAAAGGCGAGGGCGACGTGATCCACGGCTTGAAGAACAAGGTGCAGGCCGCGGCTGCGGCGGTGACGCCCCAATCGATACTCGCCGAACAGCATCGCAAGATGGCCGAGCCAGGCAGCGGCGAAACCTAAATGGCGCGGGGTGCTGGAGGCGTTCGCGCCGCGCTCATCAGAAGGCGCCTAGCCGGTCGGAGTCGAAGGCGACTTCACTCGATCTGGTCCATTCGGCATTGGGCGGGAGCCTTGTCGGGCCTCATTCGGATGAGCCGCACCCCATGTCGAAACCGGCCTGCGGAGACATGGTCGAAAGCAACCTCCACTACAATTTCCGGGCGCAACGGCTCCCATTGCGCCGACCGATCGCTAGACCAGCGACTCGGGCCGCCGGGGGCTGCGCCGGTAAAGCCGGGGGCGGCGCGCAATGACTCGAGCCGTTCGGTAAGAGCGGGCTTGTCCACGGCGCCTAGGCCCGCGGCGAAGCCCACGTGATTGAGCAGGCCGTGGTCGTCGTAGAGACCAAGCAGCAGCGAGCCGACCAACCGGCCTCGGCTGGCATACCGGAACCCACCGACGACGCAGTCAGCCGTTCGCTGGCGCTTGACCTTGACCATCGTGCGCTCGCCTTCGTGGTAGCGGTCGACGAGCCGCTTGGCGACGACCCCTTCCACGACGCCGCCTTCCAGCCAGGCCTGCGCCGTTAGACGCTCGGCCACGCCTGGCGTCAGCGAGAGTTGCGCAAGAGGGCCAGCATGCGCAATGAAGGCTTCCAGCGCCGAGCGTCGCGCGTGGAAGGGTTGGGGCCGCAGATCTTCGCCCGATGGGCTCTGCAGCAGATCAAACGCGGCATAGGCGGCCGGATGTTCCTCAGCCAGCCGCCGAACGCGGCTCTGCGCCGGATGCAGGCGCTCCTGGAGGGCTTCGAAGGAGAACCCGCCGCCACGAGCGATCAGCAGTTCCCCGTCCAGGACGAACAGATCAGCCGTCAGGCTCGCGAACATCGTCGACATCTCAGGGAAATAACGCCCGAGGTCCTTACCGGCCTTGGATTGAAGCCTGACGCCGTCGGGGCCGCGGAACGCCAGGCAGCGAAAGCCGTCCCACTTAGGTTCGAACCACCAGTCCTCGCCTTCAGGCAAGCTGTCAGCCGACCGCGCTTCCATTGGCCACGACACGCTGATCAGGGAAGGGGCCTTGCTGCTGACGCCCAGATCTTGCGTTCGGTGAGGGCGCCGGATCATTGGGGCACCGCGCAGTCTCAGGCGTGGGAGATACGCGAACCGCCGTCCGCCAAGGCTGCAGCGGCGCCGGGTCCGGCCAGGCCAAGTACGAGGAAGCTCCGCCCGCGCAACGCATTGAAGTTGATCCAGATCTGACAAAGGTCGCGGCGGAAGCGCTCGCCCAGCATCGAAGGCGCGCCTGGGCCCGCGGGCTCCTGCACGGTCGGCTCTTGACCCGACAGGTTGGGGTTTCGAACGCGGTCCTGCTGGCTCATGGACTGCTCCAGACAGGCCAAAAACGAAGGCGTTAGCGCCTTGTTCCGCCAGCACGGTCCATTCGTAGCAATGGGCGTCAGGCGACTACTATTCGTGACCGCACCTCCACTCATGACGGCGCCGACAGCCTACTTCTGGCGCGCTGGCTTCAGGTGGCGGCCGGCCACCAGCATCTTGCCGGCGTGGCGGGCCTTGGCCGCCTCGATCAGGGTGCGCGCGGCGTTGAGCACTTCGCGCTGGATGGCGCGGTCGGCGTCCAGCGCCTCGTGGCTGGTCGCATAGGGCGCCCAGTAGCCGATGTAGCGATCAAGTTCAGCGTTAATCCCGGCCGGGACCAGGTCCATGAAGCGCAGCCAGTCTGAGACGCTGCGGCGGACGTTCTCGGCGCCCTCTACGTCGCCGTGCACCACGACCGAAAAGACCCGGCCCTCAAGATGTTTGGGATAGTCCCAACCAGCCAGTTCAACGGCCTTGGCCTTCTTCGCATCCTTGCCGTGGGTAAGGGTCGGATCTGGGTTGCCGCCGTCGGCGCAGACCAGCCGGTCCATCATCAGCTTCAGCGGCGAGGAGACCTGATACCAATTGACTGGGGTGATGATCATCACCCCATGGGCTTCGACCCACATCGGGTAGATCTCGTTCATCCAGTCGTGGACCTGGCCGAGCGCGTAGTTCGGATAGCAGGAGCACGGCCAGTGGCAGAGCGCCGCGGCGGTCGAGAAGCAGGCCTTGCAGGGGTGGATCTCGCGGCCGAACTCCGAGGCCAGCCGCGAGAGGTCGAGGAGGTTCACGGAGACGCCTTCGGCCTCCATCTCCTCGCGCGAGAGGTCGGCCAAGCGGTAGGACTTCGACATCTCGCCCGGGCAAGTGTGCTCGCTGCGCGAGGAGGCGTTGATTATTAGGATGCGGCAGGACCCGTCCTGATCGTCGTGCCGCGCCTGGGCTGCCTCGATCGCAGCCTTGGCGGCCAGCCAGTCAGTGGAGAGGTCATATTCTGGATCGGCATAACCGGAGCCGGCCTTGCGGGTGCGCGGCGCCTTGCGGCTGTTCGAATAGGCGTCCCAGGCGGCGGACATGATCTTGTCGAGCTCGACGGCGAGTGGTTCGAAGACCGGATCGACGAAGGCGCTGAGGTAGCGTTCGCGAAATTCCGGCTCGGACAGTTCAGGGCTCGGCATCCCCTTGCGGGGCTCTGGGGTGTTGGCCATCGGCTCTGGGGTCTTGCGCATCGCCGCTTCCTTTTCGCCCGATGGCAACGGCGTGCGCAGGTGAGGGTTCCGCCAGGGGCTGGGAGCGCCCGCGCGGCGGAACTGGCTCTGCTGATCCAAGATCGATCAGTCGCCACACGAGGTCAGGCGTTCGGCCGCTGGCGGTTGGCGCACGACGCCTGGATGCAGGCCTTACGCATCGTGGCTTGGCGGAAAAGGCCTACCCTCGCTTAAGAAGGGGGTGGCTTTAGCCTGATGATGAAGCCGCAATTGGGCGCGACGTCGAATGGCCCTCCGACCTGCGCGCCTTCGTCGTCGCGCGTGGAGGACAGCAGGACTTCACCGGCCGGCAGCTCCAGATGTCCGCCCCTTCCGCCGACGTCCAGAAAGACCAGGAGGCGGCGATCTCGCCAGCTTCGCTCATAGACCAGCAAGCTTGCGCCGGAACTCACAGCTGTGAAGTCTCCCGCCCACAGCGCCGGCTCCCTGCGTCTAAGGTGAAGCAGCGCCTGATAGAGGTGCAAGATGGAGGTGCTGTCCGCCAACTGGCGGGCGGCGTTGGCCTCCTGCCAGTTCGAGCTCAGGAGCAGCCATGGTTCGGCGGTGCTGAAGCCGGCATGGCGCGCATCAGACCACAGCATCGGCGTGCGGACCGGATCGCGGCCGAGCCCGAGCCCAGGCGTACGCAGCTCCCAGGGATCGCGGACCTGAGCCCGGGCGATGGCGGTGTCGGTCATGCCCAGTTCATCGCCCTGATAGAGCGTGGGGGTTCCGCGCAGGGTCAGCAGGAGCATCGCCGCCACCCTGGCCTGGGCGACCCCCAGCCGGGAGGCGAGTCGAGAGCGGTCATGGTTCGACAGCACCCAGTTCGGCCAACCGCCCTCCGGCAGCAGCGTTTCATAGGCGCAGACAAGATCCATGATCGCCGCGGCCGTCCAGGGCGTGGTCATCAGGTGGAAGTTGAAGGGCAGGTGGAAGCCGTCCTGGGCCCCTCCATAATAGTCCATCAAGCGGGACAGCGGCAGGTACGCCTCTCCAATCAGCACATGTTCCGAAGCCCTGGCGTCGAGACGGCGGCGCATGGCGGCGATCGCGGCATGCACCTCGGGCTGGTCGACGGTGTGCGTGCGCAGCAGCTGCTCGGTCGGCGCCTGCCCCGGACGCCAGTCGGGGTTCGGGGGATTGTCGGTCAGCTGCTCGTCCTCAAACAGATGATGGATCGCATCGACGCGAAACCCGTCCACACCCTCGTCCAGCCAGAAATCCAAGACCTCCAGCATGGCCCGCGCCACCTCGCGATTGCGCCAGTTGAGGTCGGGCTGGGAGGGCAAGAAGGCGTGGTAATAGTACTGTGAGGTTGCGCGATCCCAGGTCCAGGCTGGCCCCCCGAACTCTCCGCGCCAGTTGTTGGGTGGGGCCCCGTCCGGCGCTGGATCGCGCCATACGTACCAGTCGCGTCGGGGGCTGGTCCGCGAAGCACGGCTCTCGACGAACCACGGGTGCTGCTCCGAGGTGTGGTTGGGGATGTAGTCGAGGATGAGTTTCAAGCCGCGCCGGTGCACCTCCTGGACCAGCTGGCGAAAGCCCTGCCTTGTCCCGAACAGGGGATCGATCTCCCGGTGATCGGACACGTCGTATCCGAAGTCGGTCATCGGGGAGGCGAAGATCGGGGACAGCCAGATGGCGTCGACACCGAGTTCCGACAGGTAGTCGAGGCGGGTGATGAGCCCCTCTATGTCCCCGACCCCGTCGCCGTCGGAGTCCTGAAAGGACCGGGGGTAAACCTGATAGATGGCGCCGTGCCGCCACCAGACGAAGTCTTCGTGCACGAACGTTCTGGCGTCCCCGCCTAGCATGAGCGGATGGTCCCTCGGTGCCGAGGCAAACAACAGCGGTCGGGCGCAAGAGTTCCGGCGGAACCTAAGCTGCGTCCGGCTCTTGTCGTGGGCGGAGGATCGCATGGCTGAGCCCCTAAATCCGCCGCCGGTTGTGGGAGCCGGCCGCAAGGAGCTTCCGGCATATGTCGCCAATGGCCTGATCGGGCTGCGGGTGCGTCACATGCCGCTTGCTGCGGGTATGGCGCTGCTCAGCGGTTATACCGGCGAGCACGCCGAGCGGAAGATCGAAGCCGCCGCGGTGGCGCCCTATCCGCTGGCAGGCGACCTGGCCTTGAATGGCGTCTGGCTGTCCGATGTCCCCGAACAGGTGACGGAACTTGAACAGGCCTACGACTTCGCCGCGGGCGAATTGACCAGTAGGTTCACCTTTTCCGCGGAAGGGCGGACGGCGCAGGTTGAGGTGATCACCTTCTGCAGCCGTAGAGAACCAACCCTGGCTTGCCAGGAGATATCCATCCAAGTCGATGCCGCTTGCGAGCTCGAGGTGCGGGCCATTCTGGATGCGCGCGGGTGTGATGGCCGGGCGCTGCGCCAGATGAGGGACACTCCCGGCGAGAGCGGATCTTCGATCGACGGCGCGCTTTTGTGGGAGTCGGCCGGCGGGCTATCTGCCTGCGGACTCGCCCTGGCTTCGGAGTTCCTCGGCGCCGGCGCTGTGGTTGCCGCGCGGACGCCGCTACAGAACGACCAGCTGACCAGCCGCTACGTCGTGCGCGCCCGCGCCGGTAGGACCCTGCGCCTGCGGCAGATGACCAGCCTCGTCCCCAAAGCCATGCACCACGCTCCCGATCAGCATGCCGTGAGGATCGCCGCCAAGGCGCGGCGCACGGGGTTCGATCGCGTCCGAGCCGGCAACCGGGCCGCCTGGGACGAGATCTGGAAGGGGCGCATTGTGCTGCACGGCGCAGGCAGGGCGTGGCAGGGGCTGGCCGACGCGGCGGTTTTCTACCTTAACACCTCGGTCCATCCCTCATCGCCAGCCTCCACCTCGATCTTCGGCTTGGCGACCTGGCATGACTATCACTACTACTTCGGCCATGTGATGTGGGACATCGAAGCCTTCGCCGTCCCGCCGCTGCTTCTCCTGCAGCCGCCGGCCGCCGCAGCGCTGCTCGACTATCGGGCGCTGAACATCGAGGGCGCCCGGCGCAATGCGCGGGCCTGGGGCCGGCGAGGGGTGCAGTTCCCCTGGGAAAGCGCGCCCGGGACCGGCGAGGAGGCCGCTCCATTGCCGGGCACGGCGGCTTGGCACGAGGACCACGTGTCCCTCGACGTGGCGCGCGCCTTCGCCCTCTATGCGGACGCCACCGGCGATCAAGAATTCCTCCGCACCAAGGCCTGGCCGGTGATTTCAGGCGTGGCCGAATGGCTCACGACCCGCGTCACCCCGACCCGTGGAGGCTTCGACATCCGGGAGTCGATGGGGATCGCCGAGCGCGAGGCTCCGGTCGACAACGCGGCCTTCACCAACATGGCCGCCGTGGTGGTGTTGGAGGACGCCGTGCGGGTCGCCGGGCAATTGGGGCGGCCGGCCGATCCCTTGTGGTCGCGCATCGCCGAGAAGCTGGCCATTCCGCGACGCGGGGCCGCTGTCGTCTCCCACGACGGCTATCGGACCAACGAGGAAAAGGGCGCCACGCCCGATCCCTTGATGGGACTGTTTCCGTTCGGTTATCGGCTTGACGCCGAGAGCGAGGCCGCCACGCTGGCGCTCTATCTGGGAATCTCCAACCACTACATTGGCAGCCCGATGCTGTCGGCGCTGTACGGAGCATGGGCGGCGCGAGCGGGAGACCGCCGCCTGGCGCTGAAGCTGCTCGAAGACGGCTATGGGAAGTTCTCGGTCGAGCGCTTCGGGCAAATCCTGGAATACCGGGCCGACCGTTTTCCCGAGCAGCCCCAGGCCGGCCCGTTCTTCGCCAATATTGGGGGCTTCCTGACCGCCCTGCTGTTTGGCTTCACCAGTCTGAGGCTGGGACCAGGTGAGCCTGGGACCTGGGCCGAGCGTCCCACAGTGCTTCCGGCGGGCTGGTCGGCGATAGAGGTCGAGCGCGTCTGGATCAGGGGCGCGCCGATGCGACTCCTGGCCCTGCATGGCGCCCTGACGCGCTTGGAGCCTGTTTGACCTCGGGCCCGAGTCTGGCGCGGGAAGCAAAAAGGCGATGGTCGCGAAGCCTGGAGGCTTGGCCGCCCGGGCGGCCGCTGCGCAGGTGGTCAGTCTCGCCGACGACGGACGGGGCGCGCAGCTGCTGGTAGCGGTTTCTGCGGCTCTGCCCAGCTCGCCGCGTGAAAGCCCACTGGAGGATCATTGGCTCGTAGCCTCGAAACAGCTTCATAGACCTCGAAGGCGGCGGGCAGTTGGTCGAGGCTCGCGAAGACTTCGAGCGCCGTGGCCAGCGCCCTCCAGAAGGCCGGCAGGCCCCGCGGCGCTCGAACTCGGCCTGTGGAGCGCCGAAGATCTCGGCCGCACACGTCGAAATGGCCACTACGCCGTCGCAGGTCCAGATCGATCTGCGCCGTGGGTGGGTGAGGGCGCGGCCAGAGCACGTCTTTATTTGACGCTCGGCGCTGATGGCTGGCGCTTCTGCGCGTTCTTCTGTGAATGGAGCACCTGCGACCATTCTCGCAGTCGGAACTGGACGAGGAGCGGGAACGCCTCGCGCGAATGTTCGAGCAGGCGCCAAGCCTGATGGCCCTGTTGCGCGAGCCCGCGCACCAAATCGTGCTCGCCAATCACGCGTTCCGGGCGCTGTTTGGGGATGCCGAGCTGATCGGGCGGAAGGTCGCCGACATCCTGCCGCCTTCGCTGGCGCGCGCGGCGCTACAGGCGCTCGACGAGGCCTATAGGACCGGCGAATCGATCCGCCGATCCCCGGTCCCGTTCCCGCTTCCGGGCTCGGACCGGGCCGGAGAAGACAGGCTGGTCGATCTCGTGTTGCAGCCGATCACCGATCGCAGCGGTTCGGTCATGGGCATCTTCGTCCAGGGCTCGGACGTCACCGAGCGCATACGCGCCGAGCAGCGCCTGCGCGGCAGCTTCAAAATCAGCACTGTAGGCGTAGCCTTCTGGGACCAGGACAACAGGCTGGTCGAGGTCAACGACGCCTTCCTGGCCATGGGGGGCTATGCACGCGACGAATTGCTCGGCAAGAGCTGGCGGCATCTGACGCCCCCGCAATTCTGGCCGCTGGTCGAGAGGGCCATCGAGCAGGTCCGCAAAGACAGGGAGTCCATCCCTTACGAGAAGCCCTATTACCGCAAGGATGGCAGCCTTTGGTGGGGCAGGTTTGCCGCGCGGCGGGTGAGTTCCAGCGAGGTGGTCGAGTTCGTGCTCGACGTGACCGATCGTCGTGAGGCGGAGGAAGCGCTGCGCGACCGCGAGCGCCGGCTACAGCTCATCGTCGATACCGCGACGGACTACGCCATCCTCACCACCGACACCGAACGCCGAGTGACCAGCTGGTCGCCGGGGGCCGTCCGGATATTGGGATTCGAGCCGCAGGATATCCTCGGGCGCCCCGCCGACGACATCTTCACTCCGGAGGATCGCGAGGCCGGCGCCCCCGAGAGGGAAATGGAGCTGGCGCGAAGGGACGGCAGCGCCCCGGACATCCGCTGGCATATGCGCAAGGACGGGCGGCGCGTTTACCTAAACGGCAACCTGCATCTGTTGAGGGGCGCCGGTTACGAGGAACTCGGCTTCCTCAAGATCGCCCGCGACGAAACCGACCGCATGCGGGCCGATCTGGAGATCCGCGACGCCGAAGAGCGCTTCCGGCTTGCCGTCCGCGCCACCAAGGACGCGATCTGGGACTGGGACCTGACCGCCGATCACATCCAGTGGAACGAGGCGGTCGAGACCCTGTTTGGCTATTCCTCGCAGGACATTGAGCCCTCCAGTCAATGGTGGAAGTCGCATATCCACCCGGACGAACGCGAACAGGTCGTAGCCACGATCAACGAGTTGATCGAAGGCCAGGAGACCAGCTGGACGGCGGAGTACCGCTTCCGCAGGCATGACGGCTCTTATGCCGACGTCATCGACCGCGGAACCGTGCTAAGGGCCGAGGACGGCGCGCCGTTGCGGATGGTCGGGGCGATGCACGACCTCACACGGCACAAGGAAGCCCAGGCCTATCTGCGGCAGTTGAATGAGACGCTTGAGCATCGCGTGCTGGACGAGGTCGCCGCACGGCTGCGGACCGAGGAGGCCTTGCGTCAAAGCCAGAAACTCGACGCCATCGGCCAGCTGACCGGCGGGGTCGCCCACGACTTCAACAACCTGCTGACGGTCATCCGCGGCGCCGCCGAGATGCTGCGCAGGCCGAGCCTGGCCGAGGAGCGCCGCGCCCGCTACGTGGAGGCGATTGTCGAGACCGCCGAGCGCGCGGCCAAGCTCACAGGCCAGCTTCTCGCCTTTTCGCGGCGCCAGGCTCTGCGGCCTGAAGTGTTCGATGTTGGCGAGCGGATCTTGGCCATTCGCGATATGCTGGCCACCGTCGTCGGCTCGCGGGTGACCTTGATCACCCGCACAGATTGCGGAACCTGTCATGTCGAAGCCGATCCGATCCAGTTCGAGACGGCGCTGGTGAACATGGCGGTCAACGCTCGCGACGCCATGGACGAGGTTGGGGAGCTGCGGATCAGCCTCCAGCTGGCGAGCCGGATTCCGCGCATCCGCGGCCATGGCGAGGCCACGGGCGACTTCGTGGCGGTCCGGGTCAGCGATACCGGAATCGGCATCGACCCTGACAAGCTGGGGCAGATCTTCGAGCCGTTCTTCACCACCAAGGAGGTGGGCAAGGGGACGGGGCTCGGCCTCAGTCAGGTTTACGGCTTCGCCAAACAGTCGGGCGGGGAGGTGAATGTCGAGAGCCGGCTTGGCAGCGGCACGACCTTCACACTTTATCTGCCGAGAACCACCGAGCGGGCGGAAAGCGAGGTTGAGCGCGACAGTGACGGCGAGCAGCTCCAAGGGCGCGGGCACATCCTAGTGGTCGAGGACAACGAGCAGGTCGGAGCCTTCTCCACGCAGCTGCTTTCCGAACTGGGCTTTGAGACGACTTGGGCCCCTAGCGCCGATGCGGCGCTTGATATCCTGGCCAAGGAGCAGGGCCGGTTCGCCGCGGTGTTTTCCGACGTGGTGATGCCAGGCATGAACGGCGTGGAACTCGGCCATGAAATCCGTCGCAGATACAAGGACCTGCCGGTCATCCTCGCCAGCGGATACAGCCACGTCCTGGCTAAGGAAAGCCGCCACGGTTTCGAGCTCCTCAACAAGCCCTATTCGATCGAGGACCTTACCCGCGTTCTGCGGCGTGCCATTCGCACGCGCTCGCGGGCCGCGAACCGATGATGGAATTTTGGACCTTCTCCCTGGTCTTCGTTTTCCTACTGGGGCCTGCGTCTGCGTCCTGATTGCAGTGGCTACACACCGCTTCTCGAAGCCCCGCTAAGGGAGCAAAGAACTCCTGCGGCCCTCCGGGGGCCGAGCGCACGCGTCGCGCCGCTTGAGCCTTATCGGGCCGGCCCAGGCCGCTTCTTGCTTTTGAATGTTGCTCCCACGGCGGCCGCGTCCGGCCCGTCCGGTCCGGCCGCCTCCCGCGCCTTGCGCCCCGTGCGCTTCACCGCGCCCGCGGACATCAGCCCTGGACGCTCGCCCAGCGGCTCGGCGGCATTGGCGTTGCGGCCGCGGGTTTGATTTTCCTTCGTCATGGCCACCTCTGATAGCGCTCTGCTGCTGAGCGTTCTGCTGCCGGCCACAACGTTCGTGGCCGGAAAGTTTTCCGCGACCGCATCGCCGGCGCGTCCTGCTCCTAGAGCTTTGCCTCGCTCGTTTGCCGGGTTGGATGGCGCCGGTGTCGATGCCGGTGGAAAGACCGCCGCGATCATCGGTCTTGGAGTCGACCGGGGTGGAATGTGGGCGCAGTTGGCGTCCTTCATCTGGGCTTCTTTGGACAGCTCTTTCCCTGGGTCAGGCCACCTAAGTGCGTCGGACATCTTCTTTTCCGTCACGGCGGAGGTGTCCCGCTTTGGCGCTTCGGCGGCCGGGCTCGTCTGCGGGTTGGCAAGGTGGCTGGCCCTGGCGGCCCAGCCGCCAAGTCAGCGAACGCCGGCGTCCCCAGCGTCGTTTCCGCGTTCGATGTCGTCGCTTTCCCTCCTAACGCCCGGGTCTTGTCCCGACGGGTCAGCTTGGTTCTCGTCTTCCGGTCGGAATGTACGTTGTTCCTGGCCGCCCTGTTGGCCGGCCTGGGCTTGACGTTGGTCCCGGTCGGGTGACTGTTGATTGGGTTGGTTTTGAGCGCCGGGTTGTTCCTGGTCCGTCATTGTTTCCTCCTGTTAATGCAGGTCGAAACGGAGTCGTTCGCTGTCGAGTTCCTTCAGCAGAGCTGGAGCCGCGTCAAAATTGACCTTAAATTTACTTATGTTAACTGGAATTTTCCAGAACCGTCGAGATCTCGACACTGCACTCTTCGGAATGGCCGTGCTTGCGGCGCTGACAAATACTGTTTAGGGCGCGCGAGCGACGCGCCTAGGAATGCGAGCCGCATTGCGCCGATCGCTTCCAACCAGCCAAGAAATCGGCAGTCCACGGCGACGAGTTCATGACCAAAGAAGCTCGCTGCGCCAAATGCGAGGTTGGTCGCCTCCTGATCGAGATCGAGTTCCCCTCTTCGCCCAGACCTTGCCGGCCTCCCGATCGAACTTGCAGCAGGCGTTCTTCATCGTTCCCCGGTCATCGACGCGCCCGCACCATTTGCGCCAGTTGCTCATCAAAGCTTTGCTCTGCCCGCACGCCCACCAGAACGACAACATGGCGCCCAGGCGAGTGTTGATCGGGGCGGGGGCAAGAACCTTCGCTTTCGAACCGCGCCGTGGTGTTCGGCCGCCACCGGGCGACACGGCTTCTGGCGATCCTCATGCGGCACGCTGGGTGGCGTTGATGCCCGCAAGCTCTTTGAGGATCAGGGCCATCGCGCGCGAGGGCGAAATCTCATCTCGTCGAACGCCGCCGTTCTCGATGGTCGCAGCCAGGAGATCGCGCGCCCGGCTCACCCGGCTCTTGATCGTTCCGACCGGACATCTGCAAATGTGCGCAGCTTCGTCATAAGACAGGCCGCCAGCCGCGACCAGGATGAGGGCTTCACGCTGCTCGTCCGCAAGGACATTGAGAGCCCGGCGCACTTCGTCCAGCTCCAGATTTGCGATGGGATCGGAAAGCGTCTGCGATAGGCGTTCGCCCCGTTCCGGCGTGAGCTCTACCCAGCGGCCCGACTTCCGGAGGCTGGAATAGTAGAGGTTGCGCATGATCTTGAACGTCCAGGCCTTGAGGTTCGTCCCAAGGGTGTAGCCGCTGCGGCACTTCAACGCTTTATACAGCGCGTCCTGGGCGAGGTCCTCGGCCTCTGAAGGGTCTCGGCAGAGATAACGGCCGAAAGCGCGCATCTGCGGTATCAATTCGATGAGTTGCTCCATGAACGCATCGCGGTCGATGGAGGCCTGCTCCGGCCCAGCCGGCCTGTCGAGCTGCATTTGTCAGGCTCCACATCCCATTTGATCCTCAGAGCTCTACATCTTGCGGGCTGACGGCACATTTGCATTTGAGGTTCGAGGAGGGCGGCTTGAGAAGCTGAGCTGAGGTCACTGAACGGATCCGTCGCGAACATTTCACATCCCCTTCGCGCCAGAACTGCTGCCCACGGGAGCTTTGCAAGGGCCGCCAACGGTGGTGGGGCGACGAAGACGCCAACGAGCGGCGCGACCGACTTCACCCGTGACGTCAGGCGCTCGACGCGACGGCCCTCGGACAAATGAGGAGCCGCCCACCGGGCGGCTCCAAGTTGGACCAGTCGGAACTGGCCTAGCCTGACCAGGGAGTAGTCAGCGGCGATTTTCCCATCCACGGCGAGCGGCTTCGGCATGTCCGCGGGAATCTCCGAACCAGCCGCCCTGACGGTCGCGATCGTCATCGTCGTCCCGGCTTCTTGAGCGGTAGCTGCGGCGGTCGTCCTCGTCATCACGCGAGCGCCCACGGCTCGCGCCGTCGCGCTCCTCCCAGCCCCGTCGGGCTGCTTCGGCATGGCCGCGGGAATCGCCGAACCAACCACCGCGTCCCCTGCCGTCGTCGTCATCGCGACCGCGAGAGCGATAACCGCGATCGTCGTCGTCGTTGCGTCCGCGCGAGCGTGAACCGCCACGATCGTCATCGCTGACAAACCTGCCGCGGTCATCGCGGTCGCGATCCTGGCCGCCCTGGCTGCGGTAGCTGCCGCGATCGTCGTCGCGGGCGAAGCGCCCGCGATCGTCGCGATCACGATCATCGCGACCTCCGCTGCGATAGCCTCGGTCGTCGTCGCTCATGAAGCGACCGCGGTCGTCACGCTCGCGCTCTTGCGTGCGATAACTGCGCCGATCGTCATCATCGTCGCGCTGGAAGCTTCGGCTCTCCCCGCGGCGTTCGGCCCAACCTCTCCGGGACGCCTCGGAATGACCTTCGGAGTCGCCGTACCAGCCGCGGCCGTCATCGTCATCGCGACCGCGTGAGCGATAGCTGCGATCATCGTCGCGATCGCGTCCGCTGGCGCGGTCGCGACGGTCGTCATCGCTGACGAAGCGACCACGCTCGTCGCGGTCTGATCCTTGTTGTCTCGCCATGATTTCCTCCTGTGAATAGCGATCGCGTCCCGACGGGGGGCGGATCGAGACGAGCGGTGAGGGCGACAATTCGCCCTCGCGCGCTTCCAGAGTCTTCTTCAGTTCGCCGATCTTGACCGCGAGCTCGGGGGTATCGAGGCCAGCGGCCTTCGCTTTTGCGAAGATGCCCTTACCCGGCGCTTCCTCCTCGCCGACGTGGTGCTTGATGTACTCCGACAGCACCTTGACCTTGGCGTCGCGGAATTCGTCTCCGCCGCGCGCCGAAGCCAGGTCCGAAATGAGGACCTTGGCTCCGTCGTGCTCCACCTGCGCTTCGTCGAGTGGCTCCTCATCTTCGGCTGCCTGCCGGCACGCTGGATAGAAGACCATTTCCTCAAGCATGGTGTGGATCGTTAGAGACCTGCAGACCTTCTGAACGATCTCGTCCTTCTTCCGGGCCGAGGCCTTCTCGTATTGAGAGAAGAGCTCCTCCACCCTGCGGTGGTCGCGCTTGAGCAGCTCGATCGCTGACCGGTCGGGCTCCCCGCTCGCAGCGGAGCTGGCGCTTGCGTCCGAAGCAGCCGCCGACAATGCGGTCTTGTTTTCCCCTTCGGCAGTCGCCTGGCCCAGCTGTGTCTGCTCCGAGCTCTTGGCGGCGGCGCTATCAGCATCCTTTCCCGACGCGACTTCCTTTTCGGCCATGCGAACCTCCTTCAAATCATACGCCGCGCCGATGCATGCGCGCCGCCGTGCTGGGAGTGAAAGCATCTCGGATGTCAAAGTTTCAGCGTAACTAGAGAAAATTTCCAGAACTATTATATGTTAATAGCGTAGGCGTAAGATGGTGGCGTAAATACCTCCATCTGATGTAGTGTAGGTTCTCGTGAAAACACAAAAGGTGACGCTTTTTGAGGCTTCCGAGGTCGCGCTTGCCGATACTTTCGCAGACTTTCCGTACCTACGCGGCGCCGCTGATCGGTCCAACCCGCGGCCCCAGTCGCCTGTGACCCAATCAGCGCAGGTCCAGGCCGCGAGCATTATAGGGAGGCGGCGGCGATAGAGCGGGGGCGCGTCAGCGTCTGGCGCACCGTTGCTTCGCGCGGGGACAGGGCCTGCGTTAGGCCGCAGGCGGGGCGACGTAAGGGGCGCCCGGACGGGCAGGCTTAGCCGCGCTCACCAGCCATCATGGACGTATCGCTCCGGGCGTCGCTGCTTTGAGCCACCGGCGGGAACTGTTCCCTCGACGAGGCGCTCCCAAGGACCTTCATAACATTTGTTGCAATCTGGACTTAGCATTGAGCCAGATTTTCGATTTTCTATAGTCAAGCCGTGAACCTATCGATCCCGGTAAAGTTTAAGTCCGGAATTTTCGGCGGGAGTTTTTTATGGCGGACAAGATATATCGCACGCGCAACCCTGGCGAGGGTGGAGAAACTCATTAAACCGTCCAGGGCGACGACGTTGTACTGACAACGCAGCAGGGCGCGCCGGTCGCCGACGACCAGAATACGTTGAAGACCGGAGCGCGGGGACCAGCCCTGCTTGAGGACTTCCATTTCCGCGAGAAGATATTCCACTTCGACCATGAGAGGATCCCGGAGAGGGTCGTACATGCCCGCGGGTTTGGGGCCCATGGATACTTCGAGACAACCCAGTCGTTGTCGGACGTCACTCGAGCGGACATCTTCCAACGGGTGGGCGAGCGCACGCCCGTGTTCGTGCGCTTCTCCACGGTAGCCGGCAACAAGGGCTCATTTGATCTCGCGCGCGATGTGCGCGGCTTCGCCACGAAGTTCTATACCAAAGAAGGTAACTGGGACCTCGTTGGCAACAACATCCCGGTGTTCTTTATCCAGGACGCCATGAAGTTCCCGGACGTTGTTCACGCCGCCAAGCAGGAGCCGGACCGAGGATTTCCCCAGGCCCAGACCGCGCATGACAACTTCTGGGACTTCATCTCCCTGACCCCAGAATCCATGCACATGGTTATGTGGATCATGTCCGACCGGGCGATCCCACGCTCGTTCCGGTTCATGGAGGGATTTGGCGTCCATAGCTTCCGCTTCATCGACTCCGCGGGCGGATCGACTTTCGTGAAATTCCACTGGAAGCCGAAGCTGGGCCTGCAGTCGGTGATGTGGAACGAGGCGCAGAAGATTAACGGTGCCGATCCCGACTTCCATCGGCGCGATCTGTGGGACGCGATTAGTCTGGGCGACCCGCCCGAGTGGGAGCTCGGCGTCCAGTTGTTCGACGACGCCTTCGCCGAGTCCTTCGAGTTCGACGTCCTCGACGCGACCAAAATCATTCCGGAAGAACTGGTTCCGGTGCGCATCGTCGGGCGGCTGGTTCTCGATCGCACCGTAGAAAACTTCTTCGCCGAGACAGAGCAGGTCGCATTCTGTACGCAGAACGTGGTTCCGGGCATCGGCTTCTCGAACGACCCACTGCTTCAGGGCCGCAACTTTTCGTATCTGGACACCCAACTGAAGCGGCTCGGCGGCCCCAATTTCACCCATCTGCCGATCAACGCGCCGAAGTGTCCGTTCGCGACATTCCAGCAGGACGGACACATGGCGATGGTCAATCCGACCACCCGAGCCAATTACGAACCCAACAGCTGGGGCGTGGGGCCGCGGGAAAGCCCTGAGCGCGGTTACAGGCACTTTGCGTCCGAGGAGGCCGGGCAGAAGCTGCAGGTCAGGCCCGCCTCGTTCGCCGACCACTACAGCCAGGCGCGCCAGTTCTATGTCAGCCAGGAGCCGATCGAGCAGAAGCACATCGCCGACGCCTTCACCTTCGAGCTGTCCAAGTGCGAACGACCCGACATCCGCGAGCGCATGGTCTCCCATCTGCTAAACATCGACGAAGGCATGGCGCAGAAGGTCGCCACGGGCCTTGGGCTCATCCAGATGCCAGAGCCCGCCCCGCCCGCCAGCTCGATCATGGACCTGCCCCCGTCGGATGCGCTCAGCATCCTCAAGCGGCCGCATCCTGGCCTGAAGGGCCGCAAACTCGGCGTCCTGCTCACCGACGGCGCCAGCGCCGCCGTGTTCAACGCCCTGGCCGAAGCGGCTGCCGCCGAGGGGGCGCTGGTCGAGGTGGTGGCGCCCCGGATCGCCGGCGCGCTGCTCGACGACGGGACCGCCGTGGCCGCACAGCAGAAAATCGACGGCGGGCCGTCGGTCCTCTACGACGCCGTGGCCGTGCTGGTTTCACTCGCATGGGCCGAACCCCTGAGCCTAGACAAACCCTCGAAGGACTTCGTCAGCGACGCCTTCGCCCACTGCAAGTTCATCGGGTTCAACGCCTCCGCGCAGCGGCTCCTTGAAAAGGCTGGGATCGCCGCTGTGGACATGGACGATGGCCTCTTGCTGCTGGACGAGCCCAGCGATGTCGCCGGCTTCATCGCGGCCTGCCGGCCCATGCGATTGTGGACCCGTGAGCTGCTGACTGACCTCGATGCACAGGTCGCGGCCGCACCGCCGGCCTAGGAGGGCCGATGAGCGTTGCCGACGGGGGGCTGGACCCCGCGCCGGTTCCACTTTTTCAATAGAGTTCGCATGTCCCAAGTTTCGTTCTGTTGTTCAAATCGAGTTGCAGATTGCCCGGTCAACCCGCGGGCCGCTCTGGCGGGGGTGGTATGATCCCACAGCGCCTGAGTATGGCTGACGGCGTGCATGCCGAGCGGACTGGCAATCGCGAACAATGGCTGACAAACCTAGCCGTGCTTCTGCGCCCGTGGTTTGAGCGCCAGGGCCTGGATATCCCCTTGCGCGTCCGGTTGGGCGTGGGCGCTCTGTCGCCGAGCCGCCGGGTCCTTGGTGTCTGCCACACTCTCGCCGACCGCGACGGCTATCGGCACATCACGATCTCGCCGTTCATCGACGACCCGATCGTTGTGGGGGCGGTCCTCGTGCATGAACTGATCCACGCGATCCTGCCCGAAGAGGAAAATCATGGCGTCCGGTTCGCCGCAGCGGCGCGACGTCTCGGCTTCAAGGCGCCCTTCACCCGCGTGGCGCCGGGGCCCGAACTGAGGGACCTGCTGACCGAACTGGTCCGGCGCGTGGGCCCATATCCGCACAAGGCGCTGTGCTTGCCTGGCGGCGAGGCGATGTCCGGATCGCTCGGCGAGCCTCAGCCGATGCTCGCAGCCGCTCGCTAGGTGTCGGGCGCTGCGGCTGACGCCGGCGGCATTTTCGGGACGCAGGCGACTGGGTTGCAACACTGGCAGGTTGGCCGTGCAAGCCGGCAAGCGGAACTTGGAGGGGTGATAATTTCGATCCTGGGCGCCCTGCACAGGTTCAGTTCGCGGGGCGCACGGTTGGCGGGCGCAAGGCGGCAGCGCGCTCCCGCCCGGCGCGCCGCCGCGGAAATCACCCCTGGGGTTTGGGCATCGGCTAGTGCGGCGCCGCGCCGGATTTGAGCTGCTTCACATGGTCGAGGTGGCTCTGGATCTTCGGCGCAGCCCCGGCGGCCGCCTTTTTCAAGCCGGCGTCGTCGCCATTGTCGGCGTAGCCCTGCATTAGGGTCAGCGCTTCGGTATGGGCGGCTTCCTGCTGATCAAGGTACACGCGGTCGAAGTCCGCCGCGGGCGCGGCGTTCAGGTTGTCGATCAGGCCCTTGCGGCGTTCGTCCAGGCCGGCGGGAGGCGTTTTGCCGGCCGCCGTGATCAGCGGCTTCATGGCGTTGGACATCGCGGTGTGGTCGCTGACCATCACCTTGCCGAAGTCCTTTACCCCAGCCGACTGACCCTTCTTTTGGGCGATCTGGCCAGCCTGGATTTCGTACATGTCGCTGATGGCGGCATTGGTCACGAATGCATCGGTGGAGACCTGGCCCGCGGTCGCGGCCGCGGCGGTTCCGACAGCAGCGGAAGTCGCGTCCTGAGCTGAGTTGACGGCCTGGTTCGATGTGCCGGCATCGGCCGGATCGGCGACCTCATCCTTTTGCTGGCAGCCGGCGATGGCGAGGGCGGCGACTAGCGCCGCGCTAAAGGTAATGCGGTTCATCCGTATGCTCCTCGCTAAACAGGCTTGAGGGAATGTCGCGCACAACGCAGTTGCGGCGGGAGAATGGACTTCTCGAGAAGCGATCAGACGCGAAGGACCGTGGCTCATCGGGCCCGTCCTGGCGCTGCAGCCGCACCACAGCTCGATCTGCTTGCGCCGCTAGGGCTTGCGCCATTGCGCTCGGCGCCCTCATGGCGGCGTCCTGATTGAACCCGCGTTGGGAGTGGTCGCGTCTTGGACCACGCCAGCCGCTGGCCGCATCTTCGCCGGGACTTGCATGCTCTGTCCGCAGGCGTGGTGCTCCGCGCTCACGCCAGCCAGTCCAAATCGTCCGCCATCGACAGCGCCGCCTCGAAGCGTCCAAGGAAGCCATTGCCGGACAACAGGTCATGGCCGTAGGGGCTGGCGGTGCTGAAGGCCATGATGACCGCCTCCTGCGAGTCCTCGCAGTCCAATGATGCCTCACCGACCGGCGCGGCATCCGGACCGTAGACCACCAGCCAGAATTTCGAACCCGACGCTGACATCAGCGCTCTCCCCGGAACGTGCCGCTGTGCCAACGAAGTTGCGGCGTGACCGTTCCGAAACTCGGAGATGCCGAGATTGAAAAAGTGTCGGAATAACAAATGATAAGGCGAGGTTCTTCCCGCCAGGGGCTGACGTCGGTCACCTCGACAGCTGATCCTGAGCGCCGCTGCAAGTTGCTAGCGGGGCCTGTTGGTCCGGGCGCTTGAACCCTACCGATGCGGCCGGTGCGCGGACGGTTTTGCCTCCCTAGGGGGGCCGGGTCCGGCGCAGCTCTCGACGATGCCGGCGACGGCCAGATCATTGATGCTGTCGAGGATTAGCAAACCGACGCCGCTAGTCGCCCAGGCCCTCAATGGTGGCGGCTTCCTCGTCCTTGGCTACGCCTCTCTCCTTGCTATGACCGCGCGGTGTCTTTGACTCGCTGCGCAGCCTTCCCGCCATTCTCGACCCCGATGATTGTAAAGCCGACACCCCGCAGAGCCTCGTACTGGCTCCAGAAGCTGGTGAGCGTCTCGAGAAACCCGGGAGCGAGATCCTCAACCGCCTTTGTCGCCGCATAGCTCAGCGATTCCTTGGCCACGCCGAGGAGGCGATCGTTGCGAGATGTCTTGTCATCTTCCGACTGTTGCGCCTCGATCACGCCGATCGATCTGACCTCGACCATTACGCCCATGGGCAGCGGCTCATCATGCAAAATCATGATGTCGAGGGGGGCGCCATCTTCGGCCCGTGTCCCGGGAACGAAGCCGAAATCCACCGGGAAGCTCATGCCGGCAGGCAGGAGCCGTTTGAGCGTGAACGCCTGCAACTCAGCATCGAAGGCGTATTTGCCGCGCGCGCCCTGACTGCACTCGACGATCGCCCGGCAGGAGCGCGCCTTGGTGTTCAGCTCATGGGGCAGGGCGGTCAGGTCGGTCATGGCGGGGATCTCGTTCGCATTCTCTTCCCAACTCTGCCCATCGAATTGAGTTCAGGGTGCACGTAGCGGCGCGACGTTGAACCGCGATGGCGGCCCGGCGTTGGTTCTACTTCGCCGACCGGAGAGATTCTCATGCCCGCCAAGTCCGCCGCGCAACAAAAGGCCGCCGGGGCGGCGCTTTCAGCCAAACGGGGCGACACCCCAAAGGCCAAGCTCAAAGGCGCGTCCAGGCAGATGGCGGACTCGATGAGCGAAAAACAACTCGCCGACTTCGCGCACACCAAGCGCAAGGGCAAACCCGAGCACGTGAAATCCTGATGCTCGCGGGGCTTGCAGCGAGAGGGCGCACAATGCAGCCGGCTGTGATCAAGACCGCCGGCTATCTGGTCTCCTGCGTTAGCGTCGCTCTCCTCGGCTGGGCGGCCTATCCGGGTGCGGAGAAGGCCGGGCTTTTGCCGGCTCTGTTCGCGGGGATGGCCACCTCCCTAGTTGGTATGGCGCTGCGCTGGCTCTCCTATAACGTCGAGAAGCGGCGCGAGCCGCAAGGTGGCGCACAGGCTTGAGCTCCCCCCGCGCCGAGGGTGAGATCACATCAGATCAAGCCACTTCTCCGGTGGGCGCTGCCCCGCCGAGACCCGCCGCGCCGAGGGCGGTCGGAGGAGCGGCGGCAGATAGCCGGTCTTTACGAATGCATTGCGACCCCAGTTCTCGTCGAATCCGTCATTGTGCGGGCTGCCAAACAGCCCTTCGCCTGGACCTGAGAGGGAGCGCGATAGAGGCGGGGACGGCTCCGATCTTTCTGACCAATCCTGCTCCGACGCGGCTCTTGGCTGTGACCTGGCCGGGGATTTGGCTTCGCCCCTCGCTCGGTCGCAACGGCGGCGTCGGCGTCTTTCCCCTGCGCGTACGCGCATTCCTCGCGAGGCAAAGACCCCGCCGCTTCGCCGTCCTGCGCTGACGCTGCGGCCCTGCGGGTGCGTCCGGTCAAGGCCCCCGGCTCCCCAGGTCGCCATCGAGGCCGCGATCGGCGCGGACTTAAAGCAGGAAACGGAGACATTCCATGGCCACAATCGGCGCTTTTCAGAAACAAGCCGACGGTTCCTACCAAGGCTCGATCAGCACTCTCACCTTGAACGTCAAATCCGCCGAGTTCCGTCCAACGGGGAACGCGAGCGGCAAGGGCCCGGACTTCCGAATCTTCATCGGCCAGACCGAAATCGGCGCAGCCTGGCAGAAGACCTCGCGAGAAGAGCGCCCCTACCTCGCGGTCAAACTCGACGACCCGAGCTTCGCGGCCCCCATCTACGCCTCTCTGGTGGAGGCTGACGCCGGCCACAGCCTCATCTGGTCGCGCAGCCGCGCCGACTAAGGCCCAGCGCGCTCCGCCAAGGCGGGGCGCCGCTCCCCCACAAGTTCAATTCGACAGGAGGCCGCCATGGCGCGCCCGACCGAAGAAACTCGCCCAGATCTCTACGCCCGCGTCACCCACGCCATCATCGCCGACCTCGAAGCTGGGGTCCGCCCTTGGACCAGGCCTTGGTCAACCGAGCACCTGGCCGGATCGATCTGCCGGCCGCTGCGGCACAACCTTCAGCCCTACAACGGCGTCAACGTCCTGCTGCTTTGGGCGCAGGCCTGCGCCAGCCGATACGCCGCGCCCGTCTGGATGACCTTCCGCCAGGCGCTGGAACTTGGCGGCTGCGTGCGCAAGGGCGAGCACGGCACGACCGTGGTCTACGCGAGCAGCATCGCGCGCAACGAGACTGGCGAGGGCGGCGAAGACGTCGAGCGCCAGATTCCGTTCCTGAAGGCCTACACCGTCTTCAACGTCGATCAGATCGACGGTCTGCCGACGCAGTTCCTGATCCAATCCGCGTCGCAACTGGAGCCGCGCCAGCGCATCGACAGAGCAGAGATGTTCTTCGGCAATCTGCGCGCCAACATCCGAAACGGAGGCCATCAGGCCTACTACGCGATCCATTCCGACTACGTGCAGGTTCCGCCGTTCGAGTGCTTTGCAGACCCCGAAGGTTATTACGCGACGCTGGCTCACGAGTGCACGCACTGGACGCGTCATCCGACCCGCCTGGACCGCGACTTCGGCCGTAAACGCTGGGGTGACGAGGGCTATGCGCGCGAAGAGCTGGTAGCCGAGCTCGGAGCGGCGTTTCTCTGCGCGGACCTAGGCCTGGAGCTGACGCCCCGCGAAGATCATGCGGCCTATCTGGCTTCGTGGCTCGAGGTGCTGAAAGGCGACAAGCGCTTCATCTTCAGCGCGGCGGCTCACGCGCAACGCGCTGCAGACTTCCTGCATCAGCTGCAGCCGGGCGGGGAGCGCGCCGTGAGGCGCGCCGGCGACCTGCCTCAGGCTAGCTTCAATGGGCTCCGAGATGACAAGCAGAGGGAGCATTCCGGGACTATGGTCGGGCATCTCGCTGTTTAATATGACGTAATTACCGCGGCGCGTTGGAACCCCCGAAACGATCCTTCAGTTCTGAGTTTCGTTCGGTGGGCCAGCAGCGCGGTTCATCCTGTCCTTCCTTGATCCGCTGCTGAGGGCGAGAGCGCCGGCGTTTCTAGCTGGCGCTGTGGCCCCCCGTTGTGCAGCGGGGGGCCACACTCCGTGGGGGCCCCAAACGGCGACCCGTCCGGCTTGAGGAGATCTTTTCACGTACGCGGAGCCAGCTCGCTCTGGTGGCCCCCCGCTTCACCCAGCTTGCAGCTCAACTCGACCAGATAGAGGACCTGAAAGATCCAGCTGCAGAGACGCTTTGGGCCTTGGCCAGCTGAGCGACTTGCAGAAGCGGAACTGAAACGAGTTCAGTCTGTTGCCGCTTTCTGGAGGAGAGCCATGTTCGCGAACACCCCACTCTCTCGAACGGCAGCGCCGTTGGGTCAGGCCGCCTTGCGGCACATCGCCGTGCGATAGGGGCGCGGGCCATGCCGCGCGACACAGGCCTCGCGGTCCGACCGTCAGTTCGGCCCTCGTTGGGCCGCCGAATTCGTTCGGTTGCGCTCTTCAGCCAGCTCGGCCCGGGCCTGGTCACCGGGGCCGCGGACGATGACCCTAGCGGTATCGCCACCTACTCCCAGACCGGCGCCCAGTTCGGCTATGGCCTGCTCTGGACCATGGTGCTGACCTATCCGCTGATGACGGCGATCCAACTGGTTAGCGGCCGGATCGGACGGGTCACGGGCTGCGGCCTGGCGCGCAATATGGGGGAGGTGATCCCGCGTCCCGCGGTCACCGCCCTGGTCGCACTGCTGTTCATCGCCAACACCATCAACATCGGCGCCGACCTCGCCGCCATGGGCGCGGCGGCCGAACTGCTGGCAGGTTGGGGCGGCCACCTCTTCACCATCGGCTTTGCGCTCTTTTCGCTGCTCCTGCAGATGTTCGTGCCCTACAGGCGCTACGTTCGCTTCCTCAAATGGCTCACTCTGGTCCTGTTCGCTTATGTCGCGGTGCTCCTAATCGTGAAGCTTGACTGGGACGCTGTGGCCAGGGGACTCATTGTCCCGGACCCCGCTGTCTTCGCCTCCAAGGACGCCGTCACGACCATCGTCGCGATCTTCGGCACCACCATCAGCCCCTACCTCTTCTTTTGGCAGGCGGCGCAGGAGGTTGAGGACGTCAGCAACGACGCCGCGGCCAAGCCGCTGACGGACGCCCCAGAACAGGCTCGGCCAGAACTGAAGCGGATCAGGGTCGACACCTTCGTCGGCATGGCGGTGTCAAATGTGATCGCGCTCGCCATCATGATCTCGACCGCCGCCACCCTACACGCCAACGGCGTCACGACGATCAATACGGCTGCGGACGCGGCCAAGGCGCTTGAGCCCGCCGCAGGACCCTTTGCCTTCTTGCTCTTCGCGCTCGGAATTGTCGGCACGGGGCTACTTGCCATTCCGGTCCTGGCCGGCTCAGCCGCCTACGCCGTCGGAGAGACCCGAGGCTGGACATGCAGCCTTGAGAACAAGCCCTGGGAGGCGGTCGGCTTCTACGCGGTCATAGGCGCCGCGACCCTGCTGGGAATAGCCATCGACTTCTCGGGCCTCGACCCGATCAGGGCGCTCTATTGGAGCGCGGTGATCAACGGGGTGATCGCCACGCCGATGATGGTGGTGATGATGCTGGTCGTCTCCCGCCGCGATCCGATGGAGGAGTTTCGGGCGGGCCGAAGGCTGCGCCTGTTCGGATGGCTCGCGACCCTGGTGATGGCGGGCGCGACCTTGGCGATGCTAGTCAGCATGTTGATCGGGGGGCGGGATGAACGAGATCGTCGCAACTTCTTCGGTACGCATCCGGGCAGCACCGCGGCAGCTAGGGAATTAGCGCCAACTTCGGCTTGGCGACCGCCGGCACAGGATCAGATATCCATCGCCTGGGTTGATCGGCCCAGGAAAAGGGCAACCGCGACCGGCTGAGGGCCGACTTTGTCAACGGCCTCGGCCAGTTCCACTTCGCTGCACTGCAGCTTGTCCGTCATCTCGCGCACCTTGGCCTCATTCGAAAGGTCGATTGGCTCGTGCGGGTCGACGGTCTTCGGCTCATCGGGTCGCATGGCGATCTCCCGTGACTAGCCTCCCCGCGGGGAAAGCGCCCTAGTGCTTTTCGCGTTCCATTAACGATTTCAGCATGGCCGTAACCCTCGTCAGGCGCACGCTACACTCCGCCGACAGGGGCTCGTGGCGGGCCACGTCATGATGCAAAACGGCGGCAAGATCGCGCTTGTCGACCGCTTGCCCGCAGCTCTTACAGAGATAGTAGTGCTGCGCGTCCGTGGGGGTCCGGGCTCCGACGTACTTGCCTACATAACCGAGCTTCGGATTGAGCATGGAACCAACCTCCGTCCTCGGCTTTCAGACTCGCCGGAGAGGCGGGAGGTTCCGATGGCCGAGGAGAGAAGTCGGTCACAACGCCAATACGTCCCGGCGAAAATGCCAAGTGTGTTCTTGCCATTCCAACACCCTCGCCTGGTCGCGGCGCCGCCTGACGGCGTGCGATGGATTCATGAGGTCAAGTTCGACGGCTATCGGGTGCAGCTGCACGTGCGGGGCGGCGCGGTGACGATCTTCACGCGCAACGGCCATGACTGGACCGCGAAGTTTCCCGAATTGGCCCACGACCTTGCCGTATTGCCCGACTGCATCCTCGATGCTGAGCTCTGCGCGCTCGACCCACAAGGCCATGCCGACTTCTCACGCCTGCACGCGTCGATCGTGCCGGGCCGCACGGCCGGACTCGTCGTCTTCGTTTTCGACATTCTGTGGGGCAAGGGTGAGGACCTCCGGCCCTATACGCTCACGGGCCGGCGGCACGTCCTTGAGGAGGTCTTGGGCTTCTCGTACAGCGAGCGGATCCGCGACGTCGAAAGGTTCCCGAGCGGTGGCCGTCCCTTGCTGGCATCGGCCTGCAAGCTCGGATTGGAAGGGGTCGTCTCCAAGCTCCTCGACGCGCCCTATAGCGCCGGGAAGTGCGACACCTGGGTCAAGGTCAAGTGTCGGCCCTCGCAAGAGGTGGTGATTGGCGGTTGGAAGCAGGCGTCGCTCAGCCCGTTCAAGGCGCTGCTCGTCGGCGTTTACGATAAGGGCCGATTGACCTATGCCGGCAGCATCAAGGCCGGCTTCTCTGCCCCCGGAGATCTACTGGCCCGCCTGAAGGCGCTGGAGACTTCCGTCTCTCCTTTCGTCGCCGGCGAGCAGCCGCGCAAGACCGCGGACATCCATTGGACCCGGCCAGAACTCGTGGCCGCCGCCGAGATCGCCGAATGGACCGCCAGCGGCCAGCTGCGGCAGGCCAGCTTCAAAGGACTACGCGAGGATAAGCGACCTGAGGAAGTCGTGCGCGAACCCATTGAAGTGGCCGGGAACCAATGAGCCGGAAGGCTGTTCTGTGCCCGTCGTCCATTCTTTTCCCGGGTGGACGCGCCGCCTTGGAGCGGAGGGGCCCCGTCGGTGTGTTCCGCAGGACAGCCGGCGGGGTTCGGCTCGCACCCTTCTTAGCTGGATCTCCGATACCTATCGAAGGTTAGCCGTATGCTGCGGCCCCATAGCAGTCCAAAACGCAACGCGGCGTTGCACCGTCGCCGACATCTCGATCTGGCGCATGCTTAGCCGACTGCTTGGCGGAAGACCGCTTCCACATTGTAGCCGTCAGGTCAAAGACGAAGGCTGCGTAATAGCCGCCCGGATAGCCACCAGCCCTCAGGCCAGGAGCGCCGTTGTCGGTCCCGCCCGCCCTTAAGGTGTCCTTGTGGAAGGCGTCGACTTGGTCGCACGACTGCGCCCTGAACGCGATGTGCTGACGCACTCAACGGGCGTAGGAGGCGATTCTCCCCCGCCCACGCCGCTCCCGCACGTTAGCGACGGCCCCTTCGTGACGGGCCAGCGACCTGTGGCCCGGGCCGATGTCCAATTGAAGGCTGCGGCCCGCGACTTCGCCGCGCCGGGCCACGACCATCGCATCGCCCGGCAGCCATGCGGTTTATGTCAGCTAGCGCCGGACGGTCGGGGTCCTCATCGAAATGGCCGCAGAGCCGCCGCAGGCCGCAGCAGCCCGGTGGCCGGAGTTATGGACCCGAGCTGAGCAACCTGGCGGGTGAGCTCTAGATTGTCCTGGTCGGTGACATCAATCGGGCCGTCACGATGCCCCTCCAAATCTCCAGACGCTGAGCGCCGGAGCCGGATCGTTTCCAGAGCCATCGCCAATGGCGTAATGAGAAAGATAGCCGCGCCTTCCTGACGCAGTTCGCGCGTCGACTTCCCCACGGTAGCAACGCACGCGAGTCAGCTAGTCATGCGCCATGCTGATCGACACGGCCGCTCTGGCGCTGCGCACTCAAAGGCAACTAGAACTATGCTACGGGACGTTCACCCGCCGTGTGGAAGTCCATGCCCTCGGCTACTCCAAGACGGGGCGGCCCGTCCTGCGCGCCTGGATACGCAGTGGCCGCTGGGGCGAGGCGAAAAGCTGGAAGCTCCTCGATCTGGCCGATGTCCAGGAGGCGGAAGTCTCGGGCGAGGCCTCGATCGCGCCGCGTCGCGGCTACCGCCGCGGCGACCCTGCCATTGCACGCATCGTCTGCGAGCTCTGAGGCGACCAGCTTCTCGCCGACGCCCATAGTTGCGGATGACCGCCTGGCGCCAGGAGCAGAAGTTGGGATCGCGCCGCACAGCGGACATTCAGCAGTCCTGACGAGCAGGCGACCTCACAACCATCGGTCGCGCAAGCGCATGACAGCGTTCCGAGCTCGGGCTAAACGAGGGCACGTTGGGGGACGACATGGCCGATGCAGACATTGACGACCTAAGCTTGGATCGCCTGCCGCCGGATCTTCGCACTTGGGCCAATAGCCAGGGCTGGATGGGACTGCGGCCGGTCCAGGCCAAGACTTGGGACTGGTTCGACGGCAACGCGCTGGCCCACCATGACCTTATCGTCTGCGCCCCCACCGCCACCGGCAAGACTGAGGCCGTATTCCTGCCTCTTCTTGCCCAGCTCGGCGAGTGGGATGGCAACGGCTTTGAGGTCCTCTACATCTGCCCGCTAAAGGCGCTGATCGATCAGCAGACCGCACGGCTGACGCCGCTCTTCAAAGCCAAAGATCGGCCGGTCACTGCTTGGCACGGAGAGGCGCGGGCTGGCCGCGCCGCTGCGGAGCGCCGGCCTGAGGGCCTGCTGATCATCACCCCGGAATCCCTTGAGGGCCTGCTCCGGCGCGGCCATGCCAAGGCCATGTTCGCGGGCCTGAAGGCCGTGGTGATCGACGAATTGCACGCCTTCTTCGGCACACCCCGCGGGGTTCAGATCATCGCCCAACTTGCCCGCCTGGATGCCGCCTTGGGCCGCCGAGTCGCGCGCATAGGCCTGTCGGCCACCTTGTCCGACGATGTCGAGGACGCCGCGAAGAACTACCTCCGGCCGCCCACAAAAGGCCGGGTCGCGGTGGTAAGCGACGATACGCCGATCACCCAGATCACCTTCGAGGTGCGGGCCTTCATCGACGAAGCGGCGACCGCTGAAGCGCCCCGCAACGCCAAGACCCAGCTTCTGGAGAATTTGCGGACCTCGATCGCCGAGCCAATGGTCGAGGATGGCGGAGTGCGCAAAGCGCTGGTGTTCTGTAATTCGCGCGCGATGGTGGAGTGGTGCGCCACCGAATTGCGCACACCTCGGTCCGGCATCGACGGCGTGGACTCTCCTGATCTGTCCCATCTGGTGCTTCCCCATCACGGATCGCTCGACCGCGACCAGCGCAAGGCGGCTGAGGCGGCTTTACGTGACCCGGACCGCGTCACCCTGGTAGTCAGCAGCCCCACCCTCGAGCTCGGCCTCGACGTCGGCGACATCGAGCACGTCGTCCAGGTCGATCCGGGGCCAAGCGTTGCATCGTTACGGCAGCGCCTCGGCCGATCGGGCCGACGGGCTGGAAAGCTCTCGCGTTTGACCTTGCTCGTGCGCGAGGAACTCGGCGGCGATGACGCCCACCCTTTGGCCCGACTCCACGTCTCCCTGGTCCAGGGTCTGGCGCAACTGGTCTTGGTCCACGACCGGCGCTTCGAAGCCCCGACCCCGGGGGCGCTGAATCTGTCGACCTTCGTCCAGCAGACCCTGTCGATGGCCTCGGAAGGCGTGACCCGCGACGATCTCGACCAGATCTTACTCACCAACGGTCCCTTCGTTGATCCCGAAACCGAGCTCTATGGTGCCTTGATTGAGCGGCTCGGCCGGGAGGCCGATCCCGATCTGCCGGGAGTGCGGCCGTTGTTGCGGCCGCCAACCGATGACCTGCCGTCATGGGGGCTAACCCCAGACGGCGAGTCGATCACCAACAGCCCGAGCTTCGGCGCGGCCTTTGACGGAGGCTGGCAGTTCACAGTGCGCGCGGGCGGCGAAATCCTCGGCCAGATCCCCGGCGGCCACAATCTTAAGGCCGGTGACCCGGTGTTCTTCGCCGGTCGCCGCTGGGCTGTGCAGGCCATTATCGATCGACCGCCGACCGTGCTGCTGCAGCCTTCCGGCGGCGGCCGGCCACCCCGGTTCGCAGGGACGCCGATCTCGCCGAGCGGGCTGGTCGTCCAGACCATGCGCGGCCTGCTCAGTGGAGCCCGGGCTCTCCCCGCGATCCAATTGGACGGCACGGCGACCTCACTCTGGCAGGAGGCGCGCACCGCCTACGAGGCCCTGGACCTCGACACGGAGCCCTGCCTAGCGTGGGAAGACGACGTCCTGGTATTGCCGTGGACTGGGCCTCGCGCTCAGGGCACCCTGATCGCGGCCCTTCGCCATCTCGGCGTGAACGCCGGCCCCGCCCACGTCGGCATCGTGGCGATCGGCCAGACGGTCGGGGCCGTGAAGGCGGCCCTCGCCAAGATCGCTACCTGGGACGGACTGCCGCCAGCCGACGACCTGGTTCGCAGTCTCCGCAGCCCCCGTTTCGAGAAGTTCGACGGGGAGCTCGGCCCCTACTTGCAGCGCCGGAACTACGCGTCGGCGAGACTTGACGTCGAGGCTGCAAGGACGGCCGCAACGCAGGCGCTCAAGCCGTCACCACCGGCGATGCCTCTGGCCCAATAACTAGGAATCCGGCGTCAACCTTCTGCGCCGTCATCTGCAGATCGGCCAGCAGCGCAGACAGCAGCCGGTAGGACATGACCTCCTGATGCCCCTCCTGGCCATTGGCCAAAAGCCTGCGCGCTTCGCGCCAATGAGCCTCCGTTACATGCGGCTGCAGGACGACAAGGCGTCGGTCATCGAAGAAGTGGGTCGCACGCAGGGCCGCACAAATCTCCGTCATGGCCGTGGCATGGGCGTCGCCGATCACCCGAACGCCATCACGCCAAAGCCGGGGCTCTCCCGCCTTTCGGTCTTCAAGTTCCTCCGCCAACAGCTGTCCGTCGAAGTAGCGCAGGTTCTTGCGCGCCTGGCTGACCACCACTTCATAGGCGGCCACCGAGATCTCCCGATTTTCGGAATCTGACCCGGCCCCCTTGGCATGGACCAGCCACAAGCGCCGGTCATCTGGTGCGTAGAAAATGAAGTCGGCGATCTCACCGGCCCCGTCATCGCAGAGCGCCCAGAGAGGCCCCGTCAGCGCTGGGATTTCGGCGGGCAAACGTTCAAGGCACCAGTCCAGGAGCGATCGCTGCTGCCCAATCGCCTCTAGGTCGGCGACATCTTTATCCCCCTTCGCCGACTTCTTGGTCGGCTTCTCCTTCTTCAGCTCCACTTCACCGGCGTTCACTGTGAAGGTGCGCCACGCCCACGCGTCGAAGCGGACATCGCGGTACTCAAGAACGCTCACCTGGCGGTCCGCCAGGATGTGACCCGTCTTGTACCAGACCGCCAAACGCCGGCTGAGGCCGTCCCCCTCGATCAGGGATTCGAACAGCTCGAGGTCTGGATTGGTCGGCGAAACCTGGAATTCGCTGCTCACCGACAGCGCCACCCCGTCGGCTTCCACCACCGGCGTGACGGTCAGGATCATCAGCAGGACGCCCCGGCGCGATACCTCCACGGTGAAGCTGGGCGTTCCGGCGATCGCCGCTCCGAGCTTGACCTCACCGTCGGCGAACCACGCCAACTCCTTGTCCGCCTTCAGCGACGCGTCGCCGGCCTGGACGCCGGCGCCATCCTCCGACAAAGGATCGAGGTCGCTGAGTGGGCGGAAGGCGACCTCGAATGCCGTCTCCGCCTTCTGGATCTCGTCGGGCTCCGACGTCTTGGCGAGGTCGCGAAACCCCTTCTGACCCAGGCCCGCGGCTGCGACGTTCGCCAGGTTCACGCCTTCCAGCCGGGCAAACAACGCGTTCAAGGTCGTAGAGAGCTCCCCGATCCGCTTACCCTTGTGCGACCAGACCCGCTGCTGTTTCAGCGACAGACCTAGGAACTTCGGGGTCTGGTTCTCGGCGATCGACACCGCGGAGGTCAGCCGGAAGGTCTGGTCGGAAAACGGGTCCATGGCCTCCTTCAGATCGAGACCCATCAAGCTCTTGCGGTTCGGCTTGGTCTTGACCGCCCGATGTAGCCCCCAAAGGGCGGCCTGCCGAGCCTCCCCCTCTAGGCAGACCGCCTGAAGCGCCCTGTCATCGAACGGAACACCGCAAGGATCACCGGACAGGGTCGATCCAAACCGCCCGGCCGTCACAAACTCCCGCAGCCGCGCCGCCACCGCGTCCTGGGTCGCATGTACAATGAGCCGCCCCGGCCGCTGGGCCGGACCGGCGGCCGCCCCAATCAGCGCCAGGTGCCAGATCCTCTGACGAAACGCCGCCTTCGGGTCATCGACCACATCGGCGTCATCACCGTCTCCATCGAAGGGGAGCGGCGGTGCTGACCGTTCTAGCCAGGATGGTGCGGTGTCTAGCTGGTAAACGGCCCCGGTATAGATCCAATCGCCCACAGCCTGGGGCGCCAGGCTCTCCACCGTTTCGACGCCTTTGCGAAGATTTCCCGTCGCAGGATCGACGCTGACCAGGGTCTCGATACGCGCATAGAGGCTGTCGGCCACGACCTGGGGCGTGCGACCGTCCGCGATCTGCAGCGGAAACAGCGCCACAGAAGGGTTGAGATCCAGCACCGTCAGCAGTGATTCAATCATACCGATCCCATCCCACGTCATCGCCCAATCCACCTTACGGTCCAGCAAGATGTTGCGCCGGTAAAGTGAAGCTTTAGGCGGACCTGCGACAACTGATGCGCTTCGGCCTATCGCGTAATGTCGGACCTAGCCGAGTTGGATGCCTGGCCGGAGAACCGATGCCGAGCGCCGATCACTCAGGTCGAGCCCCACGCGACCGACGCCGAACGGGACGAGGCGTGGAAGCGCATCCAAGCAGCGGCGAAAAAGCTCGACGTGAATTTGGAAGAGCGCAGCTGGCGCGAACGGCGTCAGCAGCCACCATCGATGCAGCGACTACAATGCAAGCGTCATAGTCGAACACAGGGGCCCTTGCCTTACGCGCCGCGGGCCCGCTCCGCCCAGGCTTGGCGTGACGTAGGTGCGTCGCCCTGGGCTGCTGTCCACAACGCTATGTCTCTATCTACCCGATGGGCAAGCATCTTCATCCGGGGTATTTCGTGCGGAGACAAGGAGCGGCGGGACGTTGATGAAGACGAGTAGCCCGCCTCCAACGAAGGACATTTTCTTCGATGAGTCCGGCTTTACCGGCCGCGCACTCCTCGATCCGGCCCAGCCGAACTTCGTAATCGCCTCGACGATCATTCCGGACGCGGAAGCCGAAGAGATTCTTCGGCGCTCATTTCCGCGATATCAGGCTGATGAATTCAAGTTTCAGAAAATCTGGGGGCGCCCTGTCTACCGCCAACAGCTTCCTGCATTTTGCGAGGCCGTAGGTTCGGTCAAAGGCGGCGTTTACATTTGGCGGATCGACAAGAAATTCTCCGTCCTTGTGAAGCTAATCGACTACCTCATGGAGCCGATCGCCCATTCTCAAGGGGTGGATTTCTACAAGGACGGATACGGCTACAAGTTGGCGAACTATATTCATTTTGGGCTTGCCCATATGGCTTCGCCCGGACTGTACGACGCCGTGGTCGGCGCGTATTTCGAGTTCGCCAACGCCCCGTCCGAACAGAGCCTCGACCGTTTGCGGTTCAGGCTGAACCTCATGGCCAACAGCGCAGACGCGGAGTTGCGATGGTTCTTTAGGGCGGCGCATACCGGGGCGATCCTGTTCCATCGCTTCTGCGACATCGAGACTTTTCGCGACACCTTAGAAATCTATCTTACTTCGATGCTGAGTTGCGTGGGCTATTGGTCAGGCCAGATACCAAACCGGCTGCGCTTGCGGCACGACCAGTCAAACGCGTTCTTTGCGCAGCGTGGCCTTTGGGACGCCATGACTTCTCAGGACGTTCCCGAGCAGCTTCACCCGGTGGCCAATGGCCCACCGATCAGGTTTCCGCTGCCCGTCGATGCCACTGAGCCGACGGACTCCAAGGCCAGCTACTCCATACAGCTCTGCGATCTCATTGCCGGCCTTACGGCCAAGATAGGCCTGCTTCGAGAGACTGAAAATGGGCGCGCGGAGTTTGAGCCCATCCTGAACACCAGTTTTGCGCATGTGCCGATGAACGGCGTCGCTCCGGCACCGGACTTCCCCACCTCGCATCCGGCCAATCTGGATGGACCTGATCCAGTAGATCAAATGCTGGGCATCATCCGGGCAGGTGGCGGACTTTCTAAATTGTAGGAGCAAACATAGAGCGGATAAATGTGTGGTCGGAGCCCAATAGCCTGGAGGCTATCGGGAGAAGGTCCGCAAACGCTTCTTAGTCGGCGGGCGGTACGTTCGGATTCTCGATCAGAAACAGACGGTCCGCTGGTCTAGCTTCTATTACTCGTTGCGCCGCGAACATGCGCATCGCTGACGTCGGCGCAGGATTCAGATTGATGTCGTTGACGCGGAATGGCGTAGTATCTGTAAAGTACACGGGACCACGCACGCCCCACCTCGAACCATCCGCAAAGCCAAACTCCAGTCGCCAAGCAAAGTTTTCGTCCGCGTCGCCAGACTCGATAAGCAAACGGTCAAACCACAGCGGATCTCCCATTCCGGGATCGCCGTATGCAGCAATAGATGCTTCCCAAATCCGCTGCCGTGCCGCGATAACCTTGCCCTTGTTTCCCGGATCTCTTGGAAACGAGACAGGAGTGCCAGAAATTTCTTCCAGCAACAGACTTCCAAATCGCATCCATAGGGAGCCAGTTTGGAGCAACTCGTCAGAAACTTCGTACTGGCTAAAAATTCTCAGTAGGTCGGTCCGCAGCTCACTTAGGCCCAACGCGGCAGGGACCACCAAGTCAATCGCACCATGTTCGCCTATGTCACGATTGAGGCGCTCAATAAGAGCGAGGGCAACAGCGCTATTGAGTTCGCTATGCTGCAACCAGTCGCCGAAGAACTTGGCGGTTTGATAAATATCGGCGAGCCCTTCCCTTTCAATCAGCTTCCGAACCTGACGGAATATTTGCCCCATCTGATCGACATTCAGAGCGCCGAGACCGCGCGGCTGACTTGTGTATCGCGCAAGCCGCTCTTTTAGGTTCTGGGCGGGCGTTGGTGGGCGCATGCGGGTCGCAACTTCAGTCCGCAAGTTGAGCCGTCGGCTCACCTCGCCCAAGCATTTTCGAGAATCGACGGTAGTCCTTGTTTTCGCGCTGCCAGCGGCCAGCCACCACGGCCGGATGCACGGCAGCCGCAGCGGCGATGGTCATAATGCCCTCCGCGTCAAGATCAGGCGAACGATGCTGTCTCCAGATTTTCGGCGGGATCAGAACGTCCTGCGCAAACTCGTCCGCCTCTTCCTCAATATCGTCCGAGGTCTTCAACTCAAGGTCATCCAAAATCACAGGACGGCTAGCATTCAGATGACGGGCGACGTGGCAGAACTCGTGCAGCAACGTGAACCAGAAATTGTCGAGCCGGTCATAGCGTAACGTCACGGCGATCACCGGCGCACCATCTGTCCGGCGAAGGGCGGCGCCATCAAGATAGGTCCCAGGGAGGTGCTCTAGCACTACGAAGGCGATCCCGAACGACTTCAGCAGGCGCGGCACCCGCGCGGGGCCATCGGGATGAACACTGAGGCGAGCGAGTTCGCTGCCCCAAGCTGCGTCAACCTCCCCCGGCATCCCGGGCGGAAGCTTGATCGCATTTGCTTTGGTGATGACCGCGGCGCACCACGCGTCCAGGGCCGCAAGATCAGTCTTCGCGTTCGTCCGCTCCGTACGGGTCTTGCGCAGCAAGGCTGCCTGCCAGGCCTGCGGCATGATCCGGTCAACGAACTGATCGATCGTCTCGCGCGCCTTCATCACCCCAAACGTCTTGACCTTCTGAACTGCCGCCTGCGATGGCTGCTGCCGCTTTGTTAGCGGCAGCGGGGCCGACGGCGCGATCAGCGACGCAGCTGGAATACCCAAGTGTCGGTTTAGAGCGCGGATCATTTCGATCGAAAGCGACCTAGCGCCGGACATCACCTCCGAGACGCGCGCCCGCGATCCAATGTAGGGCTCAAGGTCGCGGGGCTGCAGGCCCAGCTGAGTCATGCGGAAACGAATGGCGTCGATCGCCGCGACCGGCGGAAGCTCATACTGGCTCCGCTCCCAACGCTCGATAAGCGCCTGCAATACCTCCAGCTCGTCGAGCGACTTAGCGTCGGTCTTCGACATCAGGCTCGAGGCGCGCCGCAGGGTGTCGTCGTAGGTCCTAGACGACCGTATTGGCGCAATCTTCATCGCAACACCTTGCGCGGCCGGGACGGAGCGGTCCCTGACCGCACGTCGCGGCTTCCGGCGAATTCTATCAAGGCGATTCCCAATCTATAGTTGAAGGCGATCACAGTGCTCACCCGTTCGTCCAGTGCGACGATCAGTTTGTCCTCTTCCCAGGACGCGCGGGGGAAGCATTCGGCGACATCTTCCCGACACCGCCAATCGGCGGCTTCCAATTCGGCCCAAAGTGCCGCGCAGGCACCGCGCACGGCGGACGAGGCGTCGGCCGCGGCTTCGATCAGCACGGATGCTCCCATGAGCTTCATCGTCCTCGGATAACCCCTTCAGGCGATTCAAACATAATAGATCCCAAAATGGGAGCACTCTATTGCACCCCCTCCCGAAACATGTGAGACACCATCAGCGCTCCCATTTTGGGATCGCTTAGGAGAGACAAGATGCAGAACGGCGACAACGACCCTCCCGACCACTCTCGCGCTGCCGGCCCCAGCCACGGCCCGAAGGAGATGACGGTCCATTTCCTGCACCTTGGGGATCGCGAGAAGGCGAACTTCAAGGTTGCGATCGACCGCACGCTGCAATCGATTTGGGACCAGGCCTACGTTGAGATGGAAGTGACGAAGACTGACCGCGATGTGCTTCAGGCACCCGCGAAGAAGGGCAACCCCGTCAGCCTAATGGACCACCTGAGCCTGACGCTCGCGCAGGCTCAGCAGGCGAAACTCTGCGACAAGGACTTCGAAATCGCCGCCGGCACCGGCGGAGCCTAGCGTGGCGTCCTACACCGAATCGCCGACCCTGGACCTCGCGGCCGGCCGCGAGGTCCTCGACTGCCACCTAGCGCAGGCCCTGGCGCTACGAGGCGAGACGCTGGAGAACTTAGCCTGGCGTAGGGTTGGCCCGAGACGCCTGCTCGTGCCGTTCCGCGCGACGCGGGATGGGCGCGGCGACGACTATCTGCTCCGCCTCGACTTCGTCACCAATCACCACTGGCCGCCGAGCGCCCAATTCGTTGACCCAGAGACACTCGACTATCGCGGGGTGATTGACCAACATCACCTGCCGCGCCTGGAGTCGCCGGAGGCGCACGTGCACGCGGCGTACACTTGCCCGGCCCATCCCGCGCCACAACAGCTGATCTGCTGCTCGGCGACGCTCGAATACTACACGACCCTTCATGGCGGCGAAGACGCCAAGATCTGGCGTGAGGGCGATACGTTCCTGACGACCTTGGGCGCCATCGGCCGCGCCATGGCCTCCCACTACCAAGGAAGGTTCTCCCCACATGGTCAATGATGAAGGCTGGCGCACGCCGCCTCGGACGGTCTACCGGCCGACTGGCGCTGTCCTCGAAGTGCCACTGGACGCGGTGGAGGCGACTCTGAAGCTGCTGCAGCGCGCCGGTGCTCGTGAGTCTGGGCTCTTCTGGTACGGGCCGCGCGGTGCCCAGCGCAGCGTCGTTACCTCAGTGCGGGCACCGCGCCAGCAGATGAATCCCTTCAACTACCGTGTCACCGCCGAGGCGATGCGGGAGATGGGCGCTTCGCTTCCCGACGACCTTCGCCCTCTGGCCCAAGTTCACAGCCACCCCGGAGATTTCGTCGAGCACTCGCCCTACGACGACGAGATGGCAAGCACCCGACGCGCGCTCTCTCTGGTCTTCCCGCGCTACGGCCACCTGAGGTCTCCCTGGGCACAGGGGATCGGCGTTCACGAATGGCAGGACGACTACTGGCATCTACTGACCCCGGCTCAAGCGCTGACTCGTTTGGTGATTGGCCCGCGGGCTGGTGTCGAAAGGATCGATTTCCGATGACCGCTGAGCTTGACATTGGCGACCGCCACCTGCGGTCCCTGGACGGCTTTGAGGATGTCACTAGGACGCTGAGCGTGCGCGTTGTGGCGGGCGAGATCTTCGCCTACCCGTCGGCGCAACACCTGGTCGCCTGCCTCGCCAACCTGCTCGGCCGCCTAGTCAAAACAGTCTCTCGAGTGCAATTTGACCTGCCGTCAGGCCCCTGGAAGGTCCCAATGGGATGGCCGGGCGGCGCGTTATCGCCAGCCGACACCCTAGCGGAGTTGGGGAGTTGGGCGACCGCCGGAGAAGTTCCGATTTCGGTCGGCGAGGGCCCCGCCTGCGATTTCACTATCTGCGTCGGCCCCAGGCCCAAGGCCTTCGTCGATCCTATCGACCTTTGTGTGTTTGGGGCCGGCTGGCGCGCCTGGATCGGTACCGAATCCCAACTCTCGGCCTTCCCGCCGCCGGACCTCGAGCAGTGCAATCCGCTCGGCCCTTATCTTGGCGCCTGCCTGGCCGCTGGCGAGGTGTTTAAGCGCGCGCGGCGCCTGAAGCGCGGCACATTCGCCAGCAACTTCGGCTACTCACTCTGGACGGGCTTTGAAGGTGCTTGGCCTACGCTCGGAGACGGCCCACCTCTACGCGATATGATACTCCCGCCCATCTACATCGTCGGGGCCGGCGCCGTAGGCCAAAGCCTGCACGCGATCCTGGCCGCCGCCGAACTGCGCGCCACTTACCTCGTCACGCTCGACGACGACGTCCACGACGGCACAAACCTCAACCGTTGCGTTCTCGCAGGGGTGGGGGACGTCGACCATCCGAAGACCGAAGCGATTACACGCTGCAGGGAGGCCGCCAACCTAGATGGTCTGGAGTTCCAGGGGACGCTGGCGCAGTACGTCATGCGCGGCAACTCTGTCGGCCTGCGGGACGACGTCGCGGCGCTGGAAGCTGCTGACTGCTTCCCGATCGTCATCTCGGCGGTCGACAAGAATACCTCCCGGCAAGACATCCAGGGCCTAGCCCCAGACTTGGTGATCGGCGGTAGCACAGTCGGGCTTAGCGCCAAGTCCAATGTATACGATGGCGAGGAAGGCGCGCCTTGCCTCGGCTGCCACAACCCCCCCGAAGACGATGGAGCGCGGCTGCGCGAGGTGGAGCAGCGCGTCCGCACCATGTCGGAAGATGAGCTCCGCACATATCTAGACGGCCAAGTCGAGGAACTCGACCGCGTCGTCGCCTACGTTCAAGGCGCCGAGAAATGCGGCTCCGTTGGCGAGGCCCAGTTCCAGGCCTTCGCAACGAGACGAGACAAAGAATTCTCCGTCTCATTCGTCTCGATGACCGCCGCGATCTTGCTCGCGACGCGCCTCGTGCACCAGCTCGCGCCTGCCAGCTCGAAGCGCCAGCGCCCCGGGATGTCTACAGTAGCGCTTCGAAATCTCGCTACCGGCGACGACGCCCTATCGAAAGACGCGTCTTGCCCGCGATGTCGCGGAACGTAGGCCCCTTCGCGGAGGGACGTGTGCCGACATCGAGCCTTCTAGTGGTTCTAGCGCAGTTCAGAAGAGCGGACCTCATGAAGGTCCGCTATGAGCCGATTGTGTTGAAAAAGGCCGGTTGAAGCGGTGACTCGGGCCTGATTCACTCTCCTGACGACGGGAGGGACGGCCATGATGGGTGATCGCCGAGTCGACCAGGCGGCGCTGTTCTACGAGTTCTCGCTCGAGCGCCACGTGCCAGCCGACCACATGCTGCGGGCCATCGACAGGTTCGTCGACTTGGAGGGCGTGCGCGCCCACGTGGCGCCATTCTACAGCCCGATTGGCCGGCCCTCGATCGATCCGGAGCTGCTGATCCGGATGCTGATCGTCGGCTATTGCTTTGGCATCCGGTCGGAGCGCCGGCTGTGCGAGGAGGTACATCTCAACCTCGCCTATCGCTGGTTCTGCCGGCTCGGCCTCGACGGCGACGTGCCCGATCACTCGACCTTCTCCAAGAACCGCCATGGCCGCTTTCGCGACTGTGATCTGCTGCGACATCTGTTCGAGACGGTCGTTGAGCGCTGTATGTCTGAAGGTCTGGTGGGCGGCGAGGGCTTCGCCGCCGACGCTAGCCTGATCAAGGCCGAGGCCAACCGTCAGCGCGGCGTCCCAGGCGCCGAAGGGCTTCCGCCTGAGGCGGCCAGCCGGGCCATCAACGAGTACCTGGCGGTGCTCGACCACGCCGCCTTTGGGGGTGCGACGCCAGTCGTGCCGAAGTTCATCTCGCCGGCCGATCCGGCCTCACGCTGGACTGGCGCCGACAAGGGGCCGGCCTATTTCGCCTACGCCACCAACTATCTGATCGATCTCGACCATGCGGTGATCGTTGACGTGGAAGCCACCACGGCGGTGCGCCAGGCCGAGGTCGGCGCGGTCAGGACGATGATCGAGCGGGTGCGCGAGCGACATGATCTGCAGCCTGCCCGGCTGGCGGCGGACACCGCCTATGGCTCGGCCGAGATGCTCGACTGGCTGGTCAACAAGCAGCGGATCGCGCCGCACATCCCGGTCATTGACAAGTCCGGCCGCGACGACGGGACCTTCGCCCGCAGCGACTTCACCTACGATCCAGCCGCCGACACCTATCGCTGCCCGACCGGCAAGACGCTGAAGCGCAACCGCCGCGCCTTCCGCACGCCGCGGCCCAATGCGCCACCCGACGACACCTATCGCTATCGGGCCACCAAGGCAGACTGTGACGCCTGCGATTTGAAGAGCCGCTGCTCGCCCAACACACCGGCGCGGAAGGTGACCCGCTCGATCTACGAAGGCGCCAGGGACCTTGCCCGCGAGATCGCCAAGACCGACGCCTACATCACCTCAAGGCGAGAACGGAAGAAGGTCGAGATGCTGTTTGCGCACCTCAAACGGATTCTGAAGCTCGACCGCCTGCGGCTGCGTGGTCCCCAAGGCGCCCGAGACGAGTTCCACCTCGCCGCCACGGCCCAAAACCTGCGCAAACTCGCCAAGCTGATCCCGCCGCCGAGCCTCGCAACGGCATGAAGGGGCCGAGCGGCCCATCGCGCCTGCTAGCTGTCCCGACCGAGAACCGACTTCTTCAACACAATCAGCCCATTGCGGCCTATTTCGCCGCAGCGTCTCTCGAGTTCAGCTTCGCTTCACAGACCTGCTGCACAAGGCTTTGCAGCACGCCGACCCGCTCGCTCAGCCAGGTCAGCTCCTCATCGCTGATCGTGTAGTTGGGCGAGTACCGCGCCTCGACATAGGCGCGGCGCAGCAGTTCGAAGCAACGCTGCTCGAAGCGCGTTGATCGCGGCCAGGCCGCCGCCAGAGACGGTTCGAGGCGCTCGGCCTGGGACCGGAGGAAGTTCAGCCTGTGCGACTTCGGACTGTAGAGGGTCAGCACCAGCAGCACACAGACGTAGAACCGCTCAGTAGCCTGGTGGAGCTGAAAGGCCGCCTCTTTGGCTCGGCCCTGTGACGCCGCGTAGCGCCCAGTATCGGCAAAACCGGCGGCGCTCAAAAACCATTCCTGGAAGAGGTCCTCTGCCTCGGCGAGCGCGGCCTCGGCGCTCAGCGGCTCCGGTCTCTCGAACTCATGCCCTGGTGCCTCGTAAAGCGCGGCGCCGTCCTTGAGGATGTCGACGAAGAAGTAGCGGCCAAGCCGCAGCTTCTGGTTCACGTCGGCCAAGCTGTGGACGATGAAGTTCACCGGCGCTGAGATGTGCTTGGTGATCGTCACCTCCTGGAGCAGCCGCTCGTCGGCCTTGGCCCAGTATTCGACGACGTCGGTCAGATCCTCGTGGTCGACCACGACCAGCAGGTCGTAGTCCGAATAGTAGCCGCCGACCGGATCGGCGACCCAATCGCCGCGGGCGTAGGATCCAAACAGGATCACCTTGAGAATCTGGCCATTGCGGCGATGCGCGTGGCTGCGATGGGCCTTGGCCGCATCGAACTCCTCAAAGAGGATGCGCACGATGCGTTCGAGCTCGCTCTTCTTGTTGGTCGGCAGATGGTCGAGGTCGGTGCGCATCAGGACCTTTAAGTGGCTTGAGCGTGGGCGGCTGGCAAGCCGTCAAGGTTGTGGTGTTTCGGAACGCTAGGCATCGAACAGCCCCTTGAACTCAGGATCGGCGAAGTGCCTGACCTTCCAGGGCGCCAGCACCGCCTTTCCAGGGCGGAGCAGCAGCAGGCGGTCTGACCGCATCCGCAGGATCTCGTCGGGCGTCATCAGCGGCCTGGCGACATAGTGCTCGGTGTTGCTCTCGCCATGCGTGGCAAACGGCTGGTTGAACGCCTGCGAGCTGCTGGTCCCGACGCTGGTGTAGTGGTCGGTCATCGTGCCCAAGGTGCGCGAGACCCAACTGGCGGTATCAATGTCGGCGACGTTGAATACCTGGATCGCGCCGGCGTTGGAGAGGAAGGTCCCGGCCTGCTGACCATAGATGCCGCGTAGCTGGTGGATGTCCTGGCAGATCGCCCAGAGCTGCACGCCATAGCCGGCCATCAGCGCGAAGGCGCGCTCGACAGGCTCAAGCCTGCCGAGCGCCGCGAACTCATCGAGCAGGAACAGCACCGGGCGCCCAGGCGGACGAAAGCTTGAGCCGCGCGCCAGGTCGTGGATCGCGAGCGAGACCAGCAGGCGCAGCCAGCGCGAATAGGTCGAGATCCGCTCGGGCGGCAGGACCAGGAAGATGCTGGCGCCGCCGGCCTTCAGATCGTTGAAGGCGAAGTCGCTGGCCGAGAGGCTCTCGCGCATGCGTGGGCTGTCCAGGAAGTGCGTGTGCCGCTGCGCCGCCGAGAGCACGCCAGCGGCCTCGCGGTCGCTCTTGGCGAGGTGGCGATTAGCGGCGCGGGCGATGAGCCCGCCGGCCGCGCGGCTGGCCTGCATGCGCTTCAGTTCCCCTGAGAAAATCTCCGGCGCTGTGGTGAGCATTTCGCGCACCCGCGAGAGCGTGCAGCCGCTCGGGGCGAAACTCGCAACCACATGCATGATGAGGCCGGCGATCAGCGCCTTGGCTTCTTCGTTCCAATGCGCCTCGCTGACCTGGTGCGGCGGGTCATAGACGAGCGCATCTGCAATCAGCGCCGCGTCATCAGCAATGTCCGGGCTGTCTTCGCGCAAGCCCGCCAGCGGATTGAACCGCGCGAGCGGCTGGCCGGAGACCTCGAACGGGTCGAGCACATGCACCGGCCCGAAGCTGCGCCGCGCCCTCGCGGCGATGCGCGCATTCTCGCCCTTTGGATCCACGCAGATAATCGAGCGGTCGCAGGTCAGTAGGTTCGGAATGATCGCGCCGACGCCCTTGCCGGACCTGGTCGGGGCGATGGTGACGACGTGCGCAGGACCGCCATATCGCATCAGCCATCCGTCGCTGGCCCGCCCAACGATCAGCCCGTCCGGACGGGTGAGGGCAGGGCGCTCAATGGCTTCGTCGCCAAAGGTCGCAGAGCCATGGGCGTCCATATAGACGGGCCGTGATTTGGCGCGAGCCTTGCGGAAGGCGATCCAGCCGCCCAGCGCGAGGCCTGCGTAGCCGAAGGCGTCGCGTGCGATCTGCGGGAATTGATGGTCCAGCAGCCCAGCGAGGAAGAGGCCGACGCTGACGATCGCGACCCCGCAGAACGCGCCGACTGCGATGTCGAAGACGAGGTAGACGACAGCGAGGGCTCTCATCGATCGTCCTCCGCGAGGCGCGGGCGAAAACCGCGAAAGATTCCTGCGTGTTTTCGCTCGCCCACTGCGGCTTCAAAGGTGCGCTTTCCGCGCCGCCGCCAGAGCTCGCGCTCATGGTCGCCATCTGGACCTTGAGCCAGATCGGCCAAGCCGAGCAGGGCGCCGTAGATCATGGCGCGGTCGTCGCCGGTGGCTTCGACCAAGCCGGACTTTTGCAGCAGGCCGCCGAGCTCGATCAGCCGGCGGGTGCGTTCGCGTCGCTCGCTCATCCAGGGTCTCGTTTCGCTGCGCGCCCTTTGGGCTTCGAGCCGCCGGCGGGCGCTGATGATCCGGCGCTCAGCTTTCGCCCAGTTCGCCAGGCGTTGCAGGAGTTGGCGTTGGCCGCCGCGCTTGGAGCTTGCGAAAGAACGCCTCGCCCTTGGCGCGCCAGTCGTCCTTCTCCGCGGGCTTGGCGTCCTGCGCTCTGAGCAACAGGCCCGCGAGGATCTCGAGCTGGATGCTCTCGCCCACGGTGGCCATCACCAGCTCGCCAAACTGGTTCACACGCTTGGCTTTCAGGTCCCTGGCCTTCTGCGCCAGGGCGCGCAGCTCGGCGTCGATGTCGCGTGGCTTCCTCATCCGCGGATCTCCTGTTGGCCTGGCGGGCATCACGAGGCGGGAAGTCTGCGGTGCGAGCCGGCGGCAGGGGACCCCGCAACCTTACGGGGTGTGCAGTCAGTCACGACGGCCGGAAGGTCGGAGTGCGCGCTTATACGTCGTGTCGACGTTGCGCTTCGCAGGATCGAGGCATGGCGATCTACCATTTCGCAGCCAAGGTGATCAGCCGCGGGAAGGGCTCGAGCGCGGTTGCGGCGGCGGCCTACAGGTCGGCCTCGCGACTGTTCGATGAGCGCATCGAGCGCACGCACAATTTCACCAGCAAGGCCGGCGTCGTTCACTCCGAGACCTTGCTGCCGGAAGGCGCGCCCGAGCGCTGGAGCGACCGCGCAACCTTGTGGAATGAGGTCGAGGCCGCCGAGCTGCGGAAGGATGCGCAGCTCGCCCGTGAAGTTGAGTTCGCGCTGCCGCGAGAGATGCCGCAGCGGGAGGCCGTCCAACTGGCCCGTGACTTCGTGCAGCGAGAGTTCGTGTCGAAGGGGATGGTGGCCGATCTCAACGTGCATTGGGACATCGGCAAGGATGGCCAGGCCAAGCCCCATGCGCATGTGATGCTGACGCTGCGCGAAGCTGGTGAGGCCGGCTTCGGCGCCAAGGTTCGCGACTGGAACCGGACCAACGCGCTTGGCAAGTGGCGCGAAGCCTGGAGCGCCGACGTCAACCGGCGCCTGAAGCAGCTCGGCATCGAAGCGAGCGTCGATCATCGCACGCTCAAGGCGCAGGGGATCGATCTCGAGCCGCAATCAAAGATTGGGGCGGCCGCCGCGCGTAAGGAAGGCCGGGCCGAGTGGTCGGAGCGGGCGGAAGTCCATCGCGCGATCGCCGCGCGCAATGGCGAGCGGATCATCTCTGAGCCGAGGATCGCGCTGGATGCGATCGGACGCCATCAGTCGACGTTCACCGACCACGATCTCGCCCGCTTCGTACATCGGTACACAGACGGGAAAGAGCAGTTCGACGTGGCTCTGGCTGCGGTGCGGGGCAGCTCGGAGATCGTGCGCCTCGGGCGTGATGGCGCAGGACGCGAGCGCTTCACCAGTCGCGACATGCTAAGCGTCGAACAACGGATGGAAGCGGCAGCGATGTCGCTGGGACGCGCACGCTCGCATGGCGTCAATGATAGCGCCCGCGAGCGCGCGCTGTGGCTCTCAGAACGGGCCGGTCTGAAGCTATCGGCGGAGCAGGCCGATGCGTTCCGGCATGTCACGGAGAGGCGTGGCCTGTCGGTCGTCATCGGCTACGCAGGCACCGGCAAGAGCGCGATGCTCGGCGTCGCCAAATCGGCCTGGCAGGCGAGCGGCTATCAGGTTCGTGGGGCGGCGCTTTCGGGCATGGCGGCCGAGAACCTTGAAGCTGGGTCCGGGATCGCCTCGCGTACGCTGGCGAGCTTCGAGCACGCCTGGGAGCAGGGCAGGGAGGTGCTGACCCCAAGGGATGTGTTGGTCATCGACGAGGCCGGCCTGCTCGGCTCACGGCAAATGGAGCGCATCCTTGGTAAGGCTGAGGCCGCCGGCGCAAAGGTTGTGCTGGTCGGCGACCCCGAGCAGCTGCAGGCGATCGAAGCGGGAGCTGCCTTCAGAGCCATCGCCGAGCGCCAGGGCTCCGTGGAGCTCACGCAGGTTCGTCGTCAACAGGTCGATTGGCAGCGGGCGGCGACGCGTCTGCTGGCCACGGAGCGCACTGGCCAGGCGCTGGCCGCCTATCATGCCTCCGGCATGGTGCACGCGCACCCCGACGCAGCTTCGGCGACGCGAGCGCTGGTGTCGGGGTGGGACCGCGCCCGCGTCGAGAACCAGACCTCCAGCCAGGTGATGCTTGCCTATCGGCGCGTCGACGTCGCCGAGCTCAACAGTTTGGCCCGTGAGCGCATGCGGGAAAGCGGCGCGTAGGGCAATGATGAAGCGGTTGCGACGGCAAGCGGCGAGCGAATTTTCGCGCCGGGCGACAGGGTGATGTTTCTGCGTAACGAGCGCTCGCTGGGCGTGAAGAACGGCACACTGGGCGAGGTTCGGGTGGTCAGCGACGGCGCGATGCGGGTGCGTCTCGACGGCGGCGCCGAGATCGCCGTCGAACTCAAAGACTACAACCACCTCGATCACGGCTACGCCTCGACAATCCATAAGTCGCAGGGCGTGACCGTCGATCGCGCGCACGTTTTGGCCAGCGCGCATATGGACCGCCACGCGACCTATGTGGCGCTCTCGCGCCATCGGGATGAGGTCACGCTGCATTATGATCGCGAGACCTTCGTGGATCGACGGGCCCTGGAGAGCGCGCTGAGCCGCGAGCGGGCTAAGGACACAATCTTGGACTACGGCGCGCGGCGCGATCGTGATGAGACGCGCTCCGGCGTCTTCGCAAGCTTCCGGCCTCGCGCCGATCAACTTCAGCCGGCCCAGGCACCGCTGGAGATGCCGTCCCGCGGCCCCGTGCAAAAGCAGCCCGATCAAAGCCAGCAACTCAGTCTGGATGGGCCTGGCAAGCGGGGAAGGGGGCTCGAGCTGTGAGCGAGCGCGGCGCCGAGGAGGCCTTCGACAATCTGCGCGGCGAGGTGGCTTTGCTGCGGCGGGTGATCGAGGGGCTGCTCGCGGAGCCGTCCAAAGCGTCTCCGGAGATCGCCCGACAGCTTCGCAGCCAGGCGGGTGAACTCAAGCGCCTGGCTGATGAGACCGAGCGTCTGGCTGGTCAGCCGGTGCTGGCCCTCACGCCAGAAGCGCTGGCCGATCAGCTTAGGGGGATGAGGCGCACCGTCGAGAATGAGCTGCATGCACCATGGAGGGTCGCAATAGTTGACGTAGAGAGGGCCGGTGCGGAGCTTGCTCGTTGTGCGGGGCAGGTACGAACCTCGGAGCATCAGCGGCGGCAAGTGACCATCGTCGCTTTGATGAGCGGCTCGCTGACGCTCGCCAGTTGGCTCGCCCTATCAGGGCCGATTGCGAGAGCTTTGCCAAAGCAATGGCAGGTTGCTGAGCGCTTGGCGGCGGCCACGCTGGACGAGAGTCGCTGGGAAGCGGGGCGGCGTCTCATGGGCCGAGCAGATCCGGCTTCCTGGCGAGAAATCGAGGCTGCAAGAGAGTTGATTGCTCAGAACGGACCTGCGCTGAGGCGATGCGCTCGGGCCAGCTTGCGTCCAGGGGCAGAGCGCCGTTGCACGGTAAATCTGCCAATAAGGAGGGGTTGATTCCGAAGCCCGCGGCGTAGACCGCTGTGGGCTCTAAGCGGTTCATCCGTATGTCCGCTGCCAGACATCAAGGGGGGCTCCGCGGCAATGACCGCGTTGGGCTCAAAGCGGTCCACTGCGACGTCCGCTTCGCGTCGAGCCAGCGCCGGCGCCGATCACCGGGCTTCGCTCAAATCGGCCCACCACAGCTGGCGCGCCGCATTCTAGGTCAGGCGGTCCATCCACCGTCGATGGTCAGGCTGGCGCCCGTCATGTATCCGGCGTCCGGCCCAGCCAGCCAGGATACGAGGCCCGCTATCTCGTCTGGCCGGCCGTCGGCCGCCAGGCGGCGCACGATGGCGGCGCCCATGCCCCGTGATCCGCCGAAGACCAAGGCCGGGGCGGTGGATGTTGAGATCGTCATCGGAAACTCCATTATTGACCACACAGTCCATAATGGATGTAGATAGAGGATCGATCGGTCAAGAATAATATTGACTGATTGGTCTGAAACCCAGATAGTGGCGGGATGGGACGCCCAGCCGAATTCGACCGTGACCAAGCCCTCGGGGCCGCGATCCGTGTCTTTGCGCGTCACGGCTTTTCGGCCACCTCGCTGAGCGACCTGCTTGAGGGGATGGGCATTGCCCGGCAAAGCCTCTACGGGGCTTTTGGAGACAAGCGTCGGCTGTTCCTTGAGGCTCTGGAGCGCTACTCCGACGCCTCGCGACTGCGGATGCAGGCGGCAATGGACAAGGAAGACAAGGCGCTAGCCGCGTTGGAGGCTGCGCTCATGATCGACCTTGGGACCGGAGCAGACCTGGAGACGGGGTGCCTGGGGGTGGGCTCGATCGCAGAGTTCGGTCGGTCGGACCCAGAGGTCAACGCCTTGGGCGACCGCGCCGGTGCGGAAATCGCGAAAATGCTCGCCCGTCGCGTTCGAGACGGCATGGCCAGCGGCGAGCTCAAGGCGAGCCTCGACGCCGACGAGGTCGCCAGAATGCTGTTGACGCTGAAGTCCGGCCTCAAGATCTCGGCCCGAGGCGGAGATGACCAGGTGAGGCGGAGCGCACGCCTGGTGCTCTCCGGGCTTGCGGCTGAGTGAGGCGCGCGGGTCCGCAATAGGCGTCCGAGCCCGAGCCTGCTCTTGGCGCATGGCTGACGGAATGCGGACATGGACATTGTTGGGAGGCTGCTACGGTGGCCCTACGGCGCGACCGCGCTTGAGCGGCGGTTTCCTTCCCCCACTACAGAACCGCCGAACAGAGTGAATTGAAAGGACGGCGACATGGCTTTGCTTGACGAGCTCAAAGCTGACCAACTGGCGGCACGTAAGTTGAACGACCGTCTGAAGGCTGACTTGCTCACTACACTGATCGGCGAAGCTACGCAGATCACGACCGAAGAGTTCAAGCGCGGCGTCACGGAGGTCACTGATGAAAAGATTGCCGCAACCGTCGCGAAGTTCCTAAAGAATACGAAACTGACGCTGGAGAACCTCGCGAGCGAGCGCGCGCGCCTGATCGAAGCCGGCAGCGATGCGTCGAAGATCGACCAGCGCACCAGGGCCGCGGAAACCGAACTGGCAATCCTTTCCTCATATGGCCCAAAGCAGATGACGGAAGCGGAACTACGCGAGGCCATCAACGATTTCCGGGCCAAGAACCCCGACGCCAACGTCGGGACCATCATGGCCCACCTGAAAACTAGCTTCGGCGGTCAGTATGACGGCAAGGCAGCCAGCGCATTGGCCAGGGGGTAGGGCACGCCCGCCGTCAGGAGCTAAGCCCTCCCATCGTCCGCAGTGGTTGGAAGCGGACCTTCGCCCCCGATCTGCGAATGACCACTTCCCGCGCGGGTCCCAAGGTCCGCTGCTGGCGCTAGGCGGTCATTCCCGTTGAGCCGCGGCTGGACCCAACGAGGGCCGCGCCGTCACCTGAAAGGGCTCGGCGGGTCTTAGTGCGCCGCGGCCGATCAACGTCCGGAATGCGCCAGCCCGCGCACGGCTCGGACGCTACATCGGCGCAATGACTCAATCTTATGACCATCAGAACACGCATAACCTGGACACGGGCAGGATCCTGTATCTGGCCTTGGCTGCGGCCGTCGCGACATCGACGAGCTATACGGTTCAGCCTGAGCTTGCGTTGATCGCGGCGGACCTGAACGCGTCCCTCGCCGCGACCAGCGCCGCCGCCGGCATGCCGATCATCGGCTACATGCTGGGGTTGGCGCTGTTGGTCCCGCTTGTCGATCGCACGCCTGCCCACGTCCTGATCCCAGCGCAACTCGTAGCGCTCGCTAGTGCTCTGGCCCTGTCGGCTCTTGCGCCCTCAGTCGAAGTCTTCGGGGCGGGCCTCCTGTTGTCGGGAATCTGCGCGAGCACCGGCGCGCAGATGAGCACGCTGGCGGCCAAGTACTCTGCACCCGAGCGCCAGGGGCGGGCTCTCGGAACCGTGACTGCGGGTATATCCGCTGGCATCCTCCTGGGCCGATTGCTCGGCGGGGGACTCACCGACGCAGTCGGCTGGCGAGCCATGTTGGTTCTCGTCGCCGCAGCCTGCCTGGCCTGCGCCGCCGTCGGGCGCGCCCTGCTGCCGCGCTCCGTTCAACCCGCCCCAAGCTCCTGGTTGTCGGGACTAGTATCTTCGCCCCGGCTTCTACGCACATATCCGGGGCTGCTGATCGCGGCCGGCACCGGCGCACTATGGTTCTTCGCCTTCAGCTTGGTCTGGGTGGGCGTTTCGCTCGCCCTCTCACTGCCGCCCCATAGCCTCCCGCCTACGATGGTCGGTCTCTACTCACTTGCCGGTCTAGCCGGCATGGCCGCAACGCCCTGGGCCGGACGTCTGGCGGACCGTTTCGGAAGCAAGATGGTCGTCATGATCGGCCTCAGCCTTGCCGTGGCCTGCACCCTCGCCGCGGCGGCTGGACTGGGTGTCGCGCCCCTAACCTTGGCTGCCCTGGCGCTTTTCGACGTCGGACTCTTTAGCGCGCAGGTCGCAAACCAGCGCCAGGTGCTGCGCCTGGACCCGCTCCGACCGGCGCAGCTTAACAGCATTTACATGGTCATTTACTTCGTCGGCGGCAGCCTGGGGGCGGCCGCTGGCGGCCCGATCGTGTCGGCCTTTGGCTGGCCAATCGCCGCCGGAACGGCCGCTTTGGCGATGGTCCTGGCGCTCGTTCTCTACGGCTGCCGTGCGCCTACCGCGGATGGTGTGGGCGCACCATCATCGGCGCCGGGGGAGTGAGATTTACCTAGGCGGGGGCGCGCGACCTAGTCGTCCTCACAGGGCCTGGACACGGGGCGCGGGGGCAAGAGGGCCAGAGGCGCGCTTAGGAAGTCTGGGATCGAGGTTCAAGCCCGCTATTTGGACGAGAGGGAACGTCTGCAGCTGGCTCCAGGCGGTCATTCGCCGCTGACCACGCTATGAGCGGAACGGTCACGAAGATGACGTCGGCCCGCCTCGTGCCCTGAAGCCCGTAGTGGGTCGACAGCAGGCCGCAATTCAATAAACAGCAGGGGCCCGCAGCGCGGCCATTGGGGGGGCTGTGACGACACTGTTTTTTCTGGTCCTGGCGACAGGACTGGCTCCGTTGATCATCGGGACCCTGCGGCTAAGGCCGTCGGCAAGCGGTCCATCGGTGCAGATCAGCTCAATAGTGCTCTGCGCCCTGGCCTTCAATCTGAGCTTCTTCTGGCAGGAATTGTGGCTCGTCGTGCCCAAGGCGTTGACGCCGGGGCTGTACCCCATCCTCTACCACAACGATCACGACTGGAGCGGCGAGGCGCCGACCGTCGAACTCTTGCAGGGGACCGGCGCGCTGGCGACGCTGGCAAGCGGGCTGGCGTCGTGCGCGGCCCTGGCCCTGCGGCGTGGCGGTTCCGCCACGCAGCGGGCGTTTCTGTTCTGGATGGGCTTTGAGGGCCTCTTCCAGGCGCTGACCCAGCTGGCGATCGGCACGCTGCTCCCGGGCAACGACATGGGCCGCGCGCTGACCTATCTGAATGTGGGCTCGGTCGCCAAAGCGGCCCTATTGGTCCTCGCAGTCGCGGGAATGTCGTTGGCTGGCCTCTGGCTCGCGCGCTTATGCCCCAGCGAACTGGGAGTTCGCGCAGGCGGCCGAACGCGGGCCTTCGCCTATGGGATGATGATCGTGACCATGGCCGCGATCGCCCTGATCATCCCGTTCCGCCTGCCGCGCCCCCTTGTCGAGGTGGCGCTCATCCCCTTGGTGGTGAATCTGGTCGGTGTAGGCTGGTTGATCATCGGGGCAGGGATCAAAGGCCCGGACGCCCAGAGTGTGGTGGAAGGCCAGCCCGGCTTGGTCGGTCCGGTTCTGGCTCTCGGCGTGACGTTTGCCGTATTCCAACTGGTTCTGCGGCCAGGCGTGGCGTTCTGACTCGGATGGGCGAAAGGTGGCCGGATCAAGTGAACGAAGCGACGCTGTCGGAAAGTTAGGTGCTCACAGCGCCGGTTTTGAACGGTCCGCAGGAGCGACCGTGAAGTCCGCTTTCGGGCCGAATGCAAACTTCCGCTATTGGCGCATTTCTGTCGAATTCGGCCGCTCCGAGCGACAGCACCGAGAAGCGGACCTCACGAACGACAGGGTAGGGTGGGAAGCCGACCTTTGGCTCGCTCAGCGAGCAGCCGCCTGCAACAGCGCCGCTGTGAGTTCCTGCGGCCGATCAAGCATGATGTCATGGCCGCAGGCGATCTCCCGCGTCGACCAGCCCCGGGCCTTGGCGCGCTCGTAGAAGCCGGTGAACGGTGTCCCCTCCCAGCCCGCCGCGTAGATGTAGTGGATCGAGCCAACCGCGGCGGCGCTGGGGTCCAGATGCAGCTTCTGCTGGAAGCTTGCCAGCGGCTGATCGGTGCACTGGTCGTCGACCCAGGCCCGGTCAGCGGCATTGACGTTGAACACCGCCGCTGGGATCGGCGGCACCCGCCAGCCGTCGCCGAGCGCCGCGGCCGCCTCCAACTGTCCCTGGCGATGTTCCGCCGGCAGGGTGTCATGCAGGGACTGACCGTTCTCCAGCACGAAGGCGTCCAGGTAGACTAGCGCCGCGATCTTCTCGCCCATTCGATCCGCGACTCCGCTGATCACGCAGCCCCCATAGGAGTGACCCACCAGGACAACGTCTGTCAGCTCCTCCCAGCGCATCAGGTTGGCGACATCGTCGATGTGCGTATGGAGGTCGACCTCCCGGGACAATAGGTGACGCCGCTCGCACAAACCGGTCAGGGTCGGGGTGAACACGGCGTGCCCCTGGGCGGTCAGCTCCTCGCGCACCCGCTTCCAGCACCAACTGCCGTGCCATGCCCCCGTAACCAATACGAAAGTCGCCATCGCCAGCCTCCCGCCGCTCCTGCGCCGATAGCGTAACACGGGTATGCCACGTACTGCCAAGCTTACTGGCGGCGTTCGACCGGAAACCGGACTCTGCGCATGACCTTGCAGAGTCCACACTTGGCTCTGCGGGCGCTCGGCAAGCAGCCAGAGGGCCAGCGGAACGTCCGCTGTTGGGCCGAGGACCAAGGTCTCTTCGTGGCGCATTCGAGACTGATGAGGTCCACCTGGGACAGGCCGAGACGTGGAGTTGAGCAAGGTCAGGTGAGGGTCGATCTTGGTCGCTCTAACTGCGGCCAATCGGGCGCTTTCGGTCGATGGCGACATCCCGGGAAGTCGACCTATTATGAGGCCGTTTCGCGGAGAGGGGAGTGTGACTTGAGGTACTTGCTCCTCATTGCCGCTTTGCTAGCAGCCGGTCCGGCCCTCGCCGTACCTCCGGTAGGCCCGAGGAAGGCCGAAGCTGCAGTCGTCGAAGCGTACGCTGCTGCCCTTGAGCGGAATGATCTCCCAGCCTTTCGCAGCTTGATCGCAGACGATGCGACGATCGTCGATGGCGCGGGCAAGGTGATCGACAAGAACGATTGGCTTGCGACCGCTGGAGTCGACTTCCCTCGCACCCGGCGGACGCGGATCCTGAGCGCTTTCTCGGGCTACGCTCCAGTGCCCGGTCAAGTGACCAGGCGGTTCGTGCTCGTGATCGAGTTCACCCGCTGCCATCCCAACGCCGTTGAGTGCTTCCCGCGCTGGCGCACTGAAACCATCACGATCGCCGCCGATAGGATCATCCAACTGCAGACTTCCAGCGACTTCGATCTTCGTCGATCGGGAGCGGGAGTATGGACATTTTACGATTAGCACTTCGCAGTGAGTAGCGTCCGCTTCTCGGCAAGAAACGAACTTCCGCTGATGGCGCACTTACGACCTGAGCTGACGGCTTTTGAGCCTCTTCGCCGCGGCTTACCGATCCCACCACGATGCGAGGCGTTCGAGTTCGACGGCCCGGTCGGCGGCGTGGTCCGACCGACAGAGTAAGTCTTCGAGTGGATGCAACGTGCCGCCCTTGGATAGCGCCGACTGGAAGGCGCAGTCGTCACTGATCCAGCGGTGCCATTGGTTCGAGGCTTGGAGTCTTTCGCCCTCGAGGCTCGGTTGGGCGCGCTTGTCGAGCATGACCTTGCGCACGACTGCCTTAACCCGATCCTCTCTAGCCTGAAGCAATGCTTCCCATGCCTTCGCTGAGAAGGCGGCGCAGTCGTTGAGATCGTGCTGACTCATGGTCCCATGCGACAGCTCGCATTCGTTATAGGCCGATCTCTTGCAACCGCCAGGCGGCCCAGCCTTGGCTAGGCAGCGCTCAATGATGAATCGCGCGGATTCGCTGCCTTTGTCATCTGACCAAAATGCCGCCTGAGCGGCCGGTGGGGCCGCTCCAGCCGCAGCTGAATTCGTGGGCCATGCGGGAAATAAGAGAACTAGCGCGGCAACCCACCCGATCCTCACTGTGCGCCTCCTCGGCTAAGGGCGTCAAGGAAACGACGATAGATTGTGGTTGTCGACGATACAATCTAAAAGGTAACTTCACGAGTGATTCTCAGTGAAGCCGCGCGCTACGGTTTAACCGGGCCCTCGGCCGGCGTGCGTCAACCCACGAATATCCAATCCCCGGTCAGCGACGACAGTGACACTCCGACCAGCACCATCTGCCCGCCCAGGCCCATGGTAATGATTGTGTCGGCTCCAACTTGCGCCACGGTGTACGTCGTCCCCGGATCCAGCATTACGCGGTCGCCTTCAGCCCGGTTGAAGTCGGTCACCCGGTCCAGGCCCGCGTCGCCGAAGCTATGGAATAGGTCGGCCCCGGCGCCGCCGGTGACGACGTCGTCGCCCCGGTCGCCCGAGACGTAGTCGTCTCCCGCGCCGCCTAGTACGACGTCGTTGTCCTGGCCTCCGCGGACGGTGTCGTTCCCGTCACCGCCTTGGCAGGTGTCTGCGCCGATGTTGCCGTAGACGATGTCCGCGCCGCCGTCGCCGGTCAGCAGGTCGTTGTCTTTGCCGCCGACAACCCAGTCGTCGCCGGCCCCGCCGGCCACGGTGTCGGCCCCCGTGTTGCCGTTGATATCGTCGAAGCCCGACCCGCCCTGGATGCGGTCGTCGCCCGCTTCGCCGCGCAGATAGGTCTGTCCCTGGCCTGTGTCCGCAGCGCCAGGAGGCAGAGTCGCGGAGATGGTGTCATCACCATTGCCGCCCCAAATGGCGTCGCCGCCGCCGGCGCCGGCCAGCACGTCGTCGCCGTCATAGCCCCGCAGAAGGTCCGCGCCCGGGCCGCCATTGACTGTATCGCTCCCCGCCAGGATGGTCGCGAATGCGGCCTGGGTGGCGTCGGTCGCTACCCAGGCCCCGATCCCAGTCGCCGGCAAAGAAAGGCCGGCGAACTGACCTCGGATGACGCCGAGCCGAGAGCCGAGGTCCGCGAACGTGAGCTCGGTGACCGTTCCTCCCGCGAGCTGCTCGTTGGCGTCGTAGGCGAGGCCGACCCCCACGAGATCCGCCGTCGCGAGGAGCCCGTCTAGGACAAGGTGGGTCGACGTCGCGAGGTCGATGTCAGCGCCCAGCAGGTGCGAGATGTGGGCGTTGTCGAGGTTGCCCGAGATGGTGGCCGTGACGCCGCCGCCGGCGGGCGCCAGGGATCCGGTGGCGCGCGGGGCGGTCACCGTCGCGACAATGTTCGACGCTTCGATTGCGTCGAGCGTCCGCGAGCGAAGGGTCACCGCGTCGTCCGCCGTCCGGTCGTCGGCCTGGCTGTCGGCGAAGACGATGACGTCGCTTCCAACCTGCACGGCGACGTAGTCGACAGAGCCGTACGCGATCTGGGCGTCGGCGAGCGATTGGGCTGCGGCGAAGGAGCCCGCGGTCGCCTCAAGGTAGTTTGTTTCCGACCCGGCGGGCCTTAGGAAACTCACGCGGTCCTGCGGGCCCCAATCGAGCACGACGTCCCTCTGGCCGACTGCCGCAGGGGAGTCACCCGCCTCGACGATAAACAGGTCGCTGCCGTCGCCGCCAACCAGGCTGTCGGCGCCGTCACCGCCGCCCAGAACGTCGTCGCCGCCCGCGCCGTCGAGGATATCGGACATGCCGGAGCCCGCCAGTCCATCGTCGCTGGGTCCGCCCCTGAGGGAGCCGGCGCCAGGAATGCCGATCGCGAAGGCGGACCCGTCAGGGAAGATGATATCAGCGCCGCCGGCCAGGCCGACCCCAAAGACGACGGTCCGGCCGCCTGGGATGGAAAGCACCGACAGCGAGGCCGGCTCCGTCGTTGTCGCCGCGTTGAACGTGACCCGCATGCCGGCGCCCGTGGCGGCCGGATACGAAAAGACCAGGGTGTCGTTGGCGCGGTCGAACGCCAGCGCCTGCGCCGCTGTGATGGTTTCGAAGACATAGGTCGACATCGACCCAAGCGCCCCCCAACGCTCGAAGACCCGCCCTAAATACCCGGGTCGCAAAGGCGACGATGGGTGAATGGGTCCGCTACGTCAACGCGTACCGAGAGATCGCTCAGCTGGCGGGCGTGGGCCGTTCCCGCCGGCTGATGGCTGTGCCTGGCGCCGGCCCGGTGCTGGCGAGCGCGATGGTCGCCAGTGTGCCGAAGGAGTGATGTGAACCGGTCGAACCGGGAAGCGGGAGAACCCAGCGCGCCATCGGGCCTCGAGCCCGGGCTTTGGTCGGGACCCAGCTTCGCGGAAGGCATCATGGCCAGCGGTCCATGCACCGCACCAGGTCGAAGACATGGCCGCACCGACCAGCGCTCACAGAACTCTCAGATCAATCTTGCCAACGGGGGAGCCGTCCAGACATGGCGCGAACGGTCTTAAGTCAGCAGGTTTGTCGGAACGCCCAAGACAGGACCGGCCTGCGCTAGCCGCAGGTCAAGGGTGTGCACCATGGCTCCATGGTCGGCCGCAGCTGCAAGATGCAGTGCGTCACCGGCGCGGAGGCCAAGCGCATGCTGGTCCGCGAACTTGGCGGCCGTCCGGAAATGCGCAGCGGCGACCGGCAAAACGGTGAAGGTTTCGGCTGTGAGCCTGTTGAACATCGCCAGCGCCGCTGCGCGCTGCTCGAGGGTGATCTGGCCAGTGCGAAGCTTGATCGACATGGCCGATGAAAGCTCGGTCACGGTCCAATCGCTGATGAGCAGCTCCGCCGGATCCTGCTCGGTCATCCACGCCTGTGCGCGTCCCGTCGCCGCTTCATTCGACAGCGCCGCGACGATCAACGAAGTGTCGAGATAGTGCACTAGTAACGATCGCCGTCTCGCATCGCGCGTACGAGGTCGGCAGCGGTCTGCGATGAGGCGGGCGTCGCCGACGTCAGCCTCTGAAGAGCTGCAAGATCGATCCGCTTGCGAGGGTTCGCGACAGCTGTCAGGCGCGCGACGCGCTTGCCCCGACGGGTGATGTCGATCGAGCCGCCCGCCTCCACGCGATCAACGAGTTCGCTCAAATGGGCCTTAGCCTCCGCCAGGCTGATCGCGCTCATGGAATGCTCCTGACCATCTAACTAGTCATATAGCGTACCGCTAACGAGAATTCCAGCATCTCTTGATGGCCACCCGCTACGACTTCGAGCAGGACAAGGAAGGGCGGACGGTGTTCGACTCTTCACCGGGCAGCCGGTTGTGATCGGCGGCGTGCTGCAGGTCGGCCTGGACATGCAGGATGCGTCAGCCCTGGCCGAGCTGCTCGAGTAGCCTGCGATGAAGCGCACCCGGAATCTAAGGCAATAGCCCGATGGGGCCTCCGATCGGCGTCCGATTACGCAGCGAGCGGTCGTAACTCGCGTGGCTCCCGACCCAATGGCAGAAGAGTCGGCTGTCCGGGCCCCTGATCAATACCCGCCGATGATCGGCAGGATCTCTCCGGTGATGTAACTGGAGCAATGGGGTGAGGCGAGGAAGACGTAGGCCGGTGCGATCTCCTCCGGCTGGGCGGGGCGCTTCATCTTGGTCTTGGCGCCGAACTGGCTGACGTCGGGCGCCTGCTTGTCGGCGGGGTTGAGCGGGGTCCAGACGGGGCCTGGCGCCACGGCGTTGACGCGGATGCCCTTGGGGATCAGGTGACCCGCCAGGGCGCGGGTAAAGGCGTGGATACCGCCCTTGGTCATCGAATAGTCCAGCAGCTCCTTGCTGCCCTCGATGCCGGTGATCGAGCCGGTCATCAGGATCGCCGAGCCAGGCTTCATACGCGGGACCGCCGCCTGGGCTAGGTGGAAGTAGCCGTAGAGATTGGTCTTCAGCGTGCGGTCGAAGTGTTCTTCGGTGAGATCCTCGAACGCCTCGACGTGCTCCTGAAACGCGGCGTTGTTGACCAGGATGTCGAGCTTGCCGAAGGCCTCCATGGTCCTGGCTACGGCGTCCTTGGCGAAGGCGGGATCGGCTACGTCGCCGGACAGCAGGATAGCTCGGCGGCCTTCCTTCTCGACCGCGGCCTTGGTCGCCTGGGCGTCCTGGTCCTCGGCGAGATAGGCGATGGCGATGTCGGCGCCTTCACGTGCGAACAGGACGGCGACCGCGCGGCCGATACCTGAATCGGCGCCGGTGATCAGGGCCACCTTGTCCCTCAGCTTCTCCGAGCCCTTGTAGAACGGAGCGTCGTACATCGGCTGCGGGTCGAGGGCGGCCTCCAGGCCGGGCTTGTGCTGGTGCTGCTCGGGGAAGGGCGGAGCGGGGTACTCGCGGGCGCCCGCCTGCATGGCCGGTTCGTCGTCCACACCTTTCAAGGATCGTTGCTCCTTGGCGTCGACCTGTTCCTGAATCCTGCGTTCGGCCTGGGCCGTGCGATCGGCCTGGATGGCGTACTGCTCGCTGGGTTGGGTCATGGGCGAGTCCTCCGGGCTTGCATTCAGGGCAATCGCGCCAGCGGCCCCTCGGTTCCCAAGCCACAAAGCCCGCCGGTTGGGGCGGGCTCAGTCGTCGCGGCAGCCTAGCCGACAGATAGCTCTTTCGACGCCGAACATTGCCGCGATCTGCGGCTGGGTCGCCCAAATCGTGTTTGTTCTGGGTGTCGAGCGTGCACTCGGCAACGAACTCGCCGGTGTCATTTCTACTTGCCGACGGACGGCCGAGCCGGGCGACTTCGCGTTCCTCAAAGTGAAGGCCGTCCTCAGCTAGACGTCAGAGGAAGCGGCTGATGAGTTCTTGCATGCAGCGGGCCGACAGGACGGATCGTCCTCGTCGGCCCGCTCTCATCAGGACGACTGGCACGAAGAACCGTTCACAAGGCATATCGGCGCAAGCGACGCGAGTGCGCGCTGCTTACTATATGCTTACTAGCTGTGCCGTGGAGTGATGTCGGGGAAATTGGTCGGGGCCCAAGTCTTTGAAAAACTTGGGCCCCGATGGTGCCGCCGGGCAGGATTGAACTGCCGACCTCAGCCTTACCAAGGATGCGCTCTACCACTGAGCTACGGCGGCGAAAGGCGAGGCGGGGGCTATAGCCAAACCCGTCGCCGGAGTGAAGCCCCAATATGAAGAAACTGCACTTGACCTGCATGTCGTCTCGCCGCACCCCCGTATTTTGATGGGAAAGCAGGACAAAACCCCCGCTCAGGAGCGTGAGGACAAACTCGCCGCGGCGCTGCGGGCGAATCTGCGGCGGCGAAAGGCGGGCTCCAAGCCGACGGCCAAGCCGGCCCCGGAGGTCGACGATTCGGACAAGCGCTCGTGAAGCGGGGCCGCTTCCGCCGGTCGCCCCCGCACGCTAGATAGCGCCCGAAGGGCTGAGGTCAGCGCGGCGTTCGCGCATCTCCCTTCCGAGGGACGAGTTTGGATCGCATCGTCATCACCGGCGGCGCGCGGCTGAAGGGTGAAATCCCCATCAGCGGCGCCAAGAATTCCGCCATCAAGCTGATGGCCGCCAGCCTGCTTACCGATGAACCCCTGCGCCTGACCAACATGCCGCGACTGGCTGACACCCGGTTTCTGGCCCGCCTGCTGAAGCGCCTGGGCGCCGAGATCGTCGAACAGGACGGCGATGACGGGGCTGAGACCATTCTCCATGTCCCGGAGATTGTCAGCGCCTTCGCGTCCTACGATCTGGTCCGCCAGATGCGGGCCTCGTTCAATGTGCTCGGCCCCCTGATCGCGCGGACCGGCCACGCCAAGGTCTCGCTGCCCGGCGGCTGCACGATCGGCGCGCGTCCGGTGGACCTGCACCTGGAAGCGCTCCGCTCGCTGGGGGCCTCGATCGATCTGCACGAGGGCTATGTCTACGCCCAGGCCCCCCGCGGCCTGACCGGCGCCGAGATCGTTTTCCCGTTCGTCTCGGTCGGCGCCACCGAGCACGCGATGCTCGCCGCTGTGCTGGCCAAGGGCGAGACGGTGCTGAAGAACGCCGCCTGCGAGCCGGAAATCGGCGATCTGGCCGACTGCCTCAACGCCATGGGGGCGAAGGTGGAAGGGGGCGGGACCTCGACGATCCGCATCCAGGGCGTCGATCGTCTGCACGGCGCCACCCACTCGGTGATCCCCGACCGTATCGAGACCGGCACCTTCGCCCTGGCCGCAGCGATGGCCGGGGGCGAGGTGCGCCTGACCAGGACGCGCAGCGATTTCATCGATTCGTTGCTGGGCAAAATGGTCGAGGCCGGGGTCGAAGTGACCCGTCACGCCGACGGCATGACCATCAAGCGCAACGGCGGGCGGCTGCAGGCTGTGGAGATCGAGACTGATCCCTATCCGGGCTTCGCCACCGACCTGCAGGCCCAGTTCATGGCCCTGATGACCCTGGCGGACGGTGAGAGCGTCATCCGCGAGACGATCTTCGAGAACCGCTTCCTGCACGCTCCGGAACTGGCGCGGCTGGGGGCCGAGATCGCGGTCTCGGGCGGGGAAGCTCGGGTGCGCGGCGTCGCGACCCTCGGCGGCGCCCCGGTGATGGCCACCGATCTGCGCGCTTCGGTCAGTCTGGTGATCGCTGCCTTGGCGGCCAGCGGTGAGACGACGGTCAGTCACGTTTATCACCTGGACCGTGGTTTCGAACGGCTGGAAGAGAAGCTCGGCGCCTGCGGCGCCAATGTCCGGCGCATCGCCTGCGACGGCGAGTCCGAGGAGTAAGATGACCCAAGCCATTCGCCTGCTGGCGCAGGACGCCGACGACCTCGCTGTGATCGCCGCCGCCCTCCAGGACGCCGTGGGCAAGATCGGCGATATCTCTTACGAGCCGGCCGCCCGCCGCCTGACCCTGGTCTTCAACCGCTATCGCTGGGAGGGGAAGGGCAAGGAGCGCGTTCGCGCGGCCCTTCAGCTCGGCTCGGTCGACAAGGTCCAGGCCCGCAAGCTGCGCCGTACCGCCAAGGACGCGGTGGTCGAGCTTTTGAACATTGCCTTCGAGCCGAGCGACGCGCCCAGCGGCGCGGTGGTGTTCACCTTCGCCGGCGGCGGCGACCTGCGCGCCCAGGTCGAATGTCTCGACGTGGTGTTGGCCGACGTCAGCGCCCCCTGGGCGACGCCGCGGACGCCGAAGCACGAGCTCTAGGCGGCCGTCTATCGGCGCCTTCCTGCAGTTGCCGGCGGGAAACCTGCCGAATTGCGCCCTATCGGCAGGCAAAACCGCCCTTTCGGCGGGGTTGCCGATAGCCGATCGGCGATTCTGGGGGTTATCGGCACGACCGCGCGCCGCCTCGCCGATGGCGCGGCCGGGCCTAGCCCTGTGTGGCCCTGGCCGCTAAAGAGCGCGGCATGCGCCGCTTCTCCTTCACCGACCCCGGCTTTGAGGCCGCCTTCGCCGCCTTCATCGACGAGCGTCGCGAGACGCCGCAGGAAGTTGACACTGCGGTCCGCGACGTCTTGGCCGCCGTCCGCGCCGAGGGGCTTGAGGCGCTGCTCCGCTTCGCTCGCCAGTTCGACAAGGTCGAGATCGACGAGACCACCATCCGCGTCTCCGCCGAGGAGATCGAGGCCGGCGCCGAGGCTTGCCCGCCGCAGGTGCGCGAGGCCATCGCCTTCGCCGCCAAGCGGATCGCCGCCTATCACAGCCGCCAGCGTCCGGCCGACGTGGCCTTCACCGACGAGGCCGGGGTCGAGCTCGGCTGGCGCTGGACGCCCTTGGAAGCGGTGGGGATCTACGTTCCCGGCGGCCGCGCCGCCTATCCCTCGACCGTGCTGATGAACGCCGTCCCGGCCAAGGTGGCCGGCGTCGAGCGGATCGCCATGGTCACGCCGCCGGGCCGTCTGCAGCCCGCCGTGCTGGCCGCCGCCAAGGAAGCCGGCGTCACCGAAATCTGGCGCGTCGGCGGAGCCCAGGCGGTCGCCGCGCTCGCCTATGGCGCGGGACCGATCAAGCCGGTCGACAAGATCGTCGGTCCCGGCAACGCCTATGTCACGGCCGCCAAGCGCCGGGTCTACGGCACGGTCGGCATCGACGCCCTGGCCGGGCCGTCCGAGATCGTGGTGGTCGCCGACGGCGCCAACCGGCCCGACTGGATCGCCGCGGACCTGCTGTCCCAGGCCGAGCATGACCCGGCCGCGCAATCGATCCTGATCACCGACGACAAGGCTTTCGCCGCCGCGGTCGAGGCGGCCGTCCTGGATCAGCTCAAGACGCTCAGCACCGGCGAGGACGCCGCCGCCTCCTGGCGCGACCATGGCGCGGTGGTCATCGCCCCGCTGGACGAGGCGCCTCGCCTGGTCGACCTGATCGCGCCCGAGCACGTCGAGTTTGCGATGGACAACCCCGAGCGGCTCTCCGACCGGGTCCGCCACGCCGGCGCGATCTTCCTGGGTCGGGTGACCCCTGAAGCCATCGGCGACTATGTGGCCGGCTCCAACCACGTCCTGCCCACCAGCCGCGCCGCGCGCTTCTCTTCGGGCCTGTCGCTGTACGATTTCATCAAGCGCACCTCGATCGTGAAGTGCGACGCGGAGTCGTTCGCTATCCTCGGCCCGCACACGGTCGCCCTGGCCGACGCCGAGGGCCTTCCGGCCCACGCCCGCTCGGCGGCAATCCGCCTCGGACAGCCTTCGCAAAGCTGAACAGTTCCTGTCAGCCGCGTCGCGGAGGCCGTTCAGGAAGGCACAGCTAGTTTCTCCGTCATCGGGGCCGCACGGCCCTGCAGCAAGCCAATGACGGAGACCAGGCAATGCGCACTCTGAAGACTTCCAAGCTGATGCGCGGCGCGGCTGTGGCCACGCTGACCAGCGTGATCGCGGCGGGCGCCGTCGGTGCGGCCAACGCTCAACAATACCGCGCCCCCACCGGCGGTGGGATCGGTTCGGTCGTCAGCTGCGACGCCCAAGGCAACAAGCAGGCCGGCGGCGCGCTGATCGGCGCCCTGCTGGGCGCTGCGGCCGGCTCGAACCTGGCCAAGAACGACCGAGGCACGGGCACCGCCATCGGCGCCGTCGCCGGCGCCGCCACCGGCTCGTGGGTCGGTTGCAAGATGCAGCGCGACCAGGTGGCCCAGAACAACTACGCCTACGGCCAGCCGGCCTATCGCCCGGCCACCTACGTCCAGAACGGCTATCGTCTGAACGGCGACGTGGCTCCGGCCAGCTACGTTCGCGACGGCGGCTCGTTCGTGGCCAACTCGAGCGTGAACGTCCGCGGCGCGCCCAGCACCGGTTCGGCCAAGGTCGGCGCCCTGCGCCCCGGCCAACCCTTCCAGGCCCTGGCCCGGGTGCGCGGCACCGAATGGATCCTGGTGGGCCAAGGCGGCGTCGGCGTCGGCTATGTCCACGGCGCCTATGTGCAGCCGGCCGGCTACCAGCAGGCCAGCTACCGCTACTAATAGGCTCGCCTGATCGATGAAGGGCGTCCGGCGCACCACGCCGGGCGCCTTTTTCGTGTTCGTGGCGCCACAGCGCGCGTCGCAGGATGACGTTAGGGGTTGGTTTGCAATAAAGCTCCGGGCAAGTCTCTCCCACATCGCCATGGCCGACGAAGACCGCACCAAACATCGCCTGCAGTCAGTTGAGATCGACGAGGAATCCCTCGCGGCGGTTTCGCGCGACCAGGAACAGGAGCGGCAGATCGCGATCTTCGATCTGCTGGAGGAGAACTATTTCCTCCCGGAAGGCGCCGAGGGCGGTCCCTACGACCTGCGCATGGGGCTGATCGAGAACCGGCTGGTGCTGGATGTCCGCGGCCCGGCCTACGAAAAGCGGCACATCCTCTCGCTCTCGCCGTTCCGCGGCCTGATCAAAGACTACTTCATGATCTGCGAGAGCTATTACCAGGCGATCCGCAACTCCTCACCCCAGCAGATCGAGGCCTTGGACATGGGCCGTCGCGGTCTGCACAACGAAGCGTCCGACCTTCTGCGCACGCGGCTGCAGGGCAAGATCGAGACCGACCTCGACACGTCGCGCCGGCTGTTCACCCTCATTTGCGCTCTGCATTGGCGGGGATAGGACGTGATGCCCGCTGACCGATCCCGGCCGCCGCTCCCCGGCGCGGTGCTCTTCGCCTGCAATTTCAATCGCGTGCGCTCACCGATGGCCGAGGCGCTGCTCAAGCGCGTCCTGGGCGACCGGGTCTATGTCGACAGTTGCGGCCTCAAGCGCGAGACGGTGGTGGACGGGGAGGGGGCCGACCCCTTCGTACGCTCAGTGATGGAAGAGATCGCCGTCGATCTCGCCAGCCATGCGCCCAAGACCTTCGACGACCTGGAGGACTCTTCCTTCGACCTGGTGATCTCCCTGACCCCCGAGGCCCAACACCGGGCGGTGGAGATGACCCGCGGCCGCGCCGCCGAGATCGAGTACTGGCCGACCTTCGACCCGACCATCGTCGAAGGATCGCGGGAGGCGCGGATCGCCGCCTATCGCGAGGTGCGCGATAACCTCGCCCAGAAGATCGCCGAGCGTTTCCCGCGCTAGCTATTGGCGCTCTGAGCGCGTAAAGCGCTCTGCGCTATAATCTTCATGCCCGGTCCGCGATGCGATTCCGCCCGCGGGCCGTTCACGATTCGAACGCCAACTGGGAGCCTGCATGGCGAAAGAAGAACTTTTGGAGTTTCCGGGCACGGTCAGTGAAGTCCTGCCCAACGCGACCTTCCGCGTGAAACTTGAGAACGATCACGAGATCATCGCCCACACCGCTGGCAAGATGCGTAAGAACCGCATCCGCGTGTCGGCCGGCGACAAGGTCCTGGTCGAGATGACGCCCTATGACCTGACCAAGGGCCGCATCACCTTCCGCGTCCGCTAGAGGCCGCTTGGCCACTATGCCGCCTCAGCGCCTGGTGCTGGCTTCAGCAAGTCCCAGGCGGCTGGATCTCCTGCGCCAGATCGGCCTCGTCCCTGACGAGACTGTCCCTGCGGAGATCGACGAGACCCCCCTCAAGACCGAGACCCCGCGTCTGACCGCGCTTCGCCTCGCGGCGGCCAAGGCCGCGAAGGTCGCTGACGCGCGCCCGGACGCCTACGTGCTGGCCGCTGACACCGTGGTGGCCGTCGGGCGCCGCATCCTGCCCAAGGTGGAGACTGAGGGCGAGGGCCGCCGTTGCCTGGAACTGTTGTCGGGCCGCGCGCATCGCGTGATGACCGGGGTCGCCGTGGTCGGCCCGGATGGTCGCACGGCCAACCGGCTGGTGGAGACCCGCCTGACCTTCAAGCGCCTCACCAAGTCGGAGATCGACGCCTACCTCGCCGGCGGCGAGGGGATCGGCAAGGCGGGGGGCTATGCGATCCAGGGCCAGGCAGGCGCCTTCGTCATTTCAGTCCAGGGCTCCTATCCTTCGGTCGTCGGCCTGCCGCTGTACGAGACCGTGAACCTTTTGCGCGGCCTGGGCTTTGTCGGGGCATGAGCGAGCGGACTCTCTTTCTTGACCGTGGAATCGGTGAGAGCCGGGGCGTGGTGCTGTTGGACGGCCAGCCCGAGCGCCTGCTGATCGCTCGCGACGGCGAGGACCCCGCCACCAAGCTCGGGGCCCGTCACGTGGCGCGGGTGCGCAAGGTCGAGCCGGCCTTCGCCTCGGCCTTCGTCGACCTGGGCGGCGTCGAGGCGCTGCTGTCCTTCCGGCCCGATGCGCGGCCGGTCGAGGGCCAGTCGCTGGAGGTCGAGATCCGCAGCGAACCGCGTCTTGGCAAGCTCGCCACCGTCCGTGTGATCGGCCCGGCCGATGGCGCGCCGCGCCTGCTGGCCCCCGCGCCCGACCTTGAAGAACAACTGGCCGGTTTCGCCCGCGGCGGCGCCATCGTCAGCGGCCGGGAGGCGCGCCTTGCGGCCGATGAGGCCCAGGCCGACGCCCTGGAGATCGTCCATAAACTTCCCGGTGGCGGCGACATCGCCATCGAGCCCACCCGCGCCCTCATCAGTGTTGACGTGGATATCGGCGAGCGGAAGGGCAATGACGTCAAGCGCGTGACCCGCGCGGCGAACCTGGCGGCCCTGACGCACGGCGCGCGCTTGCTGCGCCTCAAGAGCCTCGGCGGCATCGTGATCTTCGACCTGGTCGGCCGCGGCCACGACGGCAACGCCATGCTGACCGCCGCGCGCACCGCCTTCGCGCCCGACAATCCCGGTGTCGCCATCGGCCCGATCGGGCGCTTCGGCACCATGGAGATGACCATTCCGCGCCGGACGCCGCCGCTGTCGGACATCCTCTGTGACAGCCAGGGCAGGCTCTCCGACCTGACGCTGGCTCTGCAACTGATCCGCGCCATCGAGACCGAGGGCGCCAATCAGCCCGGCGCGCGCCTCACCGCTGACTGCGCCCCGGGCGTCGCCGAAGCGGCCGCGCCGCTGGCCAAGCTGCTGGCCGGCAAGATCGGCGGGCGCTTCACGATTCGTCCGCAGGCCGCTGCGGCCCGCGGCCATATCCAGGTCAGCGCTCAATGAGCGCCCCGTGCCCGATCTGCGGCAAGCCCGCCGAAACCGAGTATCGGCCCTTCTGCTCAAAGCGTTGTGCGGACGTCGATCTGCAGCGCTGGCTCAGCGGCCGCTACGCCATTCCGGCCGCCGATGACGAAGCCGTCGACGACGGAAACCAAGAAGACTGAAACCCCGCTGGACAGGCGCGAACGCCTCTTCTATAGACGCGGCTCCCGCGCAGACGGGACCGGCGCCTGGGTAGCTCAGTTGGTAGAGCAGCGGATTGAAAATCCGCGTGTCGGTGGTTCGAATCCGCCCCCAGGCACCACTTTTCCCACAAGGTTTTGCGTAGGCTAGACGCCCCCTTCGGGAAGGGCGTTTTCCATTCGTGGCGCGCTCGTTTTCCAATCAACTTTGGCGAAGCGGTTCTGAACGCCCCCAAGCATTTCGTTTTGGGCCTTCAAACGGTCGGCGTCGCGGCCGTAGATCGCCGCCATAGCTAGTGTGCGATCACCGATAGCGGCCGCGACTTTAAATTCAGAGTGATCGCCCTACCGCGCGAACGTTCCGATCGTGTGGCGGAAGCCGTGGAATGAGCATCCTGGGCGTAGGGCGCCCGACGCCGTCAGCAAGCGCACCCGCTTGAAGAACGAGGCCCGTAAGCCGCTTTCACTCCACGGCGCCGCACACGCGTTTACCGCGATTTCCAATGCGGGGAGGACGCCCCGACGGCGCTCCCAGGCGTCCGCGAGGATGTCGGAGAAGGCGAACTGCATTTCGCAGTGTTCGGATTCTTGCCGGGGACCCATGCGAGTTTCTTGCCGTCATAAGCGCCCCAGCAGACGCTGAGCGCGCCACCCGCCCGCATCCCGGCAAAGAGCCCGAGTGCGAAGGGAACGACAGGCTGAGGAGGGCATCCTGCTAGGAAGGCTTTGGGGGAGCGATTTCATCCCCATTGCCGGTTGTCGGAGCGCCCTTCCCGCAAACGCGCCCACTCCAGCAGCAGCTAGGCACGATCGTTATAATTAAAGGCCGATGGTCACGACGACCCGCACGCGGTCTCCGGGCGCAATCGCTAACCGCCTTCTGACCTCGGCCTTGATCGGGAGCAGGAATGCTCCGGCCTTGCTGTCCGGAAACAAGGATGTGCGCCACGTCAAGTCGCCGATGGTCGCCTCGACCCGCATCGATCCCCAAGCGCCAGCTTGGCCCCCCCGGACGACTTTAAGGGGCGACGTCCAGTCCGTCGGCAGCGTGATGAAGCACCACCCGCCCTTACCGGGGTAGGTCCAGAGCTCACACTCGGCTTCGTAACGAAACGACACGGCCCCTCAGCGAACGACGATCGGCGCGAACGCGCTCTGCCTAAACTATTTTGGAGGCAAAGCGCCGGTAAATTGCACCGCCAGATCGCGGCCGTCAGATGGCCTATGGCGCCGTCGTTGAGGCGCATGGAAACCCAAGCACCATCTTCTCTTAGCCTTCATCGCTTCAGAGAAACCGCGAAAGCGCGCGCCAGTCGGCCAGCTTGCGGTCGAAGTCCAGCGTGTGCGCTGGGCTGCTTGAGGGCAGGGCGACGAGAGCGTAGTCCCGAGAAGTTCCCAGTTGCCGACGGCCGATGGTGGCGGCCTTGCCGCCATTGAACGCGATGGCCTTCAACTCGGGCAGGGTGACGGCCATGTCGTCCAGGCGGTTCGAGACATGGGCGCGGATGTTGGTGTCCAGGCTCCCCTGGCGTTCGGCGGATGCGATGACGTCCCAGAGCCCAACGCCCGCATTGAGCAGCGTCGCAAGCCGGTCGTCATAGCCCAGGGTGACGAGGCCGCGTCCGGTGACAACTTCCATCAGCCGCCAGAACTGGTTGCGCGGGTTGGCATAGTACTGCGCCTGGCGTAGCGACTGCTCGCCTGGAAGGCTGCCGAGCACCAGCAGCCGCGTGCGGGTGTCGACCACCGGCGCAAATGAGGTCTTGGCGACGGCGGGCGTCAAAGTGTCGGACATCTAGCGCAGACGAGCCGGGTTGCCTGCCGCAGTCGCGCCGCTAGGTACGTCGCGCGTCACCACTGCGCCGGCCCCGATGATCGCGTCGTCGCCGATGCTGACCCCCGGCAGGATCAGCGCGCCGCCGCCGATCCACACATTGGCGCCGATCCGGATCGGGCGGCCGAACTCCACGCCGGCGCGCCGTTGCGCTGGATCACGCGGATGGTCGGCGGTCAGGATTTGCACGCCGGGGCCGACCTGGGTTCCGGTTCCGATGGTCACTTCTGTCACGTCGAGCACCACGCAGCCGAAATTCAGGAACACGCCGTCCGCGAGATGGATGTTGTAGCCGTAGTCCACATAGAAGGGCGGGCGCACGTTGACGTGCTCGCCCACGCTTCCAAGCCCCTCGCGCAACAGCCTATGGCGGTCCTCGGCGCTCAAGCTCAGCGCGGCGTTGAAGCGGGACATCCAGATCTGGGCCGAGGCCGCTTCGTCCCGCAACTCCGGATCTCCCGGATCGTAGGGCTGGCCCGCCAACATCTTCTGCTTTTCCGTGGTCATTTCACCTCCGCGGAGCCATGGCGCCCAGGACACGCCAGTCAGGACATCGGCCGCCGGTGACCGAACGCTGATTGACTCGGGGCCGGCAGGCTCCCATTTGCGGCGCCCAACGGCTCCTGACCGATTTTCGTGCGCGCCGGCGCCAAATCGTCAGGCTCGGTGCTGTTATTTTCAGACCGGCGTTCCGTCAGACTTGCTGCAGTGCAGCATTTTATTTCGTTCAAATGTAGCATTTCGACCGGGATTACTTGGGTCTGTCATTGTGCGTCGCAGCAATGCATGCGCGGGCGAGGCTAACTTGGGGTCGCACCCAAAAGTATGGCCTCTTGACGCTTGGAAAAGGTGTTGCCAAAGGACCCCTGCCGCACGTCTAACATTGCGGTAAGATTTTGGGTTCCCGCTCTGGGAGCATGAAATCGCTCCCGTATCCGAACGCCCAGTTTCACGTACGTGGAAATAGGCGCCACAGGTCGGGCGCAGCGAAGCGGCTCTCGCGTCTTGAACGGATCAAACCGGTCGGGACGACGGGCTTATTTAGTTAGGGTAGGAGACGCTCTCGCGCGACGACCCTTCGGTCCAAACGTGCTAGACCAATCAGGAACTGGCGACAGATGCTCGACAACAAACGAAAGACCCCTTTCATCGCTCTCATTGGCGCCGTCGCGCTGATGGCGAGCGCGCCGGCGTTCGCGCAGGAAGCCGCCGCTCCGGCCGCTCTCGCGCAGGAAGCCGCCGCTCCGGCCGCTC
>NZ_JBFUIW010000009.1:0-187466 GCF_056401675.1 Phenylobacterium sp. P4_E10 | reverse complement strand
GCCCTGGCCGCGGCCCCTCCGCCCCTGCAGGCGCYGGCGCGTAACACGTCGGGCGCCATCGTCCTGGCGGCGGCCGCGCCCGTGCGGCTCGAAGCCATGCACGCCGGCCGTCCTCTGCAGATCGTCGATGCGACCGGCGGCGGCGCCAGCCAGACCTCAGTGCGGACCTATCTGGCTTCCGCCGGATGGAGTCTGGCCTCGGGGACGCCGGTCGCCGGCGTCCAGACGCCGACCGAGATCCGGTATCCCCAGGAACACCGCGCCTTGGCCGAGGCCCTGGCGCGCACCCTGCCGTTCAAGGTCGTCATGGCCGACTGCGCCGCTCGCTGCAGCGGTCTGGAGCTGGTGCTGGGCAAGGATGCGCCGCAACGGCTGACGCCTTATTCCAAGGAGCATGTCTCGTGATTTCGTCTTCCAAGGCAGCAGGTTCGCTACGCTGGGCGCTCGTGGCCCTGTCCCTGTCGGCGCTGCCGATGGCTACGCCCGCGCACGCCCTCGATCTCTGGAACAAGAAGCCTGCGGCTGACGCCGCCCGGGCCGACTACGCCGTGGCGGCCATCGACCGCGCCCTGGCCGAAGGCCGCAGCCTGGATGCGGGACGGCTGTTGGACCAGGCCCTCGCGGCCGGGGTCAGCGACCCGCGTCTCACCTTCCGTGCGGGCGAGCTGCAGCTGACACGCGGGCGATATGAGGACGCCGTGCGCGCCTTTACCGACGCCGAAGCGTCACCGGCGCTGAAGGCCGGCGCGCTGCAAGGCAAGGGGGTGGCGCTCGCCAATCTCGGCCGCTCCAGCGAGGCGCTGGTCGCGCTGCAGGCCGCGGTCGCGGCCGATCCGAGCCAATGGCGCGCCTGGAACGCGCTGGGCGTGGAGAACGATCGGCGGCGCGCCTGGGCCGAGTCCGACAACGCCTACGCCAAAGCCATCGAGGGCAGCGGCGGCGCCGCCGTCGTTCTGAACAATCGCGGCTATTCGCGCATGCTTCAGGGGCGCTACGCCGAGGCCTCGCTCGATATCGTCGCCGCCCTGGACAAAGATCCCCAGCTCTCGGCGGCCCGCGCCAACCTGCGGCTGCTGCTGGCCATGCAGGGTGACTACGACAAGGCGACGACCGTCGTCTCCCGGCAGCAGAAGGCCGAGGTCTACAACAACGCCGGTTTCGTGGCCCTGATGCGGAGCGATCTGCCGGCGGCCGAACGGCTGCTGAAGCAGTCCATCGACGCCCGGGGCGACACTTCCGGCCGCGCGATGGAGAACCTGCAGCTGGTCAAGGCGCTGAAGCCCTCCGCCGCCGGAGACAAGGCGCCGCAATGACCATGGTTGCGCACTGGGCGGTCGTCATCCTGTTCGCCGCGCTGCTCGCAGTGGCGGCGCTGACCGACATCTTCAGCCGGCGAATCCCCAACTGGGCGGTGATCGGCCTGATCGGGACGTGCGCGGTCGCCTGGGTGGCGGGCGTGCCCGTCGCGCCGTGGCCCAGCGGCCTGGCGGCGGGCGCCCTGGCCCTCGGCGTCGCCTACGGGCTCTACCACTTCGAATGGGTGGGCGCCGGCGACGCCAAGCTGATGGGCGCGGCGTCCCTGTTCTTCGGTCTGGGCCATCTGCTGCAACTGGCCACGCTGACCGCCCTCGCCGGCGGGCTCATCGCCCTCGGCTTCCTGATCTTGCGCCCGCGCCGGGTCATGCGCGGGCTGACCGCCCAGGGACGGGCCGAGGCCGCGGGCCGTGGCGGCATTCCCTATGGCGTGGCCATTGCGCTCGGCGCGGCGGCCACAGCGCTGAGCGTCGAAGGGTTTCTGCCCAATGTCGCGGCCTAGCCATCGATCCGGCGCGCGCCGCCCGTCCATTCGGGGAGCGGGCTGAAATGTCCATGCGACCCGAACCGCGCCGGCCCAGCCTCAATCAGCAGATCGGCGATCGGCTGATCCGGCCCATCCTGTTCGCGTTGCTGACGACCGGCGCGGCCGCCGCCTTGGCCGCCTGGATGTTCCATGACCTCGGCTTCGTACAGGTCGCTGGAGTGCTGCTCGGCGCCGTCTTGCTCGTCTCGACGATCTACGGGGTCGGGGCAGGGCTTCTGTCGGCGATGTTGGGGGCCCTGGCCTTCAATTCGCTGATCGGTTCGGCGGCGATCTCCAGCCAGGTGCAGACGCCTGTCGACGTCATCCTGCTTGCGGTGCTGATCGCCAGCTCCTGCGTCGCAGGGGTGCTGTCCGACATTTCCCGGCGACGACCATCCCTGCTGAGCGGCGCTGGCGAGGACTTGCCGGCATCGGGTCTCTCGGGGCTCGCCATGGTCAAGCTCGAGGCGTCCGAAAGTGCGCGCAGCCTCAAGCACGATCTGCTGCGCCTGGCCGGAACCGGCCTGGGGGTCTGCGCGGGCCTGGTCGCGCTGCTGATGATGCAGCCCTCCGTCCGCGGCGGCTCGCCAGCCCTGGTTCTGGCGGCGGCGGTGGTCGGACTGGCTGCGCTCCACGGGGCGAGGTTCGGGGCGCTCTCGGGCATGGTCGCGGCCATCTCCCTGCATGTGCTGTCGTCCGACGCCGGCGCCGCCAACGCCTACTGGGCGATGGCGCTGCTCGACATGGGCCTGCTGGTGGCGCTCGGCTGGGGCGTCGGGCGCTTCTCGGACCAGGTCGCGCGCGAGCGTCGGGCCCTGAAGACCATGACCCGCGCCAGCCGGGAATTCTGGGCTGCGCGGGACGAGCCCGCCGTCTGGAACATCCTGTTCGAAGCCGTGGTCAGCCTCTCGCCGCAGGCTTCACTGCGGCTGGTGGACGAGTCCGGCGCGGTCCTGCACGAGGTCGAACGCCCCGATGTCGGGCGCTGGCGTTCGCGCCGGCTGTCCAGTGACGGCCGCGACTTCGGCGCGGTCTTCTGGGCCATACCTTCCACAGGACTGGAGAGCCTTGGCCGCGACGAACTGATGGCCTCCATCGTCGATCTCGGCGCCTCAGCGGTCGCTCGCACTCGGCTGGGGGTCGAGAAGGCCGAGATGGAATTCATCGCGCGGACTGAGCAGCTGCGGACCATTCTTCTGGATGCCGTGTCGCATCACTTCCGCACGCCTCTGGCCGGCATCATCGGCTCGGTCACCAGCGTGTTGAGCCTTCCTGAGCCGCACGATCGGGCCGCCCGGCGCGACCTGCTTCTGATCATCAAGGAGCAGGCCAATCGGCTGCATCGCTACGTGGAAAACTTCCTCAGCGTGGCGCGGCTGGAGTCGGGGGCGATCGAGATGAGGCTCGAAGAGATCGCGGTCGAACCGCTGCTCTACGACGTCTGGGAGTCGTTTGGCGAGGCTGGCGGCGCGCGTCGTTTCCTGCATGTGAAAGTGGACTCTGGACTTGTGCGCGCCGACTCCGCTCTGTTGCAGCAGGTGTTCGGCAACGTGTTGGAAAATGCGATAAAATTCAGTTCGGAGGGGTCGGTTGTGGATGTGCGGACGCGACGTGTCGAAGACAAACTGGTGTTCGACATCACCGACCAGGGCTGTGGCGTGACCCCGCCGAACGAGACGCGAATCTTCGAGCGCTTCTTCCGCAGTCGCGGGGCCATCGCGCCGGGTCTGGGCCTGGGGCTCTACATCACCCGAAGCCTTGTCGAACTGCAGGGCGGCGTCGTCGAGGCCCACAATCGGGACGACGGCGAAACCGGCCTGGTGGTCTCGATCGCCCTCCCGCTGGCGGAGGCCGCATGAGCTCGGACGCAAGCATCCTGGTCGTCGAAGACGAAGAGCAGCTGGTCCGCATGCTGCGCTCCTCGCTCGTCTACGCGGGGTATGCTGTGATCGCCGCGCGCACGGGCCAGGAAGCCCTTGCAGCGCTGAAGACGCAGTCCTTCGACGTCATGCTGCTCGATCTTGGCCTTCCCGACATCGATGGCCAGGACATCATCGTCACCACCCGTTCCTTCTCGAAGACGCCGATCATCGTGGTGTCGGCCCGCAGCTCGGAGAAGGAGAAGATCACCGCGCTCGACCGCGGCGCCAACGACTACGTCGCCAAGCCGTTCGACATGGGCGAGCTGCTGGCACGGATTCGGGTCGCCCTGCGCACGGGTGAGGAGCGGGCCGCGGCGGCGAACAGCTCAGGCCGGCTGGAGATCGACTTCAAGCGGCGCCAGGCGATCGTCGATGGCGAGGTCATCCGGCTCTCGGGCAAGGAGGCGCAATTGCTTCAATTGCTGGCCGACGCTGATGGGTCGGTCGTAAACCACGACGACATCATCGAGTCGATCTGGGGGCGGGGCGCGGAGACCGACGTCATGCACCTGCGCGTGCTGACCTGGCAGGCGCGGCGAAAGATCGAGCCCAATCCTTCCAGTCCGCGCTATCTGATCTCCGAACCTGGCCGCGGCTATCGGCTCAATCTCGACTAGCCGACGCCTGGTCTGTCGGCCCGAGGCGGTGGACGGCGGCTTGTTAACCGCAGAGCTCACCGTGACGCGGCGCGCGTTCGCGTTTGAACTCGGCGGATCAGGATCCTGGCCGACCGTCGCCGAGCCGAAGGCGGTGATCGAAAAGGCGATCCTTGACCGCACTGGCCCGTGCAACGCTCGGCCTGCGATTGGCGGCGGCGTTGCCGGCCGGATTGGCGCGGCACGACCACGGTGAGGCGATAGGGCACCCCTATTCGACTTGGCCTGGGCGTGGGTTTCGCGGGCGCTGGGCGCCATGACCGATCACTACTCCAGCATCGGAACCGGCAGACCACAAGCCTTCAACCGGCCGTTCGCGGCGCGAGGCGAGAGTACAGGCGAGCGCTAAGCGTCAGCCTCCGGATGACCGCAGACGAGATCTTGCGGATGCGGTCTGATCGGCCGTGGCGGCTACGCCCTGGAAGAGCGGAAGGTCCGTCACTTCGCCGATCCGGAGTTCAAGGGCCTTTTCGATCACTAGCGCCCAGTCAGTGCCCACAACCTTGGCGGCTTGCCAGCCGCTCAAGCTCAAGCCACATAAAGGTTCTGATGCGCACCGACCTTGACCATCTGCCGGCCAACAAGCAGCGCGAGCTCGAACGCATCGTTCGCATCCTCTTTGAGGAGTTCGATGCAGCCAAGGCGCATCGCAGTCACGCGCACCGCCGCAATGGCCAGATCCTCAAGGTCATCCTGTTCGGCTCGTTCGCACGCGGCGACTGGGTCGCCGATCCGGTCGGCGGCTACTACTCCGACTACGATCTGCTGGTCGTGGTCGATCACGAGGATCTGACCGACGTCGTCGAGTACTGGGCCAAGGCCGACGAGCGCCTTCTGCAGGAGGTGACGATCACCAAGCGCATCTCCGCGCCGGTGAACTTCATCGTTCACAGCTTCGCCGACGTGAATGAGAAGCTGCGGCTTGGCCGCTACTTCTTCGTCGACATCCTCAAGGACAGCGTCGCGCTTTACGAGGCACCCGGGCATGAATTCGAGAGACCGGAGCAGCTGAGCGCCGAGGCGGCACTAGCAGAGGCCGAGGCGCTGTTCGGAGCGTGGTTCGAGAGCGCCGACCAGTATCTCCAGACCGGCCGCGACCACGTGCAGCGTGGTTGGTCAAAGAAGGCTGCATTCGAGCTCCATCAAGCCACCGAGCGCCTCTACCACTGTCTCTTGCTGGTGCTCACGCTCTACAGCCCGAAGTCCCATCGGCTGAACTTCCTGCGGTCGCAGGCGGAGCGCCTTGAGCCATCCTTGGCTGCGGCATGGCCGCGGGAAACGCGTTTCGAACAGCGCTGCTTTGAACTTCTACGCCGCGCCTATGTCGAGGCGCGATACTCGCCCCACTACAAGATCAGCGACAATGAACTCGCTTGGCTGAGCGAGCGAGTTGGCGTGCTCCAGGGCCTCACAAAGGAGGCCTGTGAAACAAAGCTGAAAGATCTAAATGAAGCGGTGGTCAGATAGTTCAGAGAGGGGCATAGGCCCCTTCGAGAGCTCGCTTCTGCCCCGTACTGGATATGATCGACTTCGCGGAAGGCATCATGGTCAGCAGTCCATGCGCCGCACCAACAGGTCGAAGACATGGCCGCACCGACCAACGCTGACAGAACTCTGAGATCAACCTTGCCAACGGGGAGCCGTTCAGACTGGGCGCCCTGACCGGACCTTGTGCCGGCCTCGTTGGAGACGCCTGCTCTGAGGGCGCTACCGTCCGGTTTGCATGTCGTGCAGCGTGCGCATCGCCTCGTAAGGACCCACCACGATTTTGCGATCACAGTAGGTGCGGTCGATCCTGAGCGCTTCCTGACTTGGCGAGTTGATGCCGTCCGCCTTCACGGCTGGCATCACCGTGCCATCAGCCAGCACCTCAACGAAGTAGCCGCCCATTCCAGCCGTGTTGCCCGCCGTGGTGTCGCCGATGGCCGCCACAAAGGCCGCCTTTGCTCCGTCGGACCTATTTCGGGCACCAGGCGATCCGAGAAAGCTTCATCTAAGTCAACGGCGCCGGCCGCGAGCTTAACCGATGAATATGACAGCAGTTCGCATGCGCGCCCCCTCTGACGTGGCCCCACTCTCGGTGGAGCTAGCGCCAATGGCAGTACTTTCCCAGATCACCACCGCCCGCGCTTTGACGAGCAGTGGCTCTTCAAATTGCAGGCGCCGTAGTCGGCCTTGCTGGCGCGATATCGCTAGGTGTCGTTGGGCGGCGCGTTGGGCCGCGGCATGCGCAAGGCACCGGTTGCGCTTCAAGTCTCAGAGCCGGGGTTGGCTCAAGTCCATCAATGTGGCCGCAGTCTCTGAGCGCTTCGTCTGGCGTCCCACCCAGATGCCCACGCAATCGAGTGTCGGCGATTGCGCCGCCGGGCGCCGGGGGATAGGTCCTCTCCAGCGTTCCTCCCCCTGATGAATCGGATCCATGAGCCAGATCGACGAGAAGCTTGAGCCCATCCTCGCTGAAGTCCTGCGCCGCAATGCCGGGGAGCCCGAGTTCCATCAGGCGGTGCGCGAGGTTCTGGAGAGCCTCGGGCGGGTGATCGCCAAGCACCCCGACTATGCGAACGACGCGCTGATCGAGCGGATCTGCGAGCCCGAACGCCAGATCATCTTCCGCATTCCCTGGGTCGATGACAAAGGGCAGGTGCATATCAACCGCGGCTTTCGCGTGCAGTTCAACTCGGCCTTGGGCCCCTACAAAGGCGGGATCCGTTTCCACCCGTCGGTTAACGTCGGCATCGTCAAGTTTCTCGGCTTCGAGCAGACCTTCAAGAATGCGCTGACCGGCCTGCCGATCGGCGGCGGCAAGGGCGGCTCCGACTTCAACCCACGCGGGCGGTCGGACGGCGAGATCATGCGGTTTTGCCAGTCCTTCATGACAGAGCTGTACCGCCATCTGGGCGAGTACACCGACGTGCCGGCCGGCGACATCGGCGTGGGCGGCCGCGAGATCGGCTTCATGTTCGGCCAGTATAAGCGCCTGACCAACCGCTACGAGGCGGGCGTGCTGACGGGCAAGGGCCTGGTCTACGGCGGCTCGCGGGCACGCACGGAGGCCACGGGCTATGGCGCGGTTTACTTCGTGGAGCGGATGTTCGCCACGAGGGGGCGCTCGCTCGCGGGGACGCGCGCCGTCGTGTCAGGCTCCGGCAATGTTGCGATCTACACCATGGAGAAGATCCTCGCCTTCGGCGGCAAGATCGTCGCCTGCTCCGACTCCAATGGCTATGTCGTCGATGAGAGCGGCATCGATCTCGAATTGGTCAAGGAGATCAAGGAAGTGCGCCGCGGCCGGATCGACGAGTATGCACGGCTGAAGGGGGCCGGCGCGAACTTTGTCGAGAACGGGTCGATCTGGGACGTGCCTTGCGATGTCGCTATGCCCTCTGCGACTCAGAACGAACTCACCGGCAAGGACGCGCGCGCGCTCGTGAGGAACGGCGTGCTGGCGGTGGGCGAGGGCGCGAACATGCCCTCCACCCCGGAGGCCGTGCGGATCTTCCAGGAGGCGGGCGTCCTGTTTGCGCCCGGCAAGGCCGCCAACGCCGGCGGCGTGGCTACATCGGCGCTTGAGATGCAGCAGAACGCCTCGCGCGATAGTTGGACCTTCGAGCAGACCGAAGCGCGCCTGGCTGGGATCATGCACAACATCCACGATAGCTGCGCCGAGACCGCCGCAGAGTATGGCGCGCCGGGGGATTATGTGCTGGGCGCCAACATCGCGGGCTTCGTGCGAGTGGCCGAGGCCATGCGGGCGCTGGGTGTGATCTGACGGTCCAGTCTCACGGCAGTCCGCACGGCCGCTAGGGTACAAGAGCGGGACCATGGAATGACCTTGTTTCGGTCCCTTCTTGCCCCGACAAGTCCCTCCAGCCCCGCTCGGGATGGCGAGGCGTTGGGAAGCCAAGGCCGGAGGATCTCGATCACGCCCCGGCTCCCAACGAAGCCGCCAAGATCGCGCACTGCAAGGAAGCTCGCCGCATGCCGGGTGCGGTATCCGACAGCGGGCGCGCATCCCCAGATTGGGCCGCGCTACAGGCATCACGCTCTATGTGCACGGCCTGCTCAGCCTGGCGTTTTTCGCGCCACAGCTGAAGACCCACATGGCAGCTTCAAAGAATGTCCCATTATTCCAAGACTACGGCCGCGCGGCTTCGGTTCTCATCGCCCAAGGTCCGGCTGATCGCGAGCGCCGCCAGGGTGCAGGCCGCGCCCGACAGCAGGTAGGCGCCGACGGACCAGAGACCGAAACGGTCCGCCAGGAACAGGGCGACCAGGGGCGCGAAGCCCGCTCCGATGATCCAGGCCGAGTTGGCTACGATCGCCGCCCCGGTATAGCGGTGCTCCGACGGGAAATTGCTGTTCACGACGCCGGAGGACTGACCGAAGGCCAGGCCCAGAAGCGTGAAGCCCGCCATCATATAGATTGTCTCTCCTAGGGCGCCGGCGTTGAGAAGCTGCGGGGCGAAGCCGCTGTAGGCGCCGATCAGCACGGCCGAAACCCCGAGCACCGCGCGGCGGCCGACCCGGTCGGCGATCAGGCCCGACGCCATGATGGCCAGAACACAGACCACGGCGCCCGCAACCTCGATCGCCAGGAAGCGGATAGGTTGCTCCTGGGCCGTGAGCGTGACCCACGACAGCGGGAACACGGTGACAAGATGGAACAGCGCGAAGCTCGCCAGAGGAGCTAGTGCGCCAAGGGCGATGGTGCGCCACTGGCTGAACAGGGTCGAGAAGGCCGGCGAGGGTTGAAGCTCGCGGGTCTCGAACAGGCGCACGAACTCCGGCGTCGCGACGAGGCGTAGCCGGGCAAACAGGGCCACGACGTTGATGGCGAGCGCCACGAAGAAGGGATAGCGCCAGCCCCAGGCGAGGAAATCCTCGGGCGACAGGATAGCGAGGAAGTAGGCGAACAGCCCCACTGCGACGATCAGGCCGAGGGGGGCGCCGAGCTGCGGGATCATCGCGTACCAGCCGCGGCGACTCTTCGGCGCGTTGAGGGACAGCAGCGACGGCAGACCGTCCCAGGCTCCGCCCAGCGCCACGCCCTGGCCGAAGCGGAAGCCGGACAGCAACATCGCCGACAGGCCGCCGACCTGCGCATGGCTCGGCAACAGGGCGATGGCCATGGTGCAGCCGGCAAGCAAGAACAGCGCGATCGTCAGCTTGACGCCTCGCCCGTGCCGGCGGTCGATCGCCATGAACAGCAGCGTGCCGAACGGTCGTCCGAGGAACCCGAGCGCGAAGATGGCGAACGAATAGAGCGTGCCCGTCACCGGATCGGCGAAGGGGAAGACGAGCGCTGGGAAGACAAGAACCGAGGCGATCGCGTAGACGAAGAAGTCGAAGAACTCGCTGGTGCGCCCGATGATAACGCCGATGGCGATCTCGCCGGGCGCGATCTCGTGATCCTGCGCGCTGATGCGCTGCGCATCGCGCTCCATGGGCGTCGAGGTCGACGCGGCGATCGGATCACTCATGCCGTCATCCTCCAGCGTTCCCTGGTATCCGCATCGATCGAGAACCGCGGTACGAGGAACCTAACTCCGTGAGCCTCTATTGCGCTAGCTGGGGGATTGGACAAAGTGTGGAACGTAGCTCCAACTACTGACAGCCTAGCGGTGGTTCATGCGCGACAAACCAGTCCTCGCGGCGAAACCCGTTCACCTGATGCTGGCTCCGCTGGCCCTTCTTCTGGCCGGATGTGAAAGGGCTGTCCTCAACCCGGCGGGCGACGTCGCGCTTCAGCAGCGCGACCTGATCTACATATCCACCGGGCTGATGCTTCTGATCATCGTGCCGGTGATGGTCCTCATCGTTGTGTTCGCCTGGCGATACAGGAAGGGCGGGGACGGGACCTATGATCCGAAGTTCCACCATTCCACGTCGCTCGAGCTGGCGATCTGGTCGGCGCCGCTGCTGATCATAATCGCGCTCGGCGCGCTGACCTGGTCCAGCACCCATCTGCTCGACCCCTTCAGGCCGCTCAATCGCATCTCGGCGGCAAAGCCGGCCGCCCCCGCAAGCGCGCCCCTGCGGGTGCAGGTGGTGTCCCTCGATTGGAAGTGGCTCTTTATCTATCCCGAGCAGGGCGTGGCGACGATTAACGAGCTGGTGCTTCCCATCGACCGCGAGGTCCGTTTCGACATCACATCGAGCAACATGATGAACACCTTCTACGCTCCGACGATGGCGGGGATGGTCTATGCGATGCCGGGGATGCGCAGCACCCTGCATGCGGTCCTAAACCGCCCCGGAGAGTACGAGGGCTTTTCGGCCAACTACAGCGGTGCGGGCTTTTCCGACATGCGCTTCAAGTTGCGCGGCGTCGATGCTGCAGGCTTCGATCGCTGGGTCGGCGAGGCCAAGGCCAGCGATCGGTCCCTTGAAATCGCCGACTACATGGCGCTCGAAAAACCAAGCGAGAAGGCGCCCGTCGCGCGCTTCAACTCCGTCGCCCCGAACCTGTTTGAACGGGTCGTCCTGCGTTGCGTTGCGCCAGGCACGCCATGCTCTGCGGGGGCTCATGGTCGGCACGGCGATCGTCCGACCAAAGCCCTCGCCGCGCCGCCTTTGAGCCACGGCGGCCACCACGGCGACCTTCCCGGGGAGGCGCTTCTGAAGGACGAAATCGAGCCCGGCACGAACGTCACCAAGCCGCCCAGCAAGAACGTCCCCGGCGGGGCCAAACCAGCGTCGCCAAACAACCGCGACCTGTCCTCAAACACCTTCCCAGCCGCGCCGGGCTCGCCCGTCGTCGGGCTCGGCTGAGCCCCGGAGTTTCCATGGGTCAGGACATTTTCGAGACTATCTTCGGACGGCTCTCCTGGGAGTCGTTCCCCATCCACGAGCCAATCTTGCTCGGCACCTTCATCGTCGTGATGCTGCTCGGGCTCTGCATCCTCGGCGGGGTGACGAAGTTCCGACTCTGGGGCTGGCTCTGGCGTGAATGGCTGACCAGCGTCGATCACAAGAAGATCGGCATCATGTACATGATCCTTGGGATCATCATGCTGCTGCGCGGCTTCGCAGACGCGCTGATGATGCGGGCCCAGCAGGCCATCGCGTTCGGCGCCAGCGAGGGCTACTTGAACGCCCACCACTACGATCAGATCTTCACCGCCCACGGCACGATCATGATCTTCTTCGTCGCCATTCCGCTGGTTGTTGGCCTGGTCAACTACGTCATGCCGCTACAGATCGGGGCGCGCGATGTCGCCTTTCCCTACCTCAACAACCTGAGCTTCTGGCTAACCGTCGCCGGCGCGGTGCTGGTTATGATCTCGCTGTTCGTCGGGGAGTTCTCCCGCGCCGGCTGGCTCAACTACGTGCCTGTGGCCAACCTTCAGAACAGTCCCGACACCGGGCCAGACTATTACCTGTGGGCGCTGCAGATCGCTGGGATAGGCACGACCCTGTCGTCCATCAACATGGTCACGACGATCATCAAGATGCGCGCGCCGGGCATGACGATGATGAAGATGCCGGTGTTCTGCTGGACCGCGCTGTGCAGCAACGTCCTGGCGATCGCGATCTTCCCGGTCCTGACCGGCGCCTTCGCGCTGCTCATGCTCGACCGCTACATGGGCATGAACTTCTTCACCAACGATCTCGGGGGCAACCCGATGATGTATTGGAATTTGGTGTGGGTCTGGGGCCACCCCGAGGTCTACGTCCTGGTCCTGCCGGTGTTCGGAATCTATTCGGAAATCACCTCGACCTTCTCGGGCAAGCGGCTGTTCGGCTACTCGTCGATGGTCTACGCGACCGTGGTCATTACAATCCTCTCCTACCTGGTGTGGCTGCACCACTTCTTCACGATGGGATCGGGCGCGAGCGTCAACTCCTTCTTCGGCATCGCCACCATGGTGATCTCGATCCCGACAGGGGCGAAGATCTTCAACTGGCTGTTCACGATGTACCGCGGCAACATTCGCTTCGAGCTGCCGATGATGTGGGTGGTGGCCTTCATGCTGACCTTCGTGGTCGGCGGCATGACGGGAGTGCTGCTGGCGGTGCCACCCGCCGATTTCGTGCTTCACAACTCGCTGTTCCTGGTCGCCCACTTCCACAACGTGATCATCGGGGGAGTGGTGTTTGGCCTCTTCGCGGGTATGTCCTACTGGTTCCCAAAGGCCTTCGGTTTCCGCCTCGACCCGTTCTGGGGCAAGGTTTCCTTCTGGGGCTGGGTGATCGGCTACTGGGTCGCCTGGACGCCGATCTACGTCGTCGGCCTGATGGGCACGACGCGACGGGTGCGGCACTTCGATGATCCGAGCCTGCAGATCTGGTTCGTCATCGCGGCCATCGGGGCCCTGATCATCCTAGTCGGCATCCTGGCCTTCGTGATCCAGATCGCTGTGAGCATCAAGAACCGCGATAAGCTTCTCGACACCACCGGCGATCCCTGGGCGGGCCGAACCCTGGAATGGTCGACCGCCTCGCCTCCGCCGGCTTACAACTTCGCCGTCACGCCCGTGGTCCACGAGTTGGACGCCTGGTACGACATGAAGGACCGGGGGCACCGCCGGCCCGTGGAGGGCTTCAGGCCCATCCACATGCCGCGTAACACCGGCGCCGGCGTGATCCTGTCAGGGCTGGCTCTGGCGCTCGGCTTCGCCATGGTCTGGTACATGTGGTGGCTCGCGGCGCTGTGCGTCGTGGCCCTGTTCGCCGTCGCGATCGGGCACACCTTCAACTACAACCGCGACTACTTCATCCCCGCTGACGAGGTGACGCGCACCGAGGGCGAGCGATCGCGGCTTCTTGGGGAGGGCGTCTGATGTCCGAGGCGCAGCTGGAGTCAACGGAGAGCGATCCTACCTTCTACCTGGCTGAGCAGGACGACCACGATCACGGCGGCGGGGGCGGCGGCACGTTGCTTGGCTTCTGGATCTATCTGATGAGCGATGCGCTCATCTTCGCGACCCTTTTCGCGACCTACGGCGTTCTCGGCGCCAGCTTCGCCGGAGGGCCGGGGCCGAAGGAGATCTTCCAGCTGCCGCTGGTGGCCCTCAACACCGCGCTGCTACTGGTATCATCGATCACCTTCGGGATGGCGATGATCGACATGGAAGCTGGGCGCATCCGCGTGACCCAGATTTGGCTGGTAATCACAGGCCTCTTCGGCGCGGCGTTCATAGGCGTTGAGATCTACGAGTTCGGCCACCTTATCGCCGAGGACGTCACGCCTCAGCACAGCGCGTTCCTGTCGGCCTTCTTCACGCTGGTCGGAACGCACGGCCTGCATGTCACCTTCGGCCTGATCTGGTTGGTTGTCATGCTGGTCCAGGTCGGCCAACGCGGCCTGATCTTGGAGAACAAGCGGCGGCTGATGTGCCTGGGGATGTTCTGGCACTTGCTCGACGTCGTCTGGATCGGCGTCTTCACCTTCGTCTATCTGCTCGGAGTTCTGGGATGAGCACGCACGATCACCTAGTGGATCCCGCGCTGCGCAGCCATGGCGACACCCATGGGCACGGCTCGCGCCGCAGCTACCTAGTCGGGTTTGCGCTGTCGACCGTGCTAACGGCAGTGCCCTTCTGGCTGGTGATGACCGGAGCCGTGGCCAACGTGACGGTGGCTGCCGCGATCATCGTCGCGCTCGCCTTCGCGCAGATCATCGTCCACACGATCTTCTTCCTGCACGTCACCACGCGGGCCGAGGGTGGATGGACGCTTATGGCGCTGCTGTTCACCCTTGTAATGGTGGCTATCGTGATCAGCGGCTCGCTGTGGATCATGTATCACATCCACGGCAACATGGCGCCGCTGACCCTGGGGCCGATCCCGCCGCCGTGACCCGCGCGGCGCTGACGGCCAGCTGCATCGTCTTGGCCCTGGTGTTCGCCGGGCTGGGCGTCTGGCAGCTCGACCGGCTGGCGTGGAAACTCGACCTCATCGAACGGGTAAACGCGCGCGTCCGGGACGCGCCCGCGCCACCACCTGCGCCCGGCGTGGCGGTGAGCCGGAAGAATCACGAGTATCTCCGCGTCCTGGCCAAAGGTGTTCTGCTGCACGACCGCGAGACGCTCGTGCAGGCCCTCACCGAACGGGGCGCCGGCTGGTGGGTCATCACCCCGCTTCAGACAGCCTCCGGCGTCATTCTCGTCAACCGCGGCTTTGTGCCCGATGAGCGCCGCATCGCCGCGACCCGGCGCCCCGACTACCCTGGCGGCCCGGTGACCGTGATCGGCCTGCTGCGGATGACCGAGCCGCGCGGCGGCTTTCTGAGGGCCAACGACCCCGAGGGTGGTCGATGGTACTCCCGCGACGTGGCGGCAATCGCCCGGGCGCGACATCTGGCCGGCGTCGCCCCATATTTCATCGACGCTGACGCCACTCCCAACACTGGGGGCTACCCCGTAGGGGGACTAACCACAATTGCCTTCCGTAACGTCCACCTCGTCTACGCCCTGACTTGGTTCGCCCTGTCGGCGCTGAGCCTGTTCGGTCTAGTGGTCATCCACCGACTCGGGCGGAAGGCCTGACGCACTTCCCGGGTCCGCCAGCGGATCTATAAACGGACGCGCAAGGCGCTCTGGGTCTGTTTGGGAGCTTCGTCGACGAGCGCCCGTGAGGGGCGCTTGCTGTGCACCTGCTGGCCCTCGACCAGGACGTCGAAATGCGGCGTCAGAGGGAAGCGGAGCCCCAGTGTCGCGGCCCAGCCGGTCTCGTCATTACTGGTGTTGCAAATGTCAGCCGCGATGTCCCAGAGAGACCCTTCAAAGTCTGCTTGTCGGCGGCCTAACGGCTCGGACAAACTCGACGGCGGCCGTTGATCGCGAAGAGGCCAAGGCCTACAACGCGGCCAGCCAGCGCACGTATCGGCAATGCGGGCCATCCGAGGGTTATCCTGCCGCAGCGTCTTCAGCCGCTTGGAGTGAAGAATGCGCTTGCTCCCGTCGCTCGTCCCTCGCCAACCCAACCGCCTGAGGTTGGGTGAGGATGCGAAGGGTTAGCCAGAACAGCAGCCAAAGCAGCGGGGCGATGAGAGAAATTCCCCCATTGCTTGCATCAAGCGCGACGCCTGAACCGCCGCGGCTTGTCGCAGTTGTCCAAGCCAAGCCATATCCGCAAGCCAGCCACATCAATGCGAACCACGACACGAACTGTCGGCTTGCGCTGCGCTCAACGATTTCGGGGAAAATGAAGGCGATCCCCACTCCCAACACCGTCAAGTCATAGTCGTAGCCGTACGGGCTCACGCAAACTGTCGCGGCGCATGCAAGGGCGGCAAGGCGGTTGAACGCCACGTCCTTGACGCAGGCGACGCCCAAGATTCCCAACGAGGCGACGGCGCTCACCACTTGGAGAGCCATGGCTGCGGCGGGAGCGACGCCGAGGCTATGGGCGGCGGCATAAACGGAGTTCATGCGGAAAAGCGGATAATACCCCGCTGCAAGGTAGCCGCCGGCCTCGCGCACAGCATCGTAGAAATCGACCCAGACTCGAAGGCCGTAGATCGCTGTGGCGATCGCCAACAGGGCTAGCGCGACCGCCCCCGCAATGACTACCACCGACCATCGGCGTCGCAGCAAGACGAGCAGGCCAACGCCCACAGCGAGATGCGGCTTGATAATGAGCAGCCCGAGCGGAAGACCGGCCACGCGCCGATTGTCGCGAAACGCCAGCAGGAAAGCTCCGATCAGGCCCGCGATCAGGAAACCGTTCTGCCCCGTGCGCAAGTTTAGGACAATCGCCGGGGCGACGGCCATCGCCACGCCCGGCAGCCAAGGACCGGCGATACGTCGAAGCACCCAGAGGTAAAAGGCGAAGCTTGCCGATGCGAACAACAGGAATGCCGTGCCGATTGGGAACGCCGCGAGGCCCTGCATCGCCAGCGTGAAAGCTGGCGGGTAGGTCCAGGGCATGAAGCTGACGGTGCCGGTCATCTCCATTTGGGCGGCGAACATCGAAGTCGCGTGATAGGCCTCCGACACTCGGCCCTCGAACGCCAGTCGGCCCGCGAGGTAGAAGACGTCGAAATCGGTCAGTATCTTTTGCTTTCCAAGTAGTTCAGGGGCCTGGAAGCGCACGGCGGATATTACCGCGAGCAGGCAGCCGGTCAGGATCAGGGCGAGGAGCAGCGGCCTGCTGCGGCCAATCCTTTCCCCGAGCGCAATATGATTCCGGGCCAAAGTTTCGTCCCCTTGAACATGCCTTCGGGCAGGCGCCGACCGTCGTGTCGGTTTGGTGAATAATCCCCTAAATGCCAAGCAAGATTTGCGGCCAGGTCTAGCAACTTGGCGACAGTGCGTTGCCGGTTGTCAAACTAGACTTTCCCATCGATGAAGTTCGAGTGGTTTTGTCCGAATCTGAACATGTCGAAACTGGAACCCCGCTAGGGGAGGCAGATTTTCGCATCGCTTCTGGCGATTGACCTGATGGAGGTTAGCGGCGCAGAGCGGCTCCAGTGCGCAATGCACCGCCGAACTGGGCTGCCGATCGATTAGGGGAAGCTCGGCGCCGTCATCGACTGACAGCTTCCTGAACTGCAACTCTCCTGCAGGCCTCGAAACAGCGTTCGAACGTGGCGGTCGCTGTCCGCTCGGGTTTGCCTCAGGACCCACTGGCCATTGGCCGGCGGCCTTGATAAACGATGGCCCCCTTCGGGCACACGCATGCGGGCGTGGTGAAACTGGTAGACGCGCTGGACTCAAAATCCAGTTCCGAAAGGAGTGTCGGTTCGAGCCCGACCGCCCGCACCAACTTCTTGGATCAGTCCTCGAACATGCCGCTCGGCAGGCCGTCGATGCTGCGGGCGTTCTTTTCGCGGCGGTAGGCGTCCAGCCCGTCCTCGCCCTTGAACTCGGCCCACTGAATCAGGCTCGGCCGCTCGCCCTCATAGGCGTGGAGCGGCACGCCGAAGCCGCAGGAGGTCTGCACCATGTCCACTTCCTGGACGATGATCTGACGGGCGCCGGGCGGTTCCTTGCCCTCGAAATGGCGGGCCAGCAGCTCGGCGTATTCGGCTCCGCCCTTCAGCAGCACCCGTCCGGTCCCGTAGAGTCGCAGGATCAGCGGCGCGCCCTCGAAGGCGCAGAACATGATGGTCAGGCGTCCATCCGCGCGCAGATGGGCGGAGGTCTCGTTCCCGCTGCCGGTCAGGTCGAGATAGGCGACCTGCCGCTCGCTCAGCACGCGCATCCCGTCCAGCCCCTTGGGCGAAAGGTTGATCCGCGAGTCGGCCGTCGCCGAGGCGACGAAGAACATGTGCTGCTTCTCGATGAACTGCCGATGCTGGCTGCTGATCGCGTCGAAGGTCTGGGCCATGGGTCCTGTCTTTGCGCTCAGATTTCCGAGCGGCTCACCCTAGACGCCTTGAGCCGGAAGGCAGAGTTCCCTGGGTCAGGTCGGCGAGGATCGGGCAGTCGGGCCGATCGTCGCCGGCGCAGCAGCGTGAGAGGTCGCGCAGGGTGTCGGCCATGGCCTGCATCTCGGCGATGCGGGCGTCGAGGTCGGACAGGTGCTTGTCGGCGATCGCCTTGACCTCACGGCTCGGCCGCTCCCGATCGCGCCAGAGCGAGAGCAACTGCGTGATCTCAGGCATCGAGAAGCCCAGCGAGCGGGCTCTGCGGATGAAGCGCAGCTCGTTGATCTCGCGCTCGTCGTATTCGCGGTAGTTGGCGTCGGTGCGCGCCGAGGGACGCACCAGGCCGATCTCGTCGTAGTAGCGGATCATCTTGGTGGTGACGCCCGAGGCGCGGGAAGCCTGTCCGATGTTCATGGGGCGGTTCCTTCAGAGGCCGGGCGGAAGGCCTTCAGCCGCAGGGCGTTGGTAAGGACGCTGACGCTGGACAGCGCCATGGCGCCGGCCGCAACCATGGGCGAGAGCAGGACGCCGAAGGCCGGATAGAGCACGCCTGCGGCGACAGGGATCAGCACCACGTTGTAGCCGAACGCCCAGATCAGGTTTTGACCGATATTGGCCATCACCGCCCGGCTGAGCGCGACCGCGGTGGCCACGGTCCGCAGGTCGCCGCGCATCAGCACCACGTCGGCGCTCTCGATGGCGATGTCGGCGCCCGCGTCCATGGCAAGCCCGACGTCGGCGGCGGCCAGGGCGGGCGCGTCGTTGACGCCGTCGCCGACGAAGGCGATGGGGCCGAAGCGCGCGCGCAGGGCCTTGATCGCCGCGACCTTGCCGCCCGGCAGAACCTCGGCCTCGACTTCGTCCAGGCCCAGCTGGGCTGCCACCGCGTGCGCCGTGCGGGCGTTGTCGCCGGTGATCATCGCCACCTTCAGGCCCATGGCGTGCAGCGTCTTCAGCGCCTCGGCGGTGGTCGGCTTGATCGGGTCGGCGACCGCGACGATGGCCGCCAGTCGGTCGTCGATGGCGACATAGAGCGGGGACTTGGCCTCGGCGCCCAGCCGCTCGGCCTGCGCCGCGAACGGCGCCACGTCCAGGCCCAGCTTGCGCATGAAGCGGTCGGCGCCGACCTGCACCAGACGGCCCTCGACGCGGGCCTGGGCGCCGTAGCCGGCGATGGACTCGAAGTCCTGGGGCTTGTGCAGGGGCAGCGCGCGAGCGTTGGCGGCCTCGACGATCGCCTGCGCGATCGGGTGCTCGGAGCGGCTCTCCACGGCGGCTGTCAGGGCCAGGACGTCGTCCTCGGCAAAGCCGCCTGCGACCTGGAAGTCGGTCAGGGTCGGGCGGCCGATGGTGAGGGTGCCGGTCTTGTCGAAGGCTACGACCTTGACGTCGCGCAGCGCCTGCAGGGCCTCGCCCTTGCGGAACAGCACGCCCAGCTCGGCGGCCTTGCCCGTCCCCACCATGATCGAGGTCGGGGTCGCCAGGCCCATGGCGCAGGGACAGGCGATGATCAGCACCGCCACCGCATTGACCAGAGCGAAGGCGAGGGCTGGGCTCGGTCCCAGCAGCATCCAGGCGGCGAAGGTCAGCAAGGCGGCGGCGATCACCGCCGGCACGAACCAGGCCGTCACCTTGTCGACGCTGGCCTGGATCGGCAGCTTCGAGCCCTGCGCGGCTTCCACCATCCTGACGATCTGGGCCAGCATGGTCTCGGCGCCGACCTTGTTGGCCCGGAAGCTGAAAGCCCCGGAGGTGTTGACCGTGCCGCCGACCACAGCCGCGCCGGCGGTCTTCTCGACTGGAACCGGTTCGCCGGTGATCATCGACTCGTCGACGAACGAGGCCCCCTCAACAACCTGTCCGTCGACGGCGACCCGCTCGCCCGGACGCACGCTGATCATGTCGCCGACCATGACCTCGGCGATCGGCAGCTCAAGCTCCCGACCGTCGCGCAAAACCCGCGCGGTCTTGGCCTGCAAGGTCATCAGCCGCTTGATGGCCTGGCTGGTGCGGCCCTTGGCCTGGGCTTCGAACAGCCGGCCGAGCAGGATCAGCGCCACGATGACCGCGGCGGCCTCGTAATAGACGTGGTCGGCGCCGGCCGGCAACAGCCACGGCGCGAAGGTCGAAACGCTCGAATAGGCAAAGGCCGCCGTGGTCCCGAGCACCACCAGAGAGTTCATGTCCGGCGTGCGGCGGATCAGGTTCGGCACGCCCTTGCGGAAGAACCGCAGGCCGGGGCCGAACAGCACGATCGCGGCCAGCACGAAACTGGCCAGCCGCCAGGGCTGCTCGCCGATAGTCGCCGCCAGCCAGTGGTGGGCGCCCGGGATGAAGTGGCGGCCCATCTCGATGACGAACAGGGGCAGGGCGCCGGCCGTGGCCACCAGCACCGCGCGCCTCAGGGAGGCGATCTCGGCCTCGCGCGCCTCCTGCTCGCGGTCGGTCAGGTCGGGCGCGGCGGCATCGAGCGGTTCGGCGCTGTAGCCGGCGGCGGCGACCGCGGCGACCAGCTCTGGCGCCTCGGCGGCCCCGGCCAGCGCCCGGACCTGCGCCCGCTCAGTGGCCAGATTGACCTCGGCCTCCAGCACCCCGGGAACCGACTTCAGCGCCCGCTCGACCCGCGAGACGCAGGAGGCGCAAGTCATGCCGCCGATCTTGAGCTCCACGGTCCTGTCCAGCGGCTCGTATCCGGCCCGGCGGATCGCCTCGACTACCGCGGCGGGATCGCCTTCCGGCGTCAGCTGGACATGCGCCCGCTCGGCGGCCAGGTTGACGCTGGCGCTGGCGACCCCGGGGGTTGCAGCGATCGCCTTCTCGACCCGGCCCACGCAGCTGGCGCAGGTCATACCGACCACGGGAATCTCCAGCGGTTTCAGCGCGGTTTGCGACATGGCGGGCTCCTGGAACTGACGACGCGCGGCCCAAGTGGACCTTCCCATGATGGGAGGGTCAAGGCCCCACGATCCCACTTGACCTTCCCATGGTGGAAAGGTGCATCGAGGGTCTCGGGTATCAGTTGAGGAGGACCCGATGCTTCGTTTTCAGGTGGAAGGCATGTCCTGCGACCACTGCGTCCAGGCCGTGACCAAGGCCGTGCACGCGGTCGAGGTGAAGGCAGACGTCGAGGTCGATCTGGCTGCAGCTAGCGTCACCATTCGAGGTAGCGATCGCCGCGAGGACCTCGCCGCCGCCATTGAGGCCGCGGGCTACAAGGTCGCCGCTTGAAAGGTCGTTAGCGGCGAGCGCTGCCGTCTTCCCAATAGTACCGGCCGTTGCCCGGATCGTAGTAATAGTAACGGCCCGCGCGCTCGTCATAGTACTGGCGCCGGTTGATGTCGCTGGAGTGCTTGGGGGTGGTGGCTGCGCCGAGCGCCGCGCCGGCCGCCCCGCCGACCAGGGCCCCCGTCCATGAACTGTCGACGGCCGCGCCAAGCGCCGCGCCAGCCAGGCCGCCGGTCGCCGCGCGTTCCGTCGTGGTGGTGCCGCAGGCGGTGAGCAAGAGGGTGGCGCCGACTGCGGCGAACTTGAAGGTTATCTTCATCGCGTCCTCGCAAGATGCCCGTCCCACAGGGGCAAACACTCCGCGCGAGACGGTGGTTCCGCCCCATCCGGACGGGTCCAGGCCTCGCTGGACGCCGCCATCATGTCCCTGTTGTCAGGGCAGCAGGATCGCTTGGGCGACCATGCCGAGGCCGACGATGCTGACCAACCAGACCAGGGAGCGCACCTGACGCACGCCCCAGGCATAGAGCGGCACATAGGCGACCCGGGCCCAGAAGTAGATCTGCGCGCCGAGCGCGGTGGTCTCGTTTTCCTTGCCAGCGACATGCGCGATCAGCACCGCGCCGAGGAACAGGGGCAGGGTCTCGAACAGGTTGTCCTGGGCGCGTTTCAGGCGCTGGGCCCGATCGCTCAACGGCGGCATCTCGCCGTCGCGCGGCCCGGTGTTCCACTGCAGCCCGTACTGGCCGGTGCGAGCGATGTCGAAGAGCAGGATCTGGGCAAAGGCCAGGACCAGGGTCCACGCGGCCATCATCAAACCGATCGTCATTGACTGTCCCCCAGGGGTCTATTTTCAAAGTTCAGAGCGTGATGGCGGCTTCAACCGGCTCTCACGCTCTGTGCGAATCCGTTGGTGTCAGCTGCACTGTGACGAGCCTGCCCCAAGGTCAGTCATCAGCGCCAGTCGCAGAGTGGACGTTCCCGCTACCTGGGGCCGCAGCGGCCGCGAAGCTATGGCGTCGGCGCAGCTGCGCCTCTATGCACTGCGCCGAAGGAGCGCCCATTGCCCGCCGACACCCCGTCCCACGCCGTGGTCCAGCGCAATGGCCTGGGTATCGTGCTGCGCATCGCCGCCATGGCCTGCATGGCCGGACTGGCGGCGCTGGTGAAGGCCTGCTCCGAGCGCGGCGCCCCGGTGCTCGAGATCATCTTCTTCCGCAACGCCTTCGCCTTTGTGCCGGTGCTGCTCTACGTCTGGAAGACCGCGGGCTTCAGCGTGCTGAAGACCCAGCGTCCCGGCGGTCATGCGGCGCGAGCCACGGTCGGCCTGGTCGGCATGTTCTGCGGCTTCACCGCGGTCTCCATGCTCCCACTGACCGAGTCGACGGCGCTGTCCTTCGCCTCGCCGCTGTTCATGACCGCGCTGTCGGCCGTGATCCTCAAGGAGCCGGTCGGCGTCCACCGCTGGGGCGCCGTGGTGGTCGGCTTCCTGGGCGTGCTGATTATGGTGCGCCCTGACCCAGGCCACATGGCCACGCTCGGCACGGTCTTCGCCCTGATGGGCGCCATGGGCGCAGCCGGGGCGATGATCGCCATCCGCGAGATCGGCCGCACCGAGCCGGGCCCGACCATCGTCTTCTATTTCACCCTCGCCGGCATGCTGGTGGGGCTGACCAGCCTTCCGTTTGGCGGCTGGACAGTTCCTGACACGACCACCCTGGTCATGCTGATCGGCACTGGCCTGCTGGGCGGCACGGGCCAGCTCTTCCTGACCGAGGCCCTGCGCCGGGCGCCGGTCGCGGTAGTCGCGCCATTTGACTACACCCAGCTGGTCTGGGCCTCGATCATCGGCTTCCTGGTCTGGGACGAGATCCCCCGCGCCGCGACCATCGCAGGGGCCATGGTGGTGGCCGCCAGCGGCGTCTACATCCTGCTGCGCGAGACCCGACGCTTTCGCGTGCGCAAACAAGCTTGACTATAAACCTGCGCCCCAGGGTAGAGTTCGCCTCATGCGACTGTACCTATCCGCGATTCTCGCCGCCGCCGCCCTGAGCTTCTCTCCCGCAGAAGCCGCTGTTCCCTTGGAGACCTTCGGTCGCCTGCCGACGCTTGAGCAGGTCGTGGTTTCGCCCGACGGCACGAAGCTCGCCTATGTGCGCCCGCGCGGCGACGGCCGCTCGATCCTGGTCCAGGACCTCGCCAGCCAGAAGATATTGGCCGGCGTGGACCTGGGAGAGAAGAAGCTGCGGGACGTGGCCTGGGCCGGCCCCGGCCATCTGGTGATCACCACCTCGCAGACTGCGGTGCCAACCGGCGAGCAACTGATCTTCTACTATAAGCAGGAGACCCTCCAGGCGCGGATCTACGACATCAGCAAGCGGGAGTTCCACGAGGTCCTCGGGAAGGAAGGCGGCGCCAGCAACTACATCTTCGGCCTGCCGGACGTGCGCAACTTCAACGGCGTCCCGAACGTCTTCGTGGAGGGCATGCGGGTGGTCGGCGGCGAGGCCTATGAGACTGTGTTCCGGGTGGACCCGGTCACCACCCTGACCCGGGCGGTGGAGCAGGGGACTCGCCTCGACGCCAGCACCAACTGGATTCTCGACGAGGCCGGCAACGCCGTGGCCAAGACGGAGTACGAATCCAAGACCGGCGCATGGCGGTTGATGGCCAAGCCGGATGGCCGGTGGCGGCCGATCGTGACCGGAACCTACGCCTTCGATCCCCCGAGTCTAATCGGCCTGGCCCCCGAGTCGGGCTATGTCGTGCTCGCCGCCCGGGGCAAGGATGACGAGACCGAATACCAACGCGTTCGTCTGTTCGATGGGTCGCAGGGCGAAAAGATTCAGGTCGAAGGGCCGGTTGGCTTCCTCAGCGACGCCACGACCCGCCGGCTGATCGGCTATGTCGAAAGCGAATCCCGCAAGGCTCACTTCTTCGATCCCAAGGACCAGGCCGGATGGGACCGGCTTACCCGCGCCTTTCCCGGCGAACTGGTCACCCTCGAAAGCTGGTCGGACGACCGCAAGGCGGTGGTCGTGCGGGTGCAAGGGCCGAGGACCGGCAACGCCTACGCCCTGGTGGACCTCAAGGCCGGCAGCGCCTCGATCGTCGACGACGTCTATACCGGCCTGGGACCAGCCGAAATCTCGACCGCCAAGTGGTACGATTACAAGGCGGCCGACGGCGCCAGCATCCAGGCGGTGCTGACCCTGCCCAACGGCAAGCCGGCCAAGGGCCTGCCCCTGGTTGTTCTGCCGCACGGCGGACCGGAAGCGCACGACGACCTCAGCTTCGATTGGTGGTCGCAGGCCCTGGCTGCCCGCGGCTACGCCGTCTTGCAGCCGAACTTCCGCGGATCTTCGGGCTATGGCGTGGCCTTCACCGAGGCCGGGCACGGGGAGTGGGGCCGCAAGATGCAGTCGGACGTCTCCGACGGCGTACGCAAGCTTATCGCCGACGGCACGGTCGATCCCCAGCGCGTCTGCATCGTCGGCGCCAGTTACGGCGGCTATGCAGCCCTGGCCGGCGTCACCCTGGAGCAGGGGCTCTATCGGTGCGCGGTCTCGGTGGCGGGGGTCTCGGACCTGCGCCGCATGCTGGTTTGGCTGCGTTCCCGGGGCGGCGGCGAGTTTTCCAGCCTGCGCTACTGGCGACAGTTCATGGGCGCGGAGCGCACCGGTGAAGAGGTGCTCGACAAGTTCTCGCCGGCGAAGCTGGCGGCGAAGGCCGGCGCCCCGATCCTGCTGATCCACGGCAAGGACGACACCGTGGTGGCGTATGAGCAGAGCCGGGTCATGGCCGAGGCGCTTCAGCAGGCGGGCAAGCCGGTCGAGCTGATCACTTTGCCGGGCGAGGATCACTGGCTGTCGAGCAGCGACACCCGGCTGAAGATGCTGCAGACGACCATCCAGTTCCTGGAGACGCACAACCCGCCGACCTAGGCCGGGACGGGGGATTTCCACTGTCCCGACAAGGGTTTGACCAGCCGCGCTCAACAAACCCGTGCATTGACAGAACTGCGTTCCGGGAAGATTCTGCAAGTGTTGGGGCGGACGTGCGTCGGGTCCCTTCGCAGCCTGGCGCGCGCCCGACCACAGGGCGCAGGAGGCGCAGCCATGTCCAAGGCAATTCTGCTCGCGGGGATCGCTGTAGCGACGCTGGCCATCGCCACCGCCGCGGAAGGCGCGGTGACCGTGATTGGCGGCGGGCTGGCCCAGGCTTGCTCCCAGGCCGCGATCAGCGGCGAGGACGACCTGAAGTTCCAGGAGGTCTGCACCCTGGCCTTGGACACTGAACTGATGAAGCCGCGCGACCGGGCCGGCACCTATGTCAATCGCGGCGTGCTGAAGTTGCGCCGCGCCTCTTTCACCGACGCCACCCGCGACTTCGACCAGGCGGTGCGCATCCAGCCGGACATGGGCGAGGCCTATGTGAACCGCGGCGCGGCCTCGATCGGGCAGCGGCGCTATGCCGAGAGCCTGCCGGACATCAATCGCGGGCTGGAGCTGGGAGTCACCGAGCCGGCCAAGGCCTACTACAACCGCGCCCTGGCCTATGAGGGGCTGGAGGACGCCAAGGCCGCCTATTTCGACTATCAGAAGGCGGTCGAGATAGCCCCGGATTGGGGGGCGCCGCGTGAGCAGCTGACCCGCTTCTCGGTCTCGCGGCGATAGGGAGCCAGCGCGCTCCCGGAGCGTTTTGCAGTCATGCGTTTCACTGTGCCAGTCCTGGTCCTCGCCCTGTTGCCGGCCGCTGCGGCGTTCGGCCAGTCGACGGATCTGGAATTCCAAGTGCAGCAGCGGTTCGATCAGCAGCGGGCCGTAGCGCTGGAGAATCGGCTCAACACGCTGGAGGCCAGGACCCAGACCGAGCAGCGGATCGGCGACCTGCACTCGCAGCGTGCGCCGTTGGCGTACAGCAAGATCGACGACAAGCCCCGACAGCCCGACAGCGGCATGGCCGGCTACGCCTCGATTCCCGACGCGGCGCTCGCCGCGTCCAACGCCCGTGTGCGGGAAGCTTCGCAAAACAGGCGCTGACAGGCCGCTCGCCGGCACGCATCCTCTGGTCAGGCTTGTGCGTTGAGAAATCGGCGTTTCGGGAAGGGAACACAGCATGCGTTGGCAGGGCGGTCGCCGCGGCGGCAATGTTGAAGATCGTCGGGGCATGGGCGCGGTGGGCGTCGGTGGCCTAGGCATCGGCGGCGTCGTGCTGGCGCTGATCGGCTATTTCGTGTTCGGCATCGACCCGACGACCACCATGTCCGCGGTCGAAGGCGCCGGCGGCCAAGCCTCGCAGCAGGAAGGGGTTCGGGGCACGACCCAGGACGAGGGCGGTCAGTTCGTCGATGTCGTCGAACAATCGACCACGGACGTCTGGAGCAAGATCTTCGCCGCCGAAGGCCAGTCCTACCAGCGCCCGGCCGCCGTGGTGATCTATGATCAGGCCACCGGCACAGGCTGCGGCATGGGCCAATCGGCGATGGGGCCGTTCTATTGCCCGGCCGACCAGAAGGTCTATCTCGACCTTGCGTTCTGGCAGGAACTGGAGACCCGGTTCGGGGCCAAGGGCGAAGCGGCACGGGCCTATGTCATCGCCCATGAAATCGGCCATCACGTCCAGAACCTGACCGGCGCCACGCGCCAGGTGCAACGCGGCTCCAGCGGCGCCTCCTCGGCCGCGGTCCGGTTGGAATTGCAGGCCGATTGCTATGCCGGGGTCTGGGTCGCCCATGCGCCGGATGCGTCGAGCGGTCAGGTGGCGCTTGATCCGGCCGACATCGAAGACGGCATCCGCGCCGCCGCCGCGGTGGGCGACGATGCGATCCAGAAGCAGACCCAAGGCCGGGTCATGCCCGACGCTTTCACCCACGGGACCAGCGAGCAGCGGATGCGGTGGTTCCGGACCGGCGTGCAGACCGGGGATCCCGAGTCCTGCGACACCTTCCGGGCCGCGCGGCTCTAGATCGTCGGAGCGGGCTCCAGGCCAAGGCACACCGCCACGCAGCGGCGGGCCAGCGCCTCGCCGGCGTCGATGAACGGCACGCGTCCGGAGCCGGCCTCGTAGACCAGCGGCACCTCGGTGCAGCCGGCGATGATCACCTCGGCGCCGCCCGCGATCAGGTCCGCGGTCAGTTCGGCCATCTGGCTGCGCACCTCGGCCGAGCGCTCGCCGCGCTTGATCCGATAGATCAGGTCCATGAACTGCTCCTGGCGCGCCGGCTCCAGGGTGACGATGCCCATGCCCTGCGCGGCCAGGTACTCACGATAGAGCTTCAGGGCCTGACGGGTGCCCAGCACGCCGGCTCGGCGCGCGCCGGTGTCGCGCGCGGCGACCGACGCGGTGCCGATCATGTCGATCAGCGGCAGGCCCGAGGCGCGGACGATCACGTCGGCATAGGCGTGGGCGGTGTTGCAGGCGATGGCCAGCACGTCGGCCCCCGCGCCGCGCAGGGCGCCGGCCATCTCCGCCAGCACCGGGCCCGGCTTGTTCAGGGGGTCGTTGCGGTCGGGCACCTGCGGATTGATGTCCACCAGGGTGCGGATGTGGTCCTGGTCGCGCTCGGCGGGGGTCAGGGCCTGCAGCTTGGTCAGGAAGTCCAGGGTGGCGGCCGGCCCCATGCCGCCGAGCACGCCCAGCACCAGGATCATTGCAGGGATCCTTCCAGTTCGCCGTGATAGCCGAACAGACCCTGCGCGCCGCCGGTGTGCAGGAAGACCACGGTCTCGTCGCCGAACGTCCCCTTGCGGGCGAGGTCGATCAAGCCCTTCATCGCCTTGCCGCTGTAGACGGGATCCAGCAGCAGGCCCTCGGTGCGGGCCGCCAGCTTCAGGGCGTCGATCACCGCCTCGTCGATCAGGCCATAGCCGGCCCCGACATAATCGCAGTTGGCGACTGTCATCTCGCGGGCCACCCGCTCTTCGTGGCCGAGCAGCGCAGCGGTCTCGACCGCCAGCTTATGGACGTTGGCCTCCTGGGTTTCCTTGGGCGCGCGCACGCCGATGCCGAGGATCGGGATGTCGGCGCCGGCCAGGGCCAGGCCCGCGACCAGGCCGGCATGGGTGCCGGCGCTGCCAGTGGCGGTGACCAGACGGTCGATGACGAGTCCCTGCTGATCGGCTTGGCGCACCAGTTCCAGGGCGCAGTCGACATAGCCGAGCGCGCCGATGGTGTTGGAGCCGCCGCCGGGGATCACGTAGGGCTTGCCGCCGCGGGCCCGGACGGCCTCGGCGCTCTTGGCCAACTCGGCGTTCATGTCGGTCCCGCCGGGGACGTTGCGGATCGAGGCGCCCAGCAACCGGTCGAGCAGCACGTTGCCCGAGCCGTTGTAGTCGATGGCCTTGGAGCCGGTGCGCTCCTCCAGGATGACCTCGCAGGCCAGGCCGAACCGGGCGGCCGCGGCCGCGGTCTGGCGCACGTGGTTCGATTGGACGGCGCCTTGAGTGATCAGTGTGTCGGCGCCCTGGGCCAGCGCCTCGCCGACCAGGAACTCCAGCTTGCGGGTCTTGTTGCCGCCGCCCGCCAGGCCCGTGCAGTCGTCCCGCTTGATGTAGAGCTGCTTGAGACCCAAGGCCTGCGCCAGCCGCGGGGCGGCTTCGAGCGGGGTTGGCAGGTGGGCGAAACGCGCGCGCGGGAACTTGGCCAGATGCATGGGGTACTCCTTGGCCGCCTGCGTAGCACGCGGCCAAGGTTCCCCGCCACCGGCTGCTAGTCCCTTTTCGGTTCAGGTGGAATCACCTGAATCTGGAAAAAAGGGTCTATCTTCAAAAGTTTAGAGTGTGACGGTCGCTTCAACCGGCTTCCACTTGAAGCTGTCACGCTCTAGCCGCCCCATTTCTTGCTGAAACGCAGCCCGATCTGACGCGGCGGCGCAACATCCACATAGAATGACCGGACATAGACCGGGCCGCCGTCGGCGTCGGTCAGGGTCTGGTTGTAGAGCGGCGTGTTGCGGGCGTTGGTCTCTACGTATTCGTCGAACAGGTTGTTGGCGTAGAGCGTCACCGTCCAGACGGCGTCCGGGTCGGTCAGCGCGATGCGGGCGTTGTGCATCGTGTAGCCGTCGAGCGTGTAGCCGCCGCCGCGGCCTCCGGTGCGCGTGAGGATGTCGCCGGTCGCAGTGACGTTCCAGGCCAGCTCAAGGTCCAGCCCGTCGAACACCTGGGTGTCGTAGATGACCGCGAAGCTGCCCTGCTGCTCGGGCGATCCAGGCAGGCGGTCGCCGGGTTCGCCGTCGAGGAACACCGCCGGGTCTGACGAGAACCCGGGCGGTACGATGGTGCGCACCAGCGCCGGCGCCAGGTCGGTCAGCTCGGCCTTGGTGTAGGAGTAGCTGCCCTGGATGGTGAGGCCCTCGGTGACGTCGGCGCTGAAGTTCAGTTCCACGCCCGAGCTCTCCGCCCCCTGGCCGTTCTTGGTGATCGGGATGGCCCCGTTCACGGTGGCCGAGGAGACCTGGATGTCCTCCCACTGGATGTAGAACAGCGAGCCGTTCAGGGTCAGGCGCTTGTCGAACCACTGGGTCTTGGCCCCCAGCTCGTAGTTCAGCGTCTTGTCCGGCAGGTACTGCATCTCGTTGGGCAGGGCGCAGGCCAGCTGCTGGTTCTGCGGGATCGGGTCGGGGCAGGGGCCAACGCCGTTGGAATTGCCGATCCGGTAGCCCTGGCTGACCGTGAAATAGGCCATCGCGTCGTCGGTGAACTTGTAGGAGGTGTTGAACTTGCCCAGCCAGCCATCGTCCTCCTGGCCGCCGTCCTCGTAGTCCAGGAACACCTGATCGGGCGTGCCGTTGAACAGCGGGAAGTCCACGGCCGACTTGGTCTTCAGGTCGTACTTGTAGTAGCGCGCGCCCAGGCTCATCGACCAGGCGTCGGTGATGTCGTAGGTCAGCTCGCCATAGGCGGCCATTTCCTTCAGCTCGCTGACGTTGACCGAGAAGTATTCCAGGTCGTCCGGGCGATCGACGCCGATGAAGGCCGCGTAACCGGGGGTGTACTCGGCGCTCTGGTTCCAGGATTCGAAGCTGTTGTAGAAGGCTCCGACGATCCAGCCGAGCGGGCCCTCGCTATTGGAGACCAGCCGGAGCTCCTGGTTGAAGGTCTCCTCCTTGCCCTTCTCGGCGGTGAAGGCCGAAAAGGTCGGGAACGCCTCATAGGAGTATTCCAGGGTGATCAGCAGGTCGGTCTGATCGCGCTGGCCCTTCTCGTCGTACTGCGAGAGCGCCGTGGCCGAGGTTAGGTCCGCGAACCCGAGGTCGGCGGTCATCTCCAGCGCCAGCAGCTGGTTGTCGCGCTCGTTCGGCTCCTCGTAGCGCAGCGCCGACTCGTACTCGCCAATCGCCACCGGGAAGTTGGTCAGGTGCTTGGAGGAGACCTGCCGCGCGCCGACGTCCTGGAACTGGAAGTAGTAGGTCAGGTTCATGTCCAGCCACTCGGCGGGCTGGAACCGGAAACCGAGCCGGCCGGAGGTGGTGTCCTCGCTGTTGGCGTCCTTGACGCTGCGCAGGTTCCGCTCGACGTCGGCGGGGTCGGTGAAGTCAGGGTCGGCGTCCGACACCCCGGGGGTGCGCACGACGTACTTGTAGTCGATGAAGCCGCTGTCGGTCAGCACGTCGAGATTGCCGCGGATCGCGAAGTTGTCGCTCGGCGAGTAGTTGAAGGTGATCCCCACGTCGGTCGAGGGATCTTCCGCCTCGCTGTACTGGTAGCCGTCCGCGCGGATCTCGAACGTGTTCACCCCGAACTGGCCGCGCCGCGGGATGTAGCGGATGGCCCCGCCCAGGGTGCCGGAGCCGTAGAGGGTGCCCTGCGGTCCGAGCAGCACCTCGACCCGATCCATGTCGTTGAGCTTCAGGTCGATATAGACGGGGATGTCGCCAAGATAGGTCGCCACCGTGCCGCTGCCGCCGGAGTTGTCGCCATCGTTGGAGCCGAGCGGGTCGGCGTTGAGGCCGCGCACCACGATGCGGCTGGAGCCGCGGCCCCCCTGATCGACCACGTGGATGCCGGGCACCCCGCGCACGACCTCGGTCAAGTCCTTGATCCCGGCTCGCTCGATGGCCACGCCGCTGACCGCGGCGATGTTGATCGGCACGTCCTGGACCACTGCGTCACGACGGGTGGCGGTGACGATGATCTCCTCGACCTGGGTGGCCTGGGCGGCGGCGAGCCCGGGCGCGGCGGTCAGGGCGGCAGCGCTGATGGACGCCAGCAGTCGCGTGCGGCGCCCGGCTTTGATGGCCGGCATGATTCTTCCCCCGAAAAGCGTTCCTGAAGAACGCTGGTACGGAGGAGGCGCCCATCTCAACGTCTTTGTTGCAAGACGGAGCGAAAAGCATGACGGTGATCTAATTCTGCACAGGGCGCGACCGACGCTGGAAATGGAAAGTATCGAAGGCGCGCTGCGCCACGCAGAAGGGTTGTTGGCGAGTCGAAACTATCAGGCCGCGCACAGGGAGTGCTTAGCCGTACTCAAGGTAGATCCGGCGCAATGGCGCGCCTGGTTCCTCCTCGGAGTATTGGCTGCTGATCATTCTAATTACGCGCGCGCAATCGAACTGCTGGAAAAAGCGGCAAGCCTCAATGTCGCCGCCCCCGAGCCGTTGGTTCAGCTTGCCCGTTGCAAGGTCGCCACGAACCGCCAGGCGCAGGCGGTGGAGCTGGCCGAGCGCGCCGCCGCCATGGATCCGCAGGACGCGCTGAGCCTCGACACGCTCGGCGTGGTCTTCACCCGCGCGGGCCTTCACGAGCGGGCCATCGACTTCTTCGAGCAGGCGGCCGCGCGCGAACCGCGCAACGCCAGCTTCCAGTACAATCTCGCCGCCGCCCGGCAGTTCGCCGGGCGCTTCGAAGCGGCCGAGAGCGCCTATGGCGCGGCCCTGGAGCAGGATCCCGGCCTCTATCGCGCCTGGTCATCGCGCGTGCAGCTGCGCCGCCAGGCGCCGGAAGCGAACTTCCTGCCGCAACTGACGGCGCTGATCGCGCAGCCTTCCGAGGACCCCGACCGCGCCCTGCACCTGGGCCACGCCCTGGCCAAGACCTGCGAGGACCTGGGCGACCTGCCGGCGGCGCTGGGCTGGCTCGGCCGCGCCAAGGCCGCCAAACGCGCGGCGCTGGCCTATGACCCGGCCGCGGATGCGGCGCTGTTCGAGGCGGCGGCGGGATCGCCGCCGCGCAGTCGCGCCATAGGCGGCGAGGGGCCGATCTTCGTCGTCGGCCTGCCGCGCACCGGCACCACCCTGGTCGACCGAATTCTGTCGAGCCATCCGCAGGTGGTCTCGGCCGGCGAGCTGACCAATTTCGCGCTGATCGTGAAGCGGGCGGCGGCGACCGCTTCAAACCTGGTGCTCGATCCGGAAACCCTGCAGGCCGCTGCCGGCCTCGACCTCGCCGCCGTCGGCCGGGCCTATCTCGACAGCGTCGCCACCCTCCGGAAGGGCGCGGCCCGCTTCGTCGACAAGATGCCGCTCAACATTGTCTATGCCGGGCTGATCCACGCCGCCCTGCCGGACGCCCGGATCGTGTGCCTGCGCCGCGATCCGATGGACGCCTGCCTGTCGAACTACCGCCAGCTCTTCGCCACTGGCTTCTCGTACTACAACTACGCCTACGATCTTGAAGACGTCGGTCGCTACTATCTCGGCTTCGAGCGCTTGGTCGCCCACTGGCGCGCGACCCTGCCGAGCGACCGGTTCACCGAGGTCGCCTACGAGGATCTGGTTACCGATCAGGAAGGGGAGACCCGCCGCCTGCTGGGGTTCTGCGGTCTGGACTGGGACCCGCGCTGCCTGGATTTCCACCAGAACGCCGCGCCGGTGGCGACCGCCAGTTCGGTGCAGGTGCGACAGCCGCTCTATTCATCCTCGATCGGCCGCTGGCGGCGATATGGCGAGGGCCTCGACCCGTTGCGCGCGGTGCTGGAAGCGGGCGGCCTGCAGATCGGCTAGGGCCGGACCTTCGGCGGCAGGGCGGCGATCTCGTCTGGGGTCAGCCGGGTCATCTGCCTGATGATGCAGGGCGATAGCGCGCCGGGGCCGACATGCACCTTCAGGCTCAGGTCCAGCGGCCGGCAGATCAAATCGTTGCCGCTGACCGGCTCCAATACCAGCGGGTCGTTGGTCGAGGCGCCGGCCAGGCAATTGCCCGCCATGTCCAGCCGAAAGACGTCCCGGCTGTTGCGGATCGCGAGGTAGAGGGTCTGGTTGTCGCCCTTGGTGTGGTTGCGGATTTCGCTCATCCGGAAGCACGGGTTGGTCGAAGGGGCTGGCTGGGCCGCCGGTTGGGCGGCGGCGGTCGTGGCGGCGCCGAAAGCCACCATGGCGAAGGCCGCGACGAGGGGCAGGCGTTGCATGGCGATCCTCCTTTGGCCGCGATCAAAGGACCAGATTGCGGCTGGACGGCGGCGCTTTCCATCCGGTTCATTCGCGCCTAAGAGTGGGGCTTGTCCTCGGGGGGCCGCGCTTAGGCGGCTGAGAGGCGGGCGAGCCCGCGACCCGTAGAACCTGATCCGGGTCATGCCGGCGAAGGGAAGGCGTTTCGAGCGTGCGCATGCTCGGATTCCCGCTCGCCGGCGGCCCTTGGCCGTGAAGGAGCTTGCGCCGGTGAACATCCAGACGCCCGTCAAAGACGCCATTCCCACCGGTGAGCGCCCCGGCTCGCGCAAGGTCTATCAGCCCGGCGTGCTCTGGCCCGACATCCGCGTGCCGTTCCGTGAAGTGGCGGTTCACCCGTCGGCGAACGAGCCGCCGGTGACCATCTACGACCCGTCCGGCCCCTATACCGACCCCAAGGTGAAGATCGACATCGATCAGGGCCTGTCACGGCTGCGCGAGCCCTGGGTCGTCTCCCGCGGCGATCTCGAGATCGTCGCCAATCCACGCGAGGTGAAGCCGGAGGACAATGGCTTCGCCAAGGGCGAGCACCTGGCCCCGCAGTTCGACGCCCCGCGCCGGATCTATCGCGCCAAGGGCGGCGGCGCCGTCACTCAGCTGGACTACGCCCGCCGCGGGATCATTACGCCGGAGATGGAATACGTCGCCATCCGCGAGAACCTGCGCCGCAAGGAGAGCGACCCGTTCATCCGTGACGGCGAGGATTTCGGGGCCTCGATCCCGGACTTCGTGACGCCGGAGTTCGTGCGTGACGAGGTGGCGCGCGGTCGGGCGATCATCCCGGCCAACATCAACCACACCGAACTCGAGCCGATGGCCATCGGCCGCAACTTCCTGGTCAAGATCAACGCCAACATCGGCAACTCGGCGGTGCTGTCGACTGTCGCCGACGAGGTCGACAAGATGGTCTGGGCGATCCGCTGGGGCGCCGACACGGTCATGGACCTGTCGACCGGCCGTAACATCCACAACATCCGCGACTGGATCATCCGCAACAGCCCGGTGCCGATCGGCACCGTGCCGATCTACCAGGCGCTGGAGAAGGTCAACGGCATCGCCGAGGACCTGAATTGGGAAGTCTTCCGCGACACCCTGATCGAGCAGGCCGAGCAAGGCGTCGACTACTTCACCATCCATGCCGGCGTGCGGCTGGCCTATGTGCCGCTGACCGCCAAGCGGGTGACCGGCATCGTCTCGCGCGGCGGCTCGATCATGGCCAAGTGGTGCCTGGCGCACCACAAGGAGAACTTCCTCTACGAGCACTTCGAAGACATCTGCGAGATCATGCGCGCCTACGACGTGTCGTTCTCGCTCGGCGACGGCCTGCGTCCGGGCTCGATCGCCGACGCCAACGACGCAGCTCAGTTCGCCGAGCTGGAGACCCTGGGCGAGCTGACGCCGATCGCCTGGAAGCACGGCGTGCAGGTGATGATCGAGGGCCCCGGCCACGTGCCGATGCACAAGATCAAGGCCAACATGGACAAGCAGCTGGCCACCTGCGGCGAGGCGCCGTTCTACACGCTCGGCCCGCTAACCACCGACGTGGCCCCCGGCTACGACCACATCACCAGCGCCATCGGGGCGGCGATGATCGGTTGGTTCGGCACCGCCATGCTCTGCTACGTGACGCCCAAGGAGCACCTGGGCCTGCCCGATCGCGAGGACGTCAAGCAGGGAGTGATCACCTACAAGATCGCCGCCCACGCCGCCGACCTGGCCAAGGGCCATCCCACCGCGCGCGCCTGGGACGACGCGCTCAGCCGCGCCCGCTTCGAATTCCGCTGGGAGGATCAGTTCAACCTCGGCCTCGACCCGGAGACCGCACGCGAATTCCACGACGAGTCGCTGCCGAAGGAGGCGATGAAGACCGCCCACTTCTGCTCAATGTGCGGCCCCAAGTTCTGCTCGATGAAGATCAGCCAGGACATCCGCGACGCCGCCGCCAAGCAGAACGACGTGGCCGAGGCCGGTATGGCGGAGATGAGCGAGAAATTCCGCGCCGAGGGCGGGGAGATCTACGTCAAGTCGGAGGGCTGACCCGCCCGCACCGCTCACCCGCGGCCAAGCGAGCTATCCGTGCTGCGACCGCTTCCGACGTGGATCGGGCATACTCAGTTTGGGCCCCGGCTTTCGCCGGGGTGAGCGGAGGTTGGGATGGAACTCAAGGCTGGCGCGCAATTCTCGGGCCGGGACCTATCGGACCTCGACTTCACCGACGCTGACCTCACCGATGCGGTGTTCGATGGCTGCACGATCCGCGAGGTCCAGGTCCAGGGCGCGGTGCTGCAGGGCGCGCGGTTCAAGGCTTGCCGTCTGATCCGACCGCGCTTCGCCCAGAGCGATCTGCGCGAGGCGGTGTTCGAGGACTGCAGCTTCGCCGATGACGAAGGCCATGTCGGGGCCGTCTTCGCCTTCTGCCGGATGGAGGAGGCGCGCGTGCGCAAGTGTGACTTGTCGTTCGCTCGGTTCGAGCGCTCGTCGCTCTACGGGATCGAGATCGAGGCCTGCAATCTGCGGGGCGCGGCCTTTGTCCGGGCCGACTTCAGCCGCGCCTTCGGCCGCAATGTCGTGCAATGGGCCGGCGCGCTGAAAGGCTGCAATCTGGAACTGGCCGACCTGACCCAGCTGCGGTTGCCCGAAGGCGACTTCAACCGCTCGAGCTTTCGCGAGGCGGCGCTCGTCGACGCCGACCTGGAGGGCGCCGACCTGCGCGAATGCGATTTCTTCCAGGCCCTGACGGTGGGGGCCAAGCTCGCCCGCGCCGACCTTCGGGGAGCCGAGGTCAGCGGGCTGAACCTTTCGGAACTAGCCAGCCTTGCGGGGATGAAGGTGGCGGCAGATCAGCAGCACCGGCTGCTCACCGCCATGGGGCTCGACGTCTACGCCGAGTGATCAGTCGCGCTCGGCGCGGACCTTGACCGGCTCGTCCTTCCAGACCCGGACGGCGACGGCGGCGGTGATCGAGGCCAGGATGGCGGTGATCGCCCCGCACCATTGAAGCGTGTTCATGCCCGAGGCGGCGAAACGGCCAACGGCGGCGCTGACGAAAAACACGAGAGCCGCGGTGCCCCACTCGGCGCCCCAGCTCGAAAACAACAGCTTCAGCATGAAAGTCCTCAAATGGATCCCGACCTGCGGCTGGTCATAAGCCAGAGAGAACGCGGTTCGGGAATGTGGCATCCGGTCGCTTGACCGTAGGCGCAGAGGTCTTTCGCGTAGTCTAGGCGGCCGCCGCGATCGCCTGGCGCTCGGCCACCGCCTGCAGCACGCCGAACAGTTTGGCGGCCTCGATCGGCTTGGGCATGTGCAGGTCAGCGCCCGCCGCGAGGCTGGCGGCCTGGTGCTCGGGCAAGGCGTTGGCGGTCAGCATGACGATCGGCGTGCGGATCATGCCCCGGCCGCGTTCGCGCTCGCGGATGGCGCGCACCGCAATCAGGCCGTCCATTACCGGCATCTGCATGTCCATCAACACCAGGTCGAAGCGCTGGTTGGCGAAGGCGTCACAGGCTTCCTGGCCGTTCTCGACACAGATCAAGTCGACCTCGAACTCGGCGAACAGCACCTGCACCACCTTGCGGTTGGTCGGATGGTCGTCAGCCAGCAGGATGCGCAGCGGCCGATCGGGCACGGCGTCCGGATCATCCTCGACAACCGGCGCCGGGGTCGCGGTGGTCACCGCCATCGGCAACCTCACGGTGAAGGTTGCGCCCTCGCCGGGGGCGCCGGCGGCGTCGATCTCGCCGCCCATCAGGGTGACCAGCTGGCGGGCGATGGTCAGGCCAAGGCCAGTGCCCCCGAACTGGCGGGTGGCGGAGCCGTCGCCCTGCTGGAAGCGGTCGAACAGCCGGGCCTTGTCGGCGGGATCGAAGCCGATGCCGGTGTCCTGCACGTCGATGCGCCAGCGGTTCTGCCCTTCGGCCCGGACGGCGATGGCCACATAGCCTTCGCTGGTGAACTTCACGGCGTTGGAGACCAGGTTGATCAGCACCTGCTTCACGCGCACCGCGTCGGCGTGGACCACGGCTTCGGCCGCCGGGTCGATGTCGATGATCAGGTCCAGCGCCTTCTCGTCGGCCCGTTCGCGGGCCAGGGCGGCGACCGCTCGCACGGCGTCGCCGAGGTGGAACGGGCGGGCCTCGACCTTTACGGTTCCGGTCTCGATCCGGGACAGGTCCAGCACGTCGGACAGCAGGCGCTCAAGCGCCTGGCCGGAGCTCTGAATGATGCCGACCATCTCCTCCTGGGCGGGGGAGAGCGAGGTACGCTGCAGGGCCGCGGCGATTGCGTTGACGCCGTTCAGCGGCGTGCGGATCTCGTGGCTCATGTTGGCCAGGAAGTCGGCCTGGCTCTTGTGGCTGGCCACGAACTGCAGCGCCGCGGAGCGGGTGCGGATGATCATCACGGCGCCGACGACGCCGAACGCCAGCAACACCAGCGCGATAGGCGCGGCGGCGGCCCGGGCGATCTCCGTGCCCGGTTTCTGCGGCGTCCAGCTCAGCACCAGCGGCGGCTGCCCCGGTCCGGTCGGCAGCGCAATATGCGCGTCGCCCGGCGCGATATGCGGCAGCCCAAGGGTGGAGCGGAGATTCTGCAGCTGGAAGCGGTCCTTCAGGCGGCCCAGCGAGCCGCCGTCCATCTTCAGCGCCATGACCACGACCGGCGCGAACGGGGTGCGCGGCACGGCGGTGGCGAAGTCGGGCTGCACGAGTGTGGCGGAGACCAGATAGACCTGACCGTCGTGGGCGACGAAGTCGCTGGCCTGGATGGCTCGGGAGACCAGCACCTTGTCGGAGCCGGGGGCGCGGCGGGTGATCGGGCCGCGCTCGGCCTCGGCGCGGCGGACCTTGGCGATCAGCGGCGCTGCGCCCTCGAAGTGCTCGAACGCCTTCGGTGAAATGGTCTGGGCGTGGCTGCGCGCGTAGATCGCGCGGTTGTCGCCGTTCAGCACGAACAACTGATCGAAGTCGATGTTCTGCGCGAAGTAGTCGTTGAGGTTGGCCTTGGCCCAGGCCGGATCGAAGCGGTTGTCCAGGTTGACGACGGCCTCGTCCCAGTTGGTCTCGGGTAGGATCGAGCGCTCGATCTCGTGGATGCTGGTCAGGACCCCGCCGCGGACCAACGCTTCTTCGCGCAGGCGCACGTCCTTGTCGACTTGGCCAGCCCAGATCAGCAGGCTGGCGACAAACACCGTCATCGCGCCCAGGGCCAACGCCAGGAGCGGCGCCAACAACCTAAACTCGGAATTGCGCCGCATCGCCCCCGGCCCTCACTCCGCACGTTTGCAGAACTGAAACCGACACTTGCGTCAAAGAAGGTTAAGGGAGGGTGTGGTCAAGCTGGATGCACGAAAAAGGCGACCTCCCACGGAAGGCCGCCTTTCTCCGTCTGCCTCGGTCAGGCCCCTACGGCGTCGGCTCCCCTAGGCTCTCCGGAGCTGGCGTCTGGGCCGCGGGCGCGGCTGCATTCGGATCTGTCGGCGCGATCGCCGGCGGGGCCACGGGCGCTCCAGCCGGGGTCTGGGCGAGCGCCGAATAAGGGATCGGCGCGTCCGGAAGGCGGGCGCTGGTGTCGCTGGCCCAGGTCTCAGGGCTGTCGGCGACCGGCGCCGGGCGCGGGCGGGCGGTGCGCTCGGGCGTCGCACGGGCCTCGCGAGCGACCGGGTTCTCGCTCACCCGCGTGATGGGCTGCTGCTCAGCCACAATCGGGCCGGGCGCCGGTTCCCGAGTGGTGGCGGCGATCTCGGTGACCGGCGGGGCTGCGGCCGGGGCGGTAGTCTGCTCGGCGAACAGCTCCTGCCGCGGCTGCATCATGTAATAGCCGGCGGCGGCCAGCAGAGCCGCGGCGGCGACGCCGGCCGCGATCGCCGGGACGGGCGGGCCTGAGCGCTTCTTGGCGGTGCGGGCATAGATCGGCGTGCCGAAGACCGGAGCTTCGTCGATCTCGGTCGCGGCGCCGGGCGCCGGACGACGCTCGTCGGGCGTCAGGCCTGTATAGGTCGGGCGGGCGACTGGGTCGTACGCAGTGCTCATGTGACACCTCTGATGTTTCTCTGCTTAGGGAAACGGTCGTGGTTGGCACATGTTCCGCATGTCCATAGGAACGGGCTCGACAGATGGGCTGAGACCTAAGGAATGTGTTGGCATATCAAGCGATCGGCATTCCGCCGATGGGTGTGTATATTCCACACGAGCGCACGTTGTGTTTCGCCGTATGAGGCGAATGTTGACGCGATATTGGCATGATTGCCGCTATATCGCCTTATTTGCTCGGGTTCAGCTCTGCGATCGTCCGAATGATGCGGTCCGGCTTGACCAAGCTGCCGATCGGCAGGCCCTCTCCCAGGTGATCGTGCCAGATGGCGTAGATCCCCAGCCCCCGCGGCGCGGCCACCTCCCACTCGAGATTGTCGCCGACCATCCAGGTCTCATGGGCCTCGACGCCCAGCGCCTGCATGGCGTGCAGATAGGCCTTTTCCTCGGGTTTGCCGAAGCCGGCCTCGCCCTCGATCTGGACGTGATCGAACAGCGGGGCGAGCTTGAAGCGCTCGACCTTGGCGCGCTGTGGCGCCGCTGCGCCGTTGGTGACCAGGGCGAGCTTCACCCCCAGCGCACGGAACGCCTCGATGGTCTCCACCGCGCCCGGGAAGAACTTGGCCTGCTCTTCGCGGTAGACGTGGAACCGCTCGCCGAATGTCTTGGCGAACTCCGAAGTGAGGGCGGGAGCTCGCGCCCGCATCTCAGCAAAGCCCGTATCGACGGCGATGACCCGGCCCGCGGCCAGGTTCTTGCGCCAGATCGCAGCGCGGGTCTCGTCGGACCAGAATTCGCGGAACCCGGCTTCCAGCGCCAGGCTCGCCTCCTGCGGCGAGATCGGCGCGAAGGTCGCCGCGAACTCCTCGACCACCTCCTGCAGGATCTGCCGGCGTGAACCGAACGAGATGATGGTTTCGTCGAGGTCGAACAGAATCGCTTTGGGCAGGTCGCACATGGAAGATTCCACTGCCAGGAAACGCCGGAGCGGTCATTCACCCTGGCGAACTGACGACTGAACGATTGCGCCGAGCATAGGCCCAGGTGAGTCCTCGGCGCCACGTTTGGGCTCGCCTGACGCGGGTGTGACCAATGGCGACGTCTGGTTAGCTTGACCCCCGAGGCGACGCGCCGCCAAGGTGTCCCGCGTCGGAGGGAATTGATGCGTCTTAAGGCCCGGCTCGAGCGTGACTGGCGGTTCATTCGCAGTCTGAATCGCACACTCAAGCGCGTGAAGAGCATCGCGCCGACATCGCCGAACCTGATCTGCGACGACATCCAGGCGGCGGTCGAGCAGTGGCGCGAGCGTCCGGCCCTAATCTTCGAGCACAAGACGGTCAGCTATGGCGAGATGGACGCCATCGCCAACCGCTTCGCCCACTGGGCCAAGGGGATCGGCGTGCGGCGCGGCCAGGTGGTTGCGCTCTTCATGCCCAACCGGCTTGAGTATTTTCCGATCTGGTACGGCCTGACCAAGATCGGCGCGGTCACCGCGCTGATCAACAATCAGCTGACCGGCGCGCCGCTGGCCCACTGCCTGAACATCTCCGGCGCCGCGCACGTGATTGTCGATTCCGACACCTCGCCGGCCTTCGAGCAGGCCAAGGGCCTGCTGGAACGGCCGATGCAGCAATGGGTGCTCGGCGGCCAGGCCCATGGCGGCCAGCGCGACCTCAGCCAAGCGCTGAAGAGCTGCAGCCAGCTGCCGCCCGACCGCTCGGTGCGCGACGGCATGACGGCCAAGGATACGGCGCTGTTCATCTACACCAGCGGCACGACCGGCCTGCCCAAGGCGGCCCGCATCACTCACCTGCGCGCCCAGCTCTACATGCGCGGGTTTGCAGGCTCGACCGGCGCCAATGACCGAGACCGGATCTTCGTCGCCCTGCCGCTCTACCATGCGACCGGCGGCCTCTGCGCGCTTGGCGCGGCGCTGCTGAACGGCGGCTCTGTGGTGCTGAAAAAGAGGTTCTCCGCCAGCCACTTCTGGGACGACGTGGTGGCCGAGAACTGCACGATGTTCGTCTATATCGGCGAGCTCTGCCGCTACCTGGTCAATCACGAAGAGGTCGAGGCCGAGCGCCAGCACAAGATCCGCCTGGCCTTCGGCAACGGCCTGCGCGCCGACGTCTGGGCCGAGATGAAGCGCCGCTTCCGCATCCCCGACGTCCTGGAATTCTACGGCTCCACCGAAGGCAACGTGTCGATGTTCAACTTCGACGGCCGGGTCGGGGCGATCGGCCGTTCGCCCAAGTGGATGAAGGACAAGGTCAACTATCGCCTCGTCCAGTTCGACGTGGAGAAGGAAGAGGAGATCCGCGGTCTCAACGGCCTGTGCATCGAAGCCGGGCCAGGCCAGATCGGCGAATGCATCGGCAAGATCGGCGGCGACGCGCGCAGCGAGTTCACCGGCTATGTCGACAAAGCCGCGTCCGACAAGAAGATCCTGCGCGACGTGTTCGCCAAAGGCGACGCCTGGTTCCGCACCGGCGACCTGATGAAGACCGACGCCGACGGCTATTTCTACTTCGTCGATCGGATCGGCGACACCTTCCGCTGGAAGGGCGAAAACGTCTCGACCGGCGAGGTGGCCGAGCGTCTGCAGTCGATCCCTGGCGTGGTCGAGGCCAATGTCTACGGCGTCACCGTCGAGGGCGCGGACGGCCGCGCCGGCATGGCCGGGCTGGTGGTCGGGCCCGACTTCGACATCAAGGCGTTCGGCGATACGGTGGCCAACGATCTGCCGTCCTACGCCCAGCCGGTGTTCGTCCGCATCCTGCCGGCCATCGAGACCACGGGGACCTTCAAGTACCGCAAGTTCGACCTGGTCGCCGACGGCTTCGACCCGGCGGGGATCAAGGGCCAGGTGTTCTACAAGGATCCGAACAAGGGCTATGTGCGGCTGACCAAGCCGGGCTACGCCAAGATCATGGCTGGCGGGGTGAAGCTCTAGCTCGGCTTTCCGGCGACCTGCACTGGCGGCTGACTGTTCGAGAGCAGGGCCTCCCGCAGCCGGTTGTTGTCCGCCTCGATGGCGCCAATCAGCTCGCGGAAGCGCGGGTCGGCCTGCAGCGGCGCCAGGATGGGATAGGCGTCCAGCCGCATGAAGCTGTCCAGGTCGTAGAGCTGGCGATAGCCGTTGTCATAGGCGGCGCGCAGCTCGGCCAAGCTGCGTTCCTTGTCTCCCAGCATGACGTAGGCCTGAGCGCGGGCGATCCGCCGAGCATTCATCTGGCGAAGGCCAGGCCTTGGCTCGGTAGCCGTCAGCACCGCCAGCGCGATCCGCCGGGCCTGGCCGTTGTCGCCGGTCTGGGCGATGGCGAAGGCGCCGACCATGGCGTCGTGGGCCAGCCCCGGTGAGACCACCGGCTTGGGCTCGAACAATTCCGGCGAGGTGATCAACAGCTGTTCCCGCGCCAGATCGTATTGGCCAAGCGCGCTCGCGCCGAGGACGATGGCGCTGTGCCAGAGCGGATCGGCGTCGGGCTCGGCCATCTTGGCCTGCGATAGGCGCAGCATCCCTGAATAGTCCCCGGCGATGATCAGCTTGAGCGCATCGACGATAGGGGCGACCACCGGGTGTCGGCGCCAGACGTCCATGGTGGTCTCGGCTTCCCGCCGCATGCCGAGATTATAGTAGATGTTCGCCAGCTGCAGCGAGGCGGCCGGATCAGTCTGGGGCGCGGCCGCCATCCGAAGCCAGACCGCAGCCTGATCGAGTTTGCCCTGCTCGGCCAGCAGGTCGGCGAGTTGCTGCTTGGAATCCACATACTCAGGGAACAGCTCGATATTGGCGCGGTAGCGCTGCTCGGCCTCTGCCAGCTGGTTGGTGGCGAAGAGGGATCCGGCCAGGGCGTTGTTGGCGATGCGGTCGAGCGGGTCGATCTCTAGCGCGCGGCGCAGATAGGTGGTCGCCTCCGCCGGTCGCCGGCCGGAGATGTAGTCGCCGTAGAGGCTCAGGGCCTCGGGATCGCGCGGGGCCAGGTCGACGGCGTGCTTGTAGGCGGCTTCCGCCTCGGCCTCTGAGCCCTGCCGTCCCTCGCGGATGAAGCGGATGGCGTTGACCATCCCCCTGGCGACATAGGCGGCCGACGAACGCGGATCGAGTTCCAGCGCCTTGGCGATCTCAGCCTCCGCGTCGCGCACCGCCGGCAGGAATTCGCCTTCCAGGTGGTTCTGGACGAGATAGGCGGTCGTATAGGCGTAGTCGGCGTGAACCTGGGCGTTCTCCGGCTCCAACTCGATCAGCCGCTTGTAGATCGCCTGGGCGGCCAGCACCTGCGCCTTGCCCTTGTGACGTAGCTGCCCCTTGGCGATCACCTCCAGCCGATAGGCCTCGGGGTTGCGGCGCGCGGCCTGGGCTTGGCCGCCGCCGGCGCGCAGTTCGACCTTGAGCGCCTCGGCCACGCCGTCGGCGATCTCGGTCTGGATGGCGAAGGCGTCGTCCATGGTCCGGTCATAAGTCTCGGACCACAGGTGATAGCCATCCTTGACGCTGACCAACTGGCAGGTGACTCGCAGACGATCACCCGACCTCCGCACGCTCCCCTCGACCACGTGGGCGACGTTCAGCTTCTTGCCGATCTCACGGATGTCCTCGTTCTTGCCCTTGAAATAGAAGGTCGAGGTGCGTCCGGCGACCTTGAGCTCGGGCACCTGGGCCAGGCTGTTGATCACCTCCTCGGTCAGACCATCGGCGAAGTACTCGGAATCCGCGGCGTTGCTGAAGTTCGCGAAGGGCAGCACCGCCACCGATTTGTTGGACGCCCCCATGGTCAGGCCGGCGGCGGCGTCCTCACGCAACGAGCCGGCCAGGCCGACCGCCGTGGCCACGAACACGACCGAGACCGTGGCGATGGCGGCCAGCGCGCCCCAGTCCATCCAGTTCATCTTGCGCTTGGGCTGGTCGGGGTCGCTGAGCGTGCGCCGGATGGCGCCGTTGGGGCCCAGCTCGAACGCCCAGGACAGGGCCATGGCGATCGGCAGGCCCAGCACGAGCAACAACAGCGTCAGGGCCGAGACCCACTTGGCCAGTTCAAAGGTCTCGAAGACCGTCTTGGCCACCTGGAATACGCCCCAGGCCGAGACGGTGTAGACGCCGGCCACACGGACGACGTTTCTGGCCTTCAACGCACTGAGGAAACGCCGGAAATCCAAGGCAGCCCTCGCTCGTAGCGGCCGCACTATGCGCCAAAGTCGCGATAGGCTGAAGCTCAACTATGAGGGCCACCGCTCCGTCTTCGCGCGGACTCGCCCTATATTGGCTGCATGCCGACTGAAACGACCGCTGAAGCGCCCCTGATCGGGGCTGCACTGATCAAGGATGAGGTGCGCCGCCTTCCGGATGCGCCCGGTGTCTACCGGATGATGGGAGAGGGCGGAGAGGTGCTCTACGTCGGCAAGGCGCGCTCGCTGAAGAAGCGCGTGCTGCAGTACGCGCAGGGCCGGTTCCACACCCAGCGCATCGCGCTGATGGTCGACCTGACCCGGTCGATGGAGTTCGTCACGGTCCGCACCGAGACCGACGCACTGCTGTTGGAAATCAACCTGATCAAGCAGCTGAAGCCGCGCTTCAACGTGCTGCTGCGCGACGACAAGAGCTTCCCGGAGATCGTCATCCGCCGCGATCATGAGGCGGCTCAGCTTCGCAAGCATCGCGGCGCCCACACGATCAAGGGCGACTATTTCGGGCCGTTCGCCTCGGCCCATTCGGTGACCAAGACGCTGAACACCCTGCAGAAGGCCTTCCTGCTGCGCTCGTGTTCGGACAGCGTCTACGAAAGCCGCACGCGCCCCTGCATGCTGCACCAGATCAAGCGCTGCGCCGCGCCGTGCACCGGCCTGATCAGCCTGGAGGACTATGCCGGCCTGGTCGAACAGGCCGAGGATTTCCTGCGCGGCAGGAGCCGGGCGGTGATGACCAAGATGTCTACCGAGATGCAGGCCGCTTCGGACGAGATGGAGTTCGAGCGGGCGGCCCGGATCCGCGACCGCATCCGCGCCCTGGCCTCGGTGGCCCAGGAGCAGCAGATCAATCCGGAGACGCTCGAAGAGGCCGACGTCTTCGCCCTCCACGCCGAGGGCGGCCAGGCCTGCGTGCAGGTGTTCTTCTTCCGCGCCGGCCAGAACTGGGGCAACCGGGCCTACTTCCCCCGCGTCGACAAGACCGACGAGGATCCGGATGTGATGAGCGCTTTCCTTGGCCAGTTCTACGACGACAAGCCGATCCCAAAGCTGATCCTGACCAATATCGAGCCGAGCGAGTGCGAGCTGCTATCGGAAGCGTTCGCGCTGAAGGCGGGCCGCAAGGTCGAGATCAACCGGCCCAAGCGCGGCGAGAAGGCCCAGCTGGTCGATCACGCGCTCACCAACGCGCGCGAGGCCCTGGGGCGCAAGATGGCCGAGAGCTCGGCCCAGTCCAAGCTGCTGGCCGGGGTCTGCGAGGCCTTCGGGCTTGAAGCCAGTCCCGAGCGGATCGAGGTCTACGACAACGCCCACATCTCCGGGACCAACGCGGTCGGCGGCATGATCGTCGCCGGGCCGGACGGTTTCCAGAAGGGCCAGTACCGCAAGTTCAACATCAAGGGGACCGAGCTCACTCCCGGCGACGACTACGCGATGATGAAGGAGGTGATGCGCCGCCGCTTCTCGCGCATGGTCAAGGAGGAGGAGGCCGGCGAGAACCCGCCGCGGCCCGACCTGGTGCTGGTCGATGGCGGCGCGGGGCAGCTGGCAGCGGTGCTGGAGGTGATGGCCGACGTCGGGGTCGACGACATCTCGGTGGTCGGCGTCGCCAAGGGACCCGACCGTGACGCGGGCCTTGAGCGGTTCTTCATCGAGGGCAAGACGCCCTTCATGCTCGAGCCGAAATCGCCGGTGCTCTACTACCTGCAGCGCCTGCGTGACGAGGCCCACCGCTTCGCCAACGGCAGCCATCAGACCCGCCGCTCGATGGACCTCAAGAAGAACCCGCTCGACGAGATCGACGGGGTGGGGCCGGGCCGCAAGCGGGCCCTGCTGCACGCCTTCGGTTCGGCGCGCGGGGTCAGCCGCGCCTCGGTCGACGACCTGGCCAAGGTCGACGGGGTCAGCGAGGCCCTGGCCCAGCGGATCTTCGATTTCTTCCGCAAGGGCTGAGCCCGAGGCTACTCTTGCCTCTCAACCGATGTGGAGACGCTTGATGGTTCGTGTCGCCTTGGTCGCCGCCGCCTTGGGCTTGCTGGCTCCGACTGCTGGCCAGGCCAGTTCGCCCGACGCCTGGGCCCAGTTCCAGGCAGATGTCCGCGCCACCTGTCTGGCTGCGGCTCAGAAGACAGGCATGAAGAACCCGGAGGTGCTGGTTCACCCGGTCGGTACGGAAGCCTACGGGCTTGCAGTCCTGCGCGAAGGCGCGGACAAGCGAATCTGCGTCTATGGCAAATAGTCGAAGAAGGTCGAATTGACGCCGGCCACCTAGTTACAGCCTGCGCGTTAGGACGACCATGAAAGCTCTGCCGAATATCCTGACCTCGCTGCGGCTGGTCCTGACTCTGTTCGTGTTCGTCGCCCTGGCCGCGGCCGCGGGAGCCGTGCCGTTCTTCAGCGAGCAACTGACTCCGGAATCGCAATTCGCCCTTCAGCGTTGGGCGTTCTGGTCGTTCATCATCGCAGCGGTGACCGATTTCTTCGACGGCTGGCTGGCCCGCAAGCTCGACGCGGTCAGCGTCTGGGGCGCGATCCTCGATCCGATTGGCGACAAGGTGCTGGTCTGCGGTGCGATCCTCGGCCTGCTGGCCATGGGCGGCCAGAACGCGGTCGTGCTGCCGGCTGGCCTGATGCTGTTCCGCGAATTCACGGTCAGCGCTCTGCGCGAGGTCGGGGCCGGCAAGGGCGTCAAACTGCCGGTGACCCGCCTGGCCAAGTGGAAGACAACGCTGCAGCTGACCGCCCTGACGGCCGAGCTGCTGGTCGCGTCCTGGGGCGCCTTCGACCTGCCCGCCGATCCGGCGATCCGCGAGCCGGTGACCCTGGTGGCTCACGCCCTGATGTGGGCGGCGGCGATCGTCACGGTGATCACCGGCGCCCAGTACTGGGAACAGACCCGCAAGGCGCTGAGCACGCTGTAGATCGGTGCGCTCGGGGCTAGGCGGTCGCCTTCTGCGGGGCGCGGGCCTTCACGCGCTCGACCCAGGCGACGATGTTCTTGTTGTCCGGGTTGATCGGCTGGCCGACCGAGGCGCCGAACTGCAGGAAGCAGAACAGCATGACGTCGGCCAGGGTGAAGCGATCGCCCGCCACCCAGGTCTTGCCGCTCATCAGGCCGTCGAGCCAGGCGATCCTTTCCTGGGCCAGTTCTTTCAGGTCGCCGGCGGCGTGCGGGATGGTGCGCACCCGGCTCTGGAACAGCGGCAGGCCCTCGGCGAACCGGAAGCCATTGGTCATCGGCTCGCAGATGTTGAGGTCGATGCGGCGCACCCACATGCGGGTCGCGGCCCGCTCCTCGGGCGTCGAGCCGATCAGCGTGTTCTGCGGGAACTTCTCGTCCAGGTACTCGCAGATGGCGGTTATCTCGGCCAGGTGCGAGCCGTCGTCGAGCTCAAGGCAGGGCAGCTGGCCGGCCGGGTTCTTGGCGACATAGGGCGGCTGGCGGTTCTCGCCGGCCATCAGGTCGACCTTCTCGACCGGGATCTCGACGCCCTTCTCGGCGAGGAACATCGCCACGACGGCCGGATTGGGGCCCATCGACGAATAGAGTTTCATGCCGTCCTCCCTGGACTTCTTGGTTGGCGGCACGATGCGCAGGCTTACGCGAGGGTGATCAAGCCGATTTTCGCCGAGCAATGAACAGCGGAGGCGGCCCGTGAGCGGGTCTCACATTGGGCTTGGCGGGGGAGGCGGCTCGGGCAGGGGGATGAACTCCTGGTCGTCGGCGTCGGGCAGCTTCATGCGGCCCGCGCGCCAGTCGGCCTTGGCCTGCTCCAGGCGGTCCTTCGACGAGGAGACGAAGTTCCACTCGATGAGGCGCGGCCCGATCGGCTCGCCGCCCAGGAGCATGACGATGGCCTCGGTCACCGCGGTGAACAGCACCGGCTTGCCCGGTTCGAACACCAGCATCTGGCCTTCGCGGAACTCGCGGCCGTCGACCTCGACCACGCCGGCGGCGACATAGGCGGCGCGTTCCGGATACTCGGCGGGCAGTTGGCCCTTGGCGCCGGGTTTGAACTGCCAGTGCACATAGAACAGCGGGGAGAGCGTCTTCACGGGCGACTTGGCGCCAAAGCCGCTGCCGGCGATCAGGCGGGCGGTCAGCCCGTCGTCGCTCTCATAGGTCGGCAGGTCGCCGGCCGCGTGGTGGTGGAACGAGGGCGCGGTCTCCTCGAACTCGACCGGCAGGGCGATCCAGGCCTGAATGCCGTTCATCTTTCCGCCTTGGGCGCGGAGGGTCTCGAAGCGCTCGGAATGGGTGATGCCGCTGCCGGCGATCATCCAGTTCACCTCGCCGGGATGGATCGGCTGGGTGACACCCACGGAGTCGCGGTGGGTGATCTCGCCCTCGAACAGATAGGTCAGGGTCGACAACCCGATGTGCGGATGCGGCCGCACGTCGACCTCGCGCCCGAAGCCGGGCTCGAAGGTCTTCGGACCCATGTGGTCGAAGAAGATGAAGGGGCCGATCATCCGCCGCTTGGCGAACGGCAGGACGCGGCCCACCTCGAACCCGCCGAGGTCCTTCCGGCGTTGGTCGATGACGAGTTCGATCATGGGTCGCTCCTCTGCTCCGACCCACTATAGGCGCGAGGAGCGACGCCTTCACGTCGTTCCCAAGTATAGGTTCGTGCTCGCGTGGCTATGTCGGACAAATAGGCGACGCAGGCGCGTCGTCTAGCTCTGGGCGCTCACATAGGGGCTGACCAGTCCGAGCGGCGCAGCGGTGGTGTGTTTCACCGAGCGAATCACGATCCGGCTCTCGATGTTCGAGACCAGGCCCAGCGACAGGATCTTGTCGCGCAGGAAGTCGTCGAAGGCGTGCATGTCGCGGGTGACGATCCGCAGTTCATAGTCGGCGGCGCCGGTGACCGTGGCGCATTGCACCACTTCCGGCAGCTTGGTGATCGCCGACTCGAAGGCGTCGAGGTTGTCCTTGGTCGGCAGGCTGAGCTTGACCGTGCAATAGACTTCGAAGCCGAGGCCCAGCAGGTCGCGGTCGAGAATGGTCACGCGGCGTTGAATGACCCCGGTGTCCTCGAGCCGTTTGATCCGCCGCCAGCATGGGCTGGAGGACAATCCTACTCGCTCTGCGATCTCGGCGACCGACAATCCGGCGTCATGCTGGATGAGGTCGAGAATCTTGGCATCGACCGCGTCGAGGGCCTCGGACAATTTTTCCTCCATTAAACGGCGCTTATGAGCGTCATTCTTGCCCCGAAATGGGCTTTGCGGGGCACGCCTTTGGCAAGCAATTCCATCGATCTTATATGATCTTCTATAGGCATTGGGGAGCCGAAAAGGAAAGATATTGCTATGCGGCACGCTGACGTGACGCTCGACGACAAATTCCTGCTCACGGAAGGTCGGGTTTTCATCACGGGCGTCCAGGCGCTGCTCCGTGTGATGATGGACCAGCATCGTCTGGACAAGGCCGCGGGCCTGAACACCGCCGGGTTCGTCTCCGGCTACCGGGGTTCGCCGCTCGGCGGGCTGGACCAGCAGGCGCATCGCGCCGGCAAGTTCCTCAAGGAAGCCGAGGTCGTCTTCAAGGAAGGCCTCAACGAAGATCTGGCCGCCACCGCCGTGTGGGGCAGCCAGCAAGCCAATCTGTTCCCGGGCGCCAAGTTCGATGGCGTGACCGGCATGTGGTACGGCAAGGCCCCTGGTGTGGACCGCACCGGCGACGCCTTCAAGCACGCCAACTTCGCCGGGACCTGGGCCAAGGGCGGCGTTCTGGCCGTGGCCGGCGACGACCATAACTGCAAGTCCTCGACCTTGCCGTCGCAGTCCGAGTTCGCCTTCCAGGACTTCGAGATGCCGGTGCTGTCGCCGGCCGATGTGCAGGAGGTTCTCGACTACGGCCTGATGGGCATCGCCATGTCGCGGTTCTCCGGGGTCTGGGTCGGGCTGATCGCCCTGGCCGACACCATGGACAGCGGCGTCACCATCGACGTCTCGATCGATCGCCACCAGATCGTGGTCCCGACCAACTTCAACATTCCGGCCGGCGGGCTGGGCATTCGTCTGAAGGACCAGCCGCTGGAAAAGGAGCGCCGGCTCCGCAACTTCAAGATCCCGGCCGCTCTGGCATTCGCCCGCGCCAACCGTATCGACCGGGTGATGCTGGGTTCGAACCGCCCGCGCCTGGGCATCGTCTGTCAGGGCCAGGCCTACAAGGACGTGATCGAGGCCTTCGCGGCCATGGGCATCTCCGAGAAGGAAGCCTCCGACCTGGGCGTCGCCATCTACAAGGTCGGCATGCCCTGGCCGCTCGAGCCGACCGGTCTGCGTTCGTTCGCCGCCGGCCTCGAGACGATGATGGTCATCGAGCACAAGCGCCCGCTGATCGAAACCCAGGCCCGCTCGGCCCTTTACGACCTGCCGGCCCATGCGCGTCCGAAGATCGTCGGCAAGGTGGACGAGCAGGGACATCCGCTGCTCTCGGAGCTCGGCTCGCTGTCGGTGGCCGAGGTCGCCCTGGCGATCGCCGACCGACTTCCCCCCGGCCCGCATATGGAGCGGGTCAACGACTACCTCGCCCGGGTTTCGGCCGCCTCCATGGCTGCGGTCACCCTGGCCGCCGAGCAACAGCGCAAGCCGTTCTTCTGCTCGGGCTGCCCGCACAACACCTCGACCCGGCTGCCGGAAGGGACCCGTGCGCTGGCCGGCATCGGCTGCCACTACATGGCCAGCTTCTCTGACCCGCAGACCGACCTCAACAGCCACATGGGCGGCGAGGGCCTGACCTGGGTCGGCTCGGCGCCGTTCACCACCGAACCGCATGTGTTCGTGAACCTGGGCGACGGCACCTACAACCACTCTGGCTCGCTGGCGATCCGCGCTTCGGTCGCGGCCGAGAGCCACGTCACCTACAAGCTGCTGTTCAACGACGCGGTCGCCATGACCGGCGGGCAGGCGGCCGAGAGCGGTTTCACCCCGGCTCAGATCACCCGCCAACTCGCCTCTGAAGGCGTCGCCAAGACAGTGATCGTCGCCGATGATCCCAGCCGCTACGAGGGCGTCAGCGGTCTGGCGCCCGGTGTCGAGGTCAAGCCGCGCTCCGAACTGATGGCCGTGCAGATGATGCTGCGCGAGACCCCCGGCACCACCGTCCTGCTCTACGATCAGGTCTGCGCCACCGAGAAGCGCCGCCGCCGCAAGCGCGGCAAGATGGACGTCGCCACCAAGCGCGTCTTCATCAACCCGCTGGTCTGCGAAGGCTGCGGCGACTGCTCGAAGAAGTCGAACTGCGTCTCCGTCGAGCCGCTGAACACCGAGTTCGGCCGCAAGCGGAAGATCAACCAGTCGAGCTGCAACACCGACTACTCCTGCCTGGAAGGCTTCTGCCCGTCCTTCATCACCATCGAAGGCGGCGAGAACGCTCACGCCAAGGCGATGCCGGCGCTCACGGCCGACTCCACGCCGCTGCCGGCCTTCGAGCCGCTGGAAGGTGTGCGCAACATCGTCTTCACCGGCATCGGCGGCACCGGGGTGACCACGGTCGCCTCGATCCTGGCCATGGCTGCCCACGTCGACGGCCGCGCCTCCTCGGTGGTCGACATGACCGGCCTCGCCCAGAAGGGCGGGGCGGTGTTCTCCCACGTCCGCATCGGCGAGACCGAGGATACGGTGGTCGGCGGGCGGGTGCCCGCGGCCAGCGCTCACGTGCTGATCGCTTGCGACATCCTCTCGGCGGCCGGCGCCGACGCCCTGGCGCTCTACGCCAAGGACCGCACGGTGGCCGTGGGCAACGAGGACTTCGCGCCCACCGCCGATTTCGTCACCGACCGCGATGTCAGCTTCAACTCCGGCTCGATGTCACGCCGGATCAAGGCCGCGGCCAAAGCCTACGACGAATGCCCGGCCCACCATCTGGCCGAGACCAACTTCGGCGACGCCATCTACGCCAACATGATCATGGTCGGCTTCGCCTGGCAGAAGGGCCTGATCCCGCTCTCCAGCCGCGCCGTCTACCGCGCCATCCGCCTGAACGGCGTCCAGGCCGAAGCCAATCTCCAGGCCTTCGAGCTCGGCCGTCGAGTGGCGCATGATCCCAGCCAGCGCGGGGAGGCCGAGGACGCGACCCCGACGCCGGAAACCATGCCGCTGGACGAGCTGATCGCTCACCGGACCCGCGAACTGACCGCCTACCAGGACGCCGGCTATGCCAAGCGCTACGCCGACAAGGTGGCCCGGGTGGCGGCCGCCGAGGGGCCGTTCGGTTCGCAGCTCCTGACCCGCGCGGTGGCCGTCAACCTCTACAAGCTGATGGCCTACAAGGACGAGTACGAGGTCGCGCGGCTCTACACCGACGGCCGCTTCGCCGCCGAACGCGCCAAGACCTTCAAGGGCGGCAAGACCAAGGTCATGCTCTCCCCGCCGCTGCTCGCGCCCAAAGGCCCGGACGGCAAGCCGAAGAAGATCGCCTTCGGGGGCTGGATGCTGGACGCCGCCTTCCCGGTGCTGGCTCAGATGAAGGGCCTGCGCGGCGGTCCGCTGGACATCTTCGGCTACTCAGAAGAGCGGAAGATGGAGCGCGGCTTGATCGCGGAATACGAGGCCGGCCTCGACAAGCTGCTGGTTGGTCTCGACGCCGAGCGCCTGCCGCTGGCGACCCAGATCGCCCAGGTCCCGCAAGGCATCCGTGGCTTCGGCCACATCAAGGACGCCTCGGTGAAGATCGCCAAGGTCGACGAGGCCAAACTCTGGGCCAAGTGGGAACAGGCCGCAGCTTAAGCTGCGGCCCAATCCTCAGGCCCGCTCCGCCTGCCGGCCGGGCTGGTTGGCGGTCGGCAGGGCCTGGGCGCGTTCGGCCAGCAGCGCCTGTTCGAGGGCGTGGTCGCGGTGGCGCGATGCCGCCTCGATCAGCGTCAGGTCGATCAGGTCGCGCTGGGCGTGGCTGCCGCCGAAACGAGCGGCCCGGTTGCGCACGTCCCGTAGCCGCTCGATGGCGATGCCATAGCGCTCGTCGCCGAACGCCTTGAGCCCTTCCATCAGCGGCAAGCCGACCTCGCGCACGAAGCCGGCGTTGTCGCCAGGGCCAACCAGGGCCATGTCCTGCAGCTTCAGCAGGGCCTTGGCGGCGTCGGGGCGGCCCGCGCCGACGAAAGCCATCATCGCGTGGGCGTCGTCGAAGGCGTAGGCCCCCTTGTCCGGCTTGGCCTCATAAGCATCGGCCAGGTCATTCCAGCGTGCGCCCACTGGCACGCCCCGGAGACTGAGCCGCCACAGGATCGCTGCCGCGTCCACCATGTCGAGGGCCGTGTCGGACTTCGCGCCCCAGATCGGGCCATCATAGAGCGAGAGCACCTCTTCCACCTCGCCCAGACCCAGATGGAAGAGCGCCAAGTGCCACCAGTTGTGGACCTGGAAGAAGCTGTCCTCGGTCCAGGCCCGCAGGTCGTCGCGGAAGAGGGCGATCCCGTCGCGGCGGCGGTCCTGCATCTCCAGCACATGAGCCACCGCGTGCCGGGCCCAGCCGTTGCGCGGCTCCAGCTCAAGCGCCTCGCGTCCCGTGTCTTCGGCGCGATCGTAGAGCGCGGTCTCCTCCAGGCCGAACGCATGCATGCCGAGCACGGCGTGATAGTCCGGCGCCTGGCGCGACCAGAAGGGCAGGGCGCGGCCGATGCGATCGCGCAGCATCCGGCTGTCGCCGACCAGGAAGTCGAACAACTGGCCGGCCTGTAGCGCCAGGGTGTCGCGCGGATTGTCGATCGACACGTCTTCCAGGATCCGAGCGGCCATTTTTGGCTCGCCGTCGATCAAGGCGCCGATCGCCTGCACGTGGCCGCGTTCACGGTCGTTGGCGGTGAGGGGAAGCGCCGCCTGATAGGCCTGAAGGCCCCGCTGCATCACCTCCGCGTTCGACCCGATCAGGGTCAGATAGGCCATCAGGGCGTGGCCCATGACGAACTGAGGACTGTCGGTGAGTGCGTCCTCCAGCGGGGTGATCGGATCGCCGGCGTAGCAGTAGTAGGCGTCCAGCGCGGTTTGGTATTTTTCGGCGGCGAAGGGGCTGGCCCCGGTCAGATCCGCCCCGGATCGGTCTCGTTGAGACATCGGGTATCTCCTTGTTTCGGGCGGTAAGGGGTATTTCGTCGCGGGCGCGGCCTCTAGCCGACGCGCGGTTGGTTTTGCGGCCTCTTGGATTTCCGTGTTATCTGAAAGCGTTGCGCGATCCCGAACCCAGCGGATGCTGCGGATGCCGGAACAGCTGAGTGAGAAAACCGCACCGAAGGTACAGTCAAAGGGTGCTCGAACCCGCGAGCGCCTGCTCGACCTGGCCTATGACTCGGTGATCCGCAAAGGCTTCACGGCAACCTCGATCGAGGAATTGGTGGCCGAGGCGGGTATCACCAAGAGCGGCTTCTTCTACCACTTCCGCGACAAGAACGATCTCGCCCGCCAGATGCTCGAGCGCTACCAGGCCGAGAACGGGGCGTTCCAGGATGCGATCGAGGCTCGGGCGCGCGAGCTATCCGACGACCCGCTGCACAGCTTCCTCATCTTCCTGAAGCTCTACGCCGAGGCGATGGTTGAGGCCGTGGTACAGCACCCCGGCTGCATCGTCGCGATCATCACCTTCCAGGACCAGGCCTTCGATCGCCAGGTGGCGGCGATGAACGTCGAGGGCCTGCACGCCTGGCGACGGCGCTTCCTGCCGTGGCTGGAGGACATCGCGGCGGCCTATCCGGCACGGAGCGAACCCGATCTGGTCGCCATGGCCGACGCGGTGTTCGGCATCACCGCCTCGGCCCTGACCATCTCCAAGACCCTGGACGACCCACGGGTCATGGCCCAGCAGCTGCTGCTCTATCGCGAGCAGGTGCGGCTGCTGTTCTCGCCTGGCTAGCGCACCGTCTTCCGCACGGCCTGGGCGAAGGCCGCCTGCGCCTGCCACACCCCGGCGGTGAAGGTTTGCATCGCCGTGACGTTCAGCTAGGCCTTGGCCATGGCGGATTTCGATTTCGATGCAGTCGTGGTGGGCGCCGGGGCCGTAGGCTTGGCGTGCGGCTATGCGCTGTCGCGGCGCGGCCTGGTGGTGGCGGTGCTGGAGGCGGGGCCGATCATCGGCGAGGGTGTCTCGGCTCGCAATTCCGAGGTGATCCACGGCGGGCTCTACTATCCGACCGGTTCGTTGAAGGCCCGGTTGTGCGTCCAGGGGCGCCGCGCGCTCTACGCATTCCTCGACAGCCACAAGGTCGCCTACGACCGCTGCGGCAAGCTGGTGGTCGCTACCGGCCCGGCCGAGCTGGAACGCCTCGACGGCATTCTTAAGCAGGCGCAGGCCAACGACGTCGAGGAGATGGCGCGGCTGACCAAGGCCCAGGCGCTGGCCCTGGAGCCCGACCTCTACTGTGAAGGCGCGCTGATTTCGCCGCAGAGCGGGGTGTTCGACAGCCACAGCTACATGCTGGCCCTGCGGGGCGAGATAGAGGCCGCCGGCGGCGCGGTGGTCACCTCCACCCCGTTCGAGGGCGCGACGCCGCTGGACGGCGGAGGCTATTCCATTCGCGCCGGCGGCGAGGAGCCGACCACCCTGACCGCCCGGCTGCTGGTCACGGCCCCGGGGCTTTCGGCCCAGGACGTCGCCGCGACCATCGAGGGCTTCCCCAAGGAGGTGATCCCAAAGGGCCGCTACGGAAAGGGGGTCTATTTCCGGCTCAGCGGCAGGGCGCCGTTCGCGCGGCTGATCTATCCGCCGCCGATCCCGGGCGCGCTGGGCACCCACTATCGCCGCGACCTCGGCGGCCAGGCGGTGTTCGGCCCCGACCTGCACTATGTCGAGGAGATCGACTACAGCGTCGATCCGGCCCTGGCCGGCGAGTTCTACCAGTACATCCGCAAGTTCTGGCCGGGCCTGCCGGACGGCGCTCTGGCGCCCGACTACGCCGGCATCCGTCCGAAACTGCACGGCCCCGGCGAGCAGCAGCCGGACTTCCAGATCGACGGCCAGGACGTCCATGGCCTGCCAGGCCTTGTCGCCCTGTTCGGCATCGAAAGCCCCGGCCTGACCTCTTCGCTAGCCATCGGCGAAGAGGTGGCCGGGCGGCTGGGGCTCTAGGCCTTCGGGACCAGCTTCAGCACCCGACCCTTGTCGCTGTCCGTCACCAGGTACAGGGCGCCGTCGGGACCGACGATCACGTCGCGGATGCGCTCGCCAAGGTCAAAGCGCTCCTCGCCAGTCACCTTGCCGTCTTTCAGGCTCAGGCGGACCAGGCTCTTTGTAGCCAGACCGCCGATGAAGACGCTGCCTTTCCAGGCCGGGAACAGACCGGCCTCATAGAAGGCCATGCCCGACGGGCCGATCACCGGATCCCAGTAGTAGACCGGCTGCTCCAAGCCTTCCTTGGCCGTGATCCCTTCGCCGATCGGCTTGCCGGAATACTCCACGCCATAGGTGATGGTCGGCCAGCCGTAGTTCTTGCCGGCCTGCGGATGATTCAATTCGTCGCCGCCGCGTGCGCCGTGCTCGACTTCCCATAGCGCCCCGGTCTTGGGATCCAGCGCCGCCGCCTGAATGTTGCGGTGGCCGTAGGACCAGATCTCAGGCTTCACGCCGGCCTGGCCGACGAAGGGGTTATCCTTGGGGATCGTGCCGTCGGCGTTGATCCGCACCACCTTGCCCAGCGTGCCGTCCAGCTGCTGGGCCTGGACCCGACCGGGCAGGATCGAACGCTCGCCGGTGGTGATGAACAGCTTGCCGTCGCGGGCGAAGACCAGGCGGCCGCCGAAGTGCAGGGTCGATTCCAGCGACGGGCTCTGGCGGAAGATCACCTGCACGCCGGTGACCTTGTCGCCGGCCAGCTTGCCGCGGGCCACGGCGGTGTGGTTGCCGCCGCCTTCCGCCGCTTCGGAATAGCTCCAGTAGACCAGGCCGTTCTTGGCGAAGTTCGGATCGATGGCCAGGCCTAGCAGGCCGCCCTGGTTGCGCCCGTCCACCGCCGGCAGGCCGGTGATCGGTCCGGACAAGGTCCCGTCCTTGGCCACGATCCGCAGTTGGCCGGTGGGCTTCTCGGTCACCAGCAGCCGTCCGTCCGGCAGGAAGGCCAGGGCCCAGGGCTTGTTCAGCCCCTCAGCCACCGTCTGCACCTCGTAGGCGACGCCCAGCTTTTCCTCGGGCGCGCGGGTCTGGCCGGCGAAGGCGGGCTGCTGGTCGGGGGCGTTGGCGGGCTTGGTGGCGACCGGGGCGCCGGGGCCCGCGGGTTGGGCCTGGCCGTCGGCCCCGCCGCAGGCGGCGACCAGAGCGGCGAGGGCGGTGGTCAGAAGTAGGCGGCGCATAGGGTGGTGCTCCAAGGTCAGATGGGGCCGGCGACGGCGGTCAGGGCCTCGGCCGGAGCCGCGCCCTCCAGATGGATCAGCGCCCAGACGGCGAAGAACAGCAGCGGCCAGCGGCCGGAGGTTTCGGAGGTGAACGCCGCGGCCGCGGTTTCGGCCCCCAGCAATTGGCGCACCGCCGCGACCTTGCCGATCCGCTCGGCGATCTGGCCGGCGCGCGGCGCAATCCAGGCGTCCACCGGCACGGTGAAGCCCTTCTTCCGCGCCCAGGGTTCGGCGGCGGGGCAGGCGCGCTCCAGCCAGGTCCGCAGCAGCCATTTGCCGTAGCGCCCGCGCACCTTCATGCGGTCGGGGAGCGGGAAGGCGAAGGCGGCGACCTGCGGGTCCAGGAACGGCGTGCGGCCTTCCAGCCCATGCGCCATCAGGCAGCGGTCGAGCTTCAGCAGCAGGTCGTTGGGCAGCCAGGTGGCGATGTCGGCCCACTGAGCCTGTTGCAGCCGGGTCAGGCCCGGCGGAGCCTTGGCGGCGGCGCGCCAGCGCTCCACCACGCCCTGATCGGGCGTCCGCGGCTCGGCCGCACGGCCGCCCAGCCAGGCCGGGCGCAGGGCGCGCCGGTAGCGGCCATAACCGCCGAACAACTCGTCGCCGCCTTCGCCGGTCAGCACCACGGTCAGCGTGCCCTTGGCGGCCTCGGCCAGCTTGTAGGTCGGCAGCGTGGCGTAGTCGGCGGTGGGATCGTCCATCGCCCAGGCGACCTGTGGCAGGATCCGCCAGAAGTCGGCCTCGTCGAAGCTGGTCTCGCGCCAGTCGAGCTTCAGGGCGCTGGCCACCTTTTCGGCCGCGGCCCGCTCGTCACGGGCGCCTGGCGCGTCGAAACCGCAGGTGAAGGCGGTCACCGGCCGCGCGTTCAGCCGCGCCATCAGGGTGGCGATGGCCGCCGAGTCGATGCCGCCGGACAGGAATAGGCCGTAGGGAACGTCCGAGCGCTGGTGGACCTTGACGCTGTCCTCCAACACCCCGTCCAGGCGGCGGATGAGCTCGTCTTCCGAACCGCCGCTGCGGGCAGGGGGCGCGGCGATGGCCGGGCGGTGCTCGCGCGGCGTGATCTTGCCATCGACCACTTCGACGATCTCGCCCGGCGCCAGTCGGCGCAGGCCCTTGAAGATCGTCTCCTCGGTCAGGGTGTAGTTGAAGGCCAGCAGCTCGCGCGCCCGGTCTTCCGACAGCTCAGCGCCGATCAGGCCTGCGGCCAGGAAGGCGCGCGGTTCCGAAGCGAAGGCCACCTGGCCATCATGCTCGAGCAGATAGAGCGGCTTGATCCCGAACGGATCGCGCACCAGCCAGGTGCGGCCGTCGGTCCCGACCAGGCAGAAGGCGTACATGCCCCGAAGCCGTGCGAACGCTGCGTGGCCCTCCTTGGCGTAGATGTGCAGCAGCGGCTCGAAGTCGGAGCCGGTTCCGAGCTGGTCCTTCAGTCCGAATTCTTCGGCCAGTTCGACATAGTTGTAGATCTCGCCGTTGCCGATCACCGTCGATCCGGCCCCGTGCAGCGGCTGCCAGCCGCCTTCCAGATCGATGATCGAGAGCCGCGCATGGGCCAGCGAGCGGCCGGGCGCCTCCTCGACGAACACGCCGTTGGGCCCGCGATGGGTCAGAGCCTCGATCATCGGCCGAGCCGAGCCGCCCGGTCCGAGGATCCCCGCGATGCCGCACATCAACCGGCCCCGTAGTCGGCGAACAACTCGCGCCATTGGGCGACCACCGCGCTGGGCGAGAACTCGGCCTCCACCCGTTCCGAACCGTTCTGCACCATGCGGATGCACAGCATCGGGTCGGCGATCAGCCGGTTGATCGCCTCGGCCAGAGCGTCGGCCGCGTCGATCGGGACCAGCAAACCGTCCTCTTCGTTCTTGATCAGGGCGGCGGGGCCTTGGCTGGCGGCGGCGACTACCGGCAGACCATGGGCCCAGGACTGGATCACCACATTGCCCAGCGGCTCGTAGCGCGATGGGAAGACGCAGATGTCGGCCGCGCGATAGAGGGCGGACGGATCGTTGCGCCAGCCCAGGAACCGCACCCGACGGCCAACGCCGAGCGCGTCGGCCATGGCCCGCAGCTTGCCCTCCAGCGCCCCGGCCCCAGCGATCCACAGATAGGCCTCGGGGACCTTGGTCAGGGCTTCCAACGCCACGTCATGCGCCTTCGAATCGTGCAGCCGGCCCATGGCCAGCAGCAGCGGCACGTCCTCGGGCGTGGTCAGCGCGGCGCGGTCGGCGGGGGCCGCGTCGGGCGGCGCCAGCGCAAAATTGGGGATGTAGCGGACCTTGCCGGCCGGCCAACCCTGGCCGACCACCCACTCGGCGATGTCCTCGGTATTGGCGACCAGCTCGTCGAAACCCTTGTAGTATTTGAGGTTGTAGTAGCCCCCCAACCGGCCGACCCGCGCCCAGGGCCCCGTCGGCGTATGGCGCGCGGCGCGGTTCATCCAGGCCAGGGCCAGCTTCACGTCGTGCTTTTGGGCGAAGCCGTTCAGCTTGGGCTTGGTCAGCAGGTCGATGGGGCCGCCGAAGCGGAAGATTCCGGTCGGCACGTTCAGGCGATCCAAGGCCGCCTGGCGGTTAGGATTGGCGCGGATGCCCGCCGACTGCCTCACCCCGTCGCCGGCCAAAGCCGCGACCAGGTCGAGGAAGTAGGTCTCCGCGCCGCCTTCGCCGGCCGTTCCGAGAAGATGCAGGACGCTCATGCGGGCCAGACCCTAGAGTGGGCCGGTCGAAAACGGAATCCGCTTTTGGTCGAGACGTCGCATCCAACCCGCTTGAAGATGCGAAAAACCCACCCTATAAACCGCGCCTCGCCGAAAGGCCCGGCGGCTGGGTAGCTCAGATGGTTAGAGCGGTGGATTCATAACCCACAGGTCGGCGGTTCGATCCCGCCCCCAGCTACCACTTCAAGGGACGCGGTCGCAGTCGGCCAGTTGGCCGGGACCGACATCGCATCCCAACCATGGTCGCGCTATAGCGAAGTCTGCACGCCGCCCGGACTAGCTGCTGAAGATCCAGTCGCTGGTGAGGCTCGACATCTGTACTCCGACCAGGATCATTCGTCCGCCGCCGCTGATGTCGATCACGGTGTCGCCCTCGATCTGGCTGACGGCGTAAGGTGCGCCGGACAGAACATTCACCCTGTCGCCCTCGGCTAGATGGAAGTCGGTCACGAGATCTAGTCCTGCGGCCCCATGCGTATGGAAAATATCGGCGCCGGCGCCGCCCATCAGGGTGTCGTTTCCCCTGTCGCCAGCCAGCCAGTCATCGCCTGGTCCCCCGAAAACGAAATCGTCATCCTGGCCGCCCCGCATGACGTCGTTGTTGTCGCCCCCATGGAGGGTGTCGTTTCCGATGTTCCCGTAGACGATGTCGTTGCCTGCCTCACCGCTGAGCAGATCAGCGTCCTTTCCTCCGACCACCCAGTCGTTTCCCGAGCCGCCAGACAACGTGTCGTTGCCCTGGTTGCCATTCATGTCGTCGAATCCGGCGCCGCCGCGGATGGCGTCGTTGCCAAGTTCTCCCCGCAAGAAGTGGTCGCCTGGCCCGCAGACGATGTCGTCGTCGCCGCTTGATCCGTGAATTCCGCCGTGGCCGCCGTTGCCGTGCTGGTCCTCAGGGGGGCAGGTCCAGCCCTCGACCGCGTAGGTCCAGTCGAAGGCGTTGAGCGAAACCCGATCGACTAGCGCGCCCTGGCCGTCGTTGTCCGCCGCGAGCTCGCGAAACGTCAGCACGTCCGCGCCCGCCGCGCCGGTCACCTCGCGGACGTAATTTGTGAAATCGACGCTGTGCGGCGCGATGGTGTCCACCAGCGTTCCGTTCCAGAACACGAGGACGGTGCTGGTCGGAAGTGGAGCGTCCGCGCGCGCCGCAAGCGAAAACCTGAGCGCGTACTTCGCGCCCTCGACCGCATCCACTGTCTGGGTCAGCGTGTCGACATCGCCTGCCCAGTCCAGTTCGGCGACCTGGTGGCCGTCCGCCGCCGTCACGCCTCCGTAGCCATTGGCCCAAAGTTCGATGCTATTGCCGCCAAGGTTGGTCCAACCCGGTACAGTAGCTTCGGGAAGCTGGAACCAGTTCTGGGCGGCCCCCTGATCCGGCGTTTCGAAGGAGCCGTTTACGAGCAGGTTCAGGTCGTTGCGGAGGTGTAGATCGACCCGTGCCGTGCTGAGAGCGCCGTTCCCCATTTGGATGGTGTAGGCGAAGGCGTACGACCCCGAACCTGCGAAGGCGTCGCTGTCGACGATGATCGTGCCGTTGTCGTTGAGCGTGACCTGACGGCCGTCGACAGAGACGAGGTGCTTCGCGTTTCCGCCGAGGTCGTTGTCCAATAGCTGAAGACTATCAAGCCGGAACGCGCCCAGGACCTCGTCGCTGGCGTAGAGGACAATGCAATCGTCCTTCGCTTGGGGCAGCTTCAAGGGGTCTGAGGCCGAGGCGTGAAGGGAAGGAGTCGAGATTTCGTCAGTCATCGATGCCTCGCGGACAAGCGGAGATGCGGTCTTGGGCGATGCCTGGCGCGAAGTGGAAGGCTCACAAATTACAAAACATTAAGACTTATGCATTGCCTTACACTAAAGCCAGATCAATTGGGTGACTCGAACGCAACGGCAGGTGCTCTATATTTGGAGCGTTACAGGAACCGTGTTGAATTTCGAACGCGCGGATACCCTGGCCGTTCCGAGGGCGGGCTGCGCGACCTCGGGCGTCGCAGCCAGGCACGTGGGGTCTAGGCAGCCTCTTCGGTCACCGGATCCACATCATCGGCGGTTGCCAACGCGACGGGCGTATGGATGAGCGAGACCCGGGTCCCAGGGGTCATGTCCTCAAGATCTATCCGCGCCTTCAATTGGCGGGCGAGAGCCTGAATGATGCTTGTGCCGAGGCCTGAGGAGGCGGGGGCGTCCTTCGACATGCCGATCCCGGTGTCGGCCACCGAGAGCGTCCAGATCGGCCCGTCGGTCTGATAGTCGACCGTGATCTTGCCGGCTCGGTTGCTGGGAAAGGCGTGTTTCAGGGCGTTGATCACCAGTTCGGTGACGACCAGACCGATGCTGACCGACACGCCAGCGTCGACGGTGACCTCGTCGGCGACCACTTCCAGTTCGAGCCTGGCGGGATCAGGGATCATAGACGCGGCGATGGTGGCGCAGAGCTTGGTGAGATAGGCGCGCAGTTCCACCGAGCCCGTGGTGGCGCCCGCCAGTTGTTGCTGGAGGTCGGCGATGGACATCACCCGGGCATGGGCGTCGCGCAGGTGGTCGCGGGCTTCCGGCGACTGGGCGGAGCGGGCGTTCTGCATGAGCACGCTGGCGATGATCTGCAGGCTGTTGGCGACCCGATGGCTGATCTCCTGCATCAGGGCCTCATTCTTGTTGGCCAGCTCCTCGTGACGGGCGGCGCTTTCCTGCAACTGGTCCTGGTCCTTCTTGGTGGCCAGCCTGGCGTCGGTCACATCGGCGATCGCCACGAGCAGCCGCAGCTGGTCCGGGTCGCCGTAGGCGAGCTTCTGGACGTTGATCACCAGGCGGCGATCTGGCCGGCCTGGACGTTTCAGGTCAATCTCGTAGGCGTCGATGGCGGCGATGCCGTCGGCGGTGGCCTCCAGCAGCATCTGCAGCTGGGGCAGGCGCCATTCCCCAGCCCCAACCTCGGTCAGCAGACGGCCGACCGGCGCGTCGACGCCAAAGGCGCGGCTGAATGAGTCGCTCGCGGCGATGATCTTAAGGTCGCCATCGATGAGGAGCAGCGGCGCAGCGGAGGCCGCGACCATGGCTAAGGCCAGACTCAGCCCGGGGTCGATCGGCTGCAGTATGTGGCGGGCGGGCACAGGCGGCCCTTCCAGGTGACCGGAGGCTCGCGGAGCGAAAGCCATACCCGGAACAGTCGACGGCGGCGCAATTCAGGGCGTCGTCAATCGCCGCACCATATCACGAACCGATCCGATCCCGAACCGCGATGGCGCCGAGCCGCGCCGTGGCCTAGTGCGGGGCCTGGTCCAGGTGGCCGGCGTCCTGCTTCAAGAGCTGCACGCCGGCCTCGTCTGTGGCGTGCCAGAGCGCCGGGAGGAAGCGGCGCAGGCCCTTGGTCCAGCGCTTGCGATAGCGCCAGCGCTCGCCGTCCGGAGCGATGTCCAGTTCATAGGGCGGCAGGAGGGTGTCCATGTTTGATCCTCACCCGGAGCGATAGACGCCCCGGGAGCAGGATCGGCGCCAGGACGCCCCTAGTGATCTTCGCGCAGCACCACGTAGCTCGATCGGCTCGCGCTGATCAGGTGGCCGATGAGGAACCCGGCGAGCGCCGCCGCCCCGAGGGCCACATAGGGACGCTCATGTACGAAGACGTCGGCCTCTTCGGCGCGCTGCTTGGCTTGGACCTTCAGCTTGCCGTACTGGCGTTCGGCCTCGGTGCGGGCCTGGGCCGCCTTTTCTTCCACGACCGAGCGGGCGTCGCGGGCGAAGCTGGTGGCGGCTTCGGCCAGGGCGCCGGAGGCTGCGACCGCACTCTTGCGCGCGTCCTTGGCCGCCCGCCGGGTGTCGCGGACGTCGCCAGCGGCGTCCTTGAAGCTATCGGCGGCTTCACGCACGGCCGCGCGGGCCTCGCCGTTGGTGCCATAGGCGTTGGTCATCTGGCTCTCCACTGTTGGGGTGCGCCGCAGCGCCCACGTCTCCTTGGGATGGAACCCTTGAAACGAGGCCGCGGCCCGAGGGTTCCGGTCCGCCTTCGGAAACGGCGCCGGCGGCTTGCGGGCCACTCAGCGTGTTTTTCTAGTGGGCGACATCATTCCGTCATTGCGCCGCAGCAGAATAACGGTACGTCGCTTTTGCAGGTGCTCAGTAGCGTACGGCCCCTGCGGGTCAGAATGAGGCAGTTCCGATGATCATGACGTCACTTCGAGTTTTCCCCAGCCTGTTCATCGGACGGCGTGAAGTGATTCAAGCGGTGGAAACCGCCGCGATCGACGCCGATCAGCCCGGCTCGGCCTTTCTCTGCGGCGCCTGCGAAGAAGTCGTGATGACTGGCAAGGATAACGGCGCCATGCGCGACGTCGTCGTGAAGTGCCGCTGCGGCGAGTACAACCAGCTCTAGCCTTTTTGAGCCGCCCGGTTAGATCGCGACGATCCAGCCGGGGCCAAGAGACGCCGCGCTGACGCCGACCAGAACCATCTGGGCGCCGCCGCTGAGCGATATCACCGTGTCCGCGCCGACCTGGGCGACCGTCCAGGTCGCGCCTTCGCTGACCAGCACACGATCGCTCTCGGCACGGTCGAAATCCATCACCCGGTCGAGCTCGGCGTCGCCCCAGGTGTGGAAGCTGTCTGCGCCGGTCCCGCCCCACATGGTGTCGGCGCCGCGGTCGCCGGACATCCAGTCGTCGCCAGCGTCACCGTACATGATGTCGTTGTGCTGGCCGCCGCGCATCAGGTCGGCGCCGATGGACGCCGTCATCGTGTCGTCGCCCATGTTGCCGTACATGATGTCGGCTCCGTCCTCGCCGAACAGCTGGTCGTTGTCCTGACCGCCGACCACCCAATCGTCGCCCTGGCCGCCATAGACCGTGTCCGCGCCCATGTTGCCGTGCATGTCGTCGAAGGCCGCGCCGCCGACCAGGTAGTCGGCGCCGGCTTCGCCGCGGATGAAATCCTGTCCGTCGCCGCCGTTCACGCTGTCATTGCCCGCGCCGCCATATAGATCGTCGTCGCCGACCGCGCCGGTCAGGCTGTTGGCCGCTGCATTGCCGTTGATGGTGTCGTTAGCCAGGCCGCCGATGGCGTTCTCAATGGTCGCGCCGGCCGCCACCGCCACGTTTCCGGTCAAACCGCCGACATTGGAGAAGTAGCCGGCCCGCAGGTCGATTAGCTGGTCGTTCGAGAAGCCGGAAAAATCAAACGTATCGACGCCGCCGGCGTCCCAGACCGCGAAGATCAGCTTCGAGCCCGAGGCGACCACGTCGAACCAGGGCCGTGCAGCCGTCGAATTGAAGCCGTAGGTCGTGTCGCCCGTGCGGGTCGACATGTTGGCCCCGTACTCCATCTGGGCGGCGGCTATGTCGTCGAGCATCGGCGCGGCGGCGTAGCGCCCGCCGAAGTAGCCGCCGGTGTTGCTCTCGCCGAAGTAGCTCATCACCGTGAACTGACGGGAATCCTCGTAGTAGATCGCGCTGGTCGCATAGGTCGCGGCGCTGTCGGAATCGTAGTCGGCCGGATGGTCGAGGCCGATGGCGTGGCCGATCTCGTGGACCAGGACTTGCGCGCCATAATTGCCTTGGGAAGGGTTGGCGTTGGTCCCCTGGCTGACGTTCACCCAGACGTCGCCGGCCAGGGAATTGCTCGATTGTGAGCCCGGGAAGTAGGCGAAGGCGCTCGCCGAGGACTGCCCGCCCGAATAGTTGGCGAACAGGATCGTCGCCTGGTCGGAATAGGCGCCTTCGCCGAAGGTCGCGAAGCCTACCCGTATGAATTTGATGTTGGCCACGTCGCTCCAGCCGGCCAGGGCCAATTCGGCCTGCGCGATCTGGGCTTCGTTGAAGCGCGAGAACCCGGTGGTGTCGTCGGGCATGCTCAGCGGCGCATTGGCCCGAAAGCCGTAGCTGATGGTCGCCGGCGCGCCGAGTGAGCCGGACCAGCCGGGCTCGCCCCGGATCAGCTGATCAGCGGCCTGCGCGACCGTGTAGCTGGTCTTGGAGCCGGCCACGCCGCCGCGTTCGTCGGCATTCAGGAAGTGCTGCGGAGTGATGTCGCGATCGGCAAGCATACGCTTCTTCCGGAAGCCCCAACGGAAATCGCAGGCCAGCGGAGGGGGCGAGCAACGCCGTCCTGGCCCGCTCACATATCCGGCGGCAAGCTTGCGAAAGAATTACGGAGTTCGCCCCGCTCGTTGCAGCCGCGATCGGGCGACTTGGAGGGCGAGCGCGCGAAACGCGGACCTAGATCGCGATGATCCAGCCCGCGCTCAAGGCGCCTGCGTTGACGCCCATCAAGGTCATCTGGGCGCCGCCGCTGAGCGTTATCACCGTATCGGCTCCGGTCTGGGCCAAGCTCCAGGTCGCGCCTTCGCTCACCAGCACCCTGTCGCCCTCGCCGCGGTTAAAGTCCATCACCTGGTCCCGCCCGGCGTCACCCCAGGTGTGGAAACTGTCTGCACCAGCGCCGCCCCAAATGGTGTCGTCGCCGCGGTCGCCCGAGATCCAGTCGTCGCCATCCTCGCCACGGATGATGTCGTTGTGCTGGCCGCCGCGGATCAGGTCAGCGCCGATGCTGGCGGTAATCGTATCGTCGCCCATGTTGCCGTACATGGTGTCGGCGCCGTCCTCGCCGAACAGTTGGTCGTTGTCCTGGCCGCCGACCACCCAGTCGTCGCCTTGGCCGCCATAGACCGTGTCGCGACCCATATTGCCCTGCAGGTCGTCGAAGTCCGCGCCGCCGTTCAGCAGATCGTCGCCCGCCTCGCCGCGGATGAAGTCGCGCCCGCCCGCGCCGGTGAGCGTGTCGGCGCCCGCGCCGCCATAGAGGGCGTCGTCGCCGACCGCTCCAGCGAGGGAGTTCGCCGCGTCGTTGCCGTTGATGGTGTCGTTGGCGCCGCCGCCGATCGCGTTCTCGATGATCGCGCCGACCGCCACCGCCACATTGCCGGTCAGGCCCCCGACGTCGGAGAAGAAGCCGGGCCGCAGGTCGATCTTCTGGCTGACGCCAAATCCGGAAAAATCGAAGGTGTCGACTCCGCCGGCGTCCCACACCGCGAAGATCAGCCGCGAGCCGGAAGCCACCACGTCGAACCAAGGCCGCCCGGCGGTGGAGTTGTAGCCGTAAGTCGTGTCACCCAGGCGGGTCGACATGTTGGCCCCATAGGCCAGCTGCGCTGCCGCGATGTCGTCCAGCAGGGGCGAGGCCGAATAGCGTCCGGCGAAATAGGCGCCCGTGTTGGACTCGTTGAAGTAGCTCATCACCGTGTACTGGCGGGAGTCCTCGTAATAGATCGCGCTCGATGCGTAGCTGGCGCCGCCGCTGGCGTCATAGTCGGCCGGATGGGCCAGGCCGATGGCGTGGCCGATCTCGTGCAGCAGCACCGAGGCGCCGTAATTGCCCTGGACGGGGGTGGCGTTGGTGCCCTGGGCGCCGTTGACCCAAACGTCGCCGGCGAGCGCGGTGCTGGCGGTCGAGCCGGGATAGTAGGCGAAGGCGGTGGCCGACGCCTGTCCGCCCGCATAGTTCGAGAACAGGATCGTCGCCTGGTCGGAATAGGCGCCCTCGCCGGACGTTCCGGAGCCGACCCGCTGGAACTTGATGTTGGCCACGTCGCTCCAGCCGCCCAGGGCCAGCTCCGCCTGGACGATTTGGGCGGTGTTGAAGCGCGAGAAGCCGGCGGTGTCCTCCGGCATGGGGGAGGGGGCGTTGGCGCGGAATCCGTAGCTGATGGTCGCCGGCGCGCCGAGCGAGCCGGACCAGCCGGGATCGCCCCGGATCAGCTGATTGGCCGCTTCAGCGACCGTATAGCTGTTCTTAGCGCCGACGACGCCGCCACGTGCGTCTGCGTTCAGGTAGTACAGCGGGCTGGTGTCACGCTCGACGAACATGGGGCCATCCGGCCCCCCGACGAGGAAAATCTACGCCTGCGCGCTTCGCTGGCCAATTAGGGTTTGCTTAGACGCCTATGCGGGTTTTGCCCCACCCCACTCGTTCCAGCCCGCGAACCGCGGCGTTCCGGGCAGGTACATCGAGTCCATCCATTCGACCTCGAAACCTTGCGTCTCGATGGCGCGCGCGATGGGGCGGCTGAGATGGCAACCGCCGGCGATCCGCTTCCACAGCGGCTCGATGCGCCGTTGCCATTTGGCGACGTCTGCGTCCGGGGCCAGACCGTGTTCGCAGAAGAGGAACCGGCCGCTGGGCTTCAACACCCGCCTCGCCTCCTGCAGCGCAGCCGTCGGTGTGTGGACCGAGCAAAGCGTGAAGGTGCAGACCACGGTGTCGAAGGAGGCGTCCTCGTAGGGCAGGGCCTCGGCTGTTCCCTCGCGGATCTCCACCGACAATCGCGGGTCGTGCGGCGCCGCCTGGGCCTGCGCGCGCAGTTCGAACGAGGGATCGACCCCATCGACCCGGGTCACCTTCGCCAGGTCATAGAAGCTGAGGTTGAGGCCCATGCCGACGCCCAGTTCGAGCACCCGGCCGCTGGCCAGCGGCACGATCTTGGCGCGCTGCTTCATCATCGGCGGCGAGGCGCAGGCGCAGGTCAGCAGCCGAGGCAGGATGAGACGGTCGTAGAGTGAGGCCATGGCCGCGACGATGGCCCAGCCTGGGGCGCGCGGCTAGTGCGCGAGCTAGGCCGCGGCGGACTCGTCCTCGCCGCTGCCCAGGTTCTCCTGCAGGGCGCGCAGCAGGTTCTCGGGCTTCATCGGCTTTTCGACGACGCCGTTCATGCCGGCCTTCAGATAGCCGGCGGCGTCTTCGGGATCGGCGTTGGCGGTCAGCGCGATGATCGGCACGCGGCCGGCCGCGCCGGGCAGGGCGCGGATCTCGCGGGTGGCGGTGACCCCGTCCATCCGCGGCATCTTGATGTCCATCAGGATCAGGTCGAAGCGGCCGGTGCGCGCGGCTTCGACCGCCTCGACGCCGTCCGTGGCCGATTCCGACGTGCAGTCGAACATCTCGCAGAGGGTCTCGGCGACCATGCGGTTGGTCGCGTTGTCGTCGACGACCAGAATGTGCGCGGCGCGTTCCGCCTGGCCCAAGGTTTCCTCGGCCGGAGCTTCCTCTTCGGCGCTCGGTACGTCGATCGCGAACACCAGGGTCTCGCCGGCGCCGACATTGGCTTCCGAATGGACCTCGCCGCCCATGGCGTCGACGATCCGGCGGCCCAGGGCCACGCCCAGCGCGGTCTCCAGCCCGAACAGGGCCTCGATCTCGCGGATGTCCAGGGTGCGGTCGCCGATGACGCGGTCGGCGCCACCACGAATTCGGCCTTCCAGGCGGGTCAGGCCGTCGTGGCGGGTCGCCTTCAAGGTGGCTTCAACCGCGCCGCGCCGCACCCCGGCCAGGGTCTGGGCGATGAAGGCGTCGAACACCTGATGCATGCGGCCGCCATCCACGATCACCATGGCGTCGGGGGCGCCGTCATACGACACCAGCAGGGTGACGCCGCTGTCGGTGGCGCGCTCCTGCCAGCGGGCCTGAACCTCGTCGGCCAGGTCGGCGGCGCGCTTGGGGTGCGGGTCGAAGGACAGTCCGTCGGTGGTGGCGGACCTGAGGTCGGCGGCGGACGCAAGGATCTGACGGACGGCGCGGGCCGCTTCTGCGACGCCGGCCACGCAGGCCTGAGCGTCTACGCCCATCGGCTGGCGAGCCAGTCGTTCAGCCAAGGCGAGCACGCCCTCCATCTGCTGATGGATTTCGCTCGTTACGCGCTCGTAGAAGAACTCGGGCAGAGACATGAACGCCGGCGTCCTGGGGGGAACTTATGCTCAGCATGGGCCTAAGCGCTTGCGGAGACGTTAAATTCCACTCTGGGTGCGCACTAACTGGCGATTTGGCGAAAAAGCCGCGTCTGGCCCCCGCAAACACGAAAGGGCGGCGGAATCGCTTCCGCCGCCCTTCGTTTCCAGGTCGTAGCCGCCGGTTTAGAAGCGGTACTGCAGTTCCACGCCGTATGTGCGCGGCTGGATCAGGCCGCGGGTGATCGCGGTGCTGGTCTGGCGCAGATAGGTCGTGCCGCCGACCGCCAGGCCCGGGTTCGGGTTGGCGAACACCGCGGTCGGGTTGGTCGAGGATGTCGAGGTGAAGCCCTCTTCCTCGGTCACGTTCTTCACGTAGCCGATGAGCGAGTAGCGCTCTCCCGCGTCCTTCCACAGCACCCGCAGGTCGGCCGTGCCGTAGGACGGCACCGCGAAGTCGGGGTTGTCGAAGGGCTGGTAGGTAGTCTCGTCGGTCCAGGTGTAGCTGCCCGAGAGGATCAGCGAGCCCGGGGAGAAGTCGAACGTGTAGTTGGCGTTGAGCGCGAACTTGTTCTCCGGCGACTGGTAGATCTTCGAACCGGCCAGGTCCTGGAAGACCAGCAGCACGCCGTTGGTCGTCGCCGTGCCGCCCGACGGACGGGCCGTCGACTTCAGCGCGCTCGGATCCGCCGGATCGTAGAAGCAGCAACCCTTGGTGATCTCGGTGTGCAGGTAGCCGTAGGAGGCCGAGATCTGCAGCGGCTGGATCGGTTGCCACATGGCTTCCAGTTCCAGGCCGTAGGCTTCGGCGTCGACGTTGACGAAGTTGTTCGAGGCCGAGGTGCCGGCCGCATTCAGCTGCGACAGGTTCAGCTGCAGGCCACCGAAGTCGTTGTAGAAGGCCGAGGCGTTCAGGATCAGGCGCCCGCCGATGGTCTCCTTCAGGCCGATTTCATAGGCGTTGACCGTTTCCTCGTCGGCGGTCGGCTTCGGCGCCAGGGTGCCGAGCAGGAAGCCGCCCGACTTATAGCCGCGGCTGTACTTGGCGTAGACCAGGGTGTCGTCGTTCGGGGTCCAGTCCAGGTTCAGCGTGCCGGTGACGGCCGACCAGCTGTCCGACAGGTTGCGGAAGTTCTGCACGCCCGCTCGGGTCGGGTCCATGTCGCTGGAGACGTCCACCGCGGCAGGGCCGAACGAGCCGGCCGGATTGAAGAGGACCAGGCGCTGGTACTCGTAGCCGTCCTTCTCATCCTTGGTGTAGCGCAGGCCGGCGGTCAGCGCGAAGGCGTCGCTGAGCTTGTAGGTGCTCTGGCCGAACACCGCCCAAGCCTTGGATTCCAGCTCCGCCTGGTTGTCGGCGAAGTCGCGCGACGGGTTGGTCGAGGCCAGGCCCGCGGCGGCCAGGCTGGCGACGGCGGGAGCCGCGCCGTTGATCGAGCCGTAATAGAAGGACGGCAGGCCGAGCTGGGTCTGTTGCGGGCTGCCCAGCTGGATGCGCTGACGGTACTGTTCCTTGTACTGGTAGAGACCCAGGATCCAGCTCAGCGCCCCGTCGCCATTCGACGACAGGTTGATCTCGTTCGAATAGTACTTCTTGTGCTCGTCGAAGTCGGTGGTCTGGTCGCCGTAGACAGGCACAAACGAGCCCGGCACGAAGAAGGCGTTGGTGCGGTTGGTGGAGTCGTAGTCTCCGCCAGTCTGGTAGTTGTACTGCTGGAAACCGCCGATGTACTTCAGATCAGCCCAGCCGAGGTCGTAAGTGATCGTGGTCGTGAACAGGTTGTTGCCGCGCAGCTGGCCGTAGCCGTCGCGGTTCGTGGACTGGACGTAGGGGTCCGAAACGCCCGGATTGGCGGTCGGCATGCCGAACTGCGGGTTCGGAACCAGGCCGCCGATCGGCTGGAACGTGCGGGTCGTGTCGTAGGGGGTGATCAGGTTGGCCAGGCGGTCGCCCACGCCCGTGGTGTCATCCCAGTTCGAGCGCGAGTAGCGGGCCCAGACCTCGAGATTGTCGCCCAATTCGGCTTCGGCCTGGACCTCGAAATAGGTGCGCTTGATGGTGCCGCCGTCATTGGCCCCGCCGATGTTGTCGATGAAGCCTTCGCGCTGCCAGTCCTGGGAGCCGCCGACCTTGAAGCGCAGGTTGTCGGTCACCGGGATCGAGACGGCGCCTTCGATCTTCGAGCGTTCGAAGTTGCCCCAGCCGGCGCGGATCTCGCCCGAGAAGTCGTGCGAGGGGCGCTTGGAGATGGTGTTCAGCGCGCCGCCCATGGCGTTGCGGCCATAGAGGGTGCCCTGCGGACCGCGCAGGATCTCGGTGCGCTCGACGAACAGCGAGCTCTTGAAGAGTTCCGACGAGGAGGCCGAGTAGAAGCCATCGGTGTAGGCGGCTACGCCCGGGTCGTTGCCGATGTAGAAGGTGTTGCGGCCGGCGCCGCGCAGCGACACGCGGTCGGTGCCCGAATAGTTCATTCCGGGCGTGAAGTTCACGAAGTCCTGGATGCCGGTCATGCCGCGCACGTCGCGCTGCTCGGCCGTGTAGGCCGAGACGGCCACCGGCACGTCCTGCAGAGCCTGTTCCCGCTTTTCGGCGGTGACGACCAGTTCTTCGATCTGGAAGTCGTCGTCTTCCTGGGCCATGGCGGCCGGGGCGGAAATCGCCGAGAGCGTCAGAACCGAGGCGCTGAGCGCCAGCAGCGTCCGCAGACGCGGTGCGTTGGTAGACATCAAGTATCCTTCCAGGACGGGAGGCGCTGCGTCCTCTCCGCCCGCATGATGTGCAGGGGTTCAGGGCGCGGGGAGGCGCCTAGGCGGCGGAAACTCTGCGTCCGCTGGCGCGCCGTCAATGTGACGTCTTGGGATCTCGCCCGGGACGCCGCCAGCTTTCGGCCATCTGTGGCGGAAATACCGCGTTTTCAAATTCAAGGCGCAAAAGTGATCGGCGTTCTTTGACGCAATCGTGAATCAAAATGAAATAAGGGGTTTTCCAATGTTGGGCCGGCTGGCCGCCGTCATACCGGCTCCGCAGAAATCTTGGCCGCGATTTTGACGATCGCGCACAAAAATGGGGCGGCAGGTGATCCTGCCGCCCCTTTCAGTGGGTACGTCTGGCTGTACTGCTACTACTAGAACCGCTTCGTGATCCCGATCCCGTACTGGCGGGGCTCGGTCGTGAAGGTGTTGGTGAACAGGCCCGACGAGTCGTCGGTCAGGTAGAGGTCGGTGATCGGCATCTCATCGCTGAGGTTCTTGCCGTAGATCTGAATATCCATGTCCCAGTCCTTGTTGGTGAAGGTCAGGGTCGCGTTGATGTTCTGATAGCCCTCAAGCTCGTCGCTCTCGGTGTTGAAGATCCGGGAGTAGCTGTCGGCCTGGCGGTAGTAGTCGCCGCGCAGGATCGCCTCCCAGCCGTTGTCGAACTCGAAGGTGTACTGGGCGCCGAACGCGAAGGTCCATTCCGGGGCGTTCGGAAGTTGCTTGCCTTCCAGCGACACCGCGTGGCCCTGGCCGATATTGGCCACGGTGTTTACGCCCGGCGCGTTGTTCACGAAGGCCGGGGCGGTTTCGACCCCGGCGCCGTAGTTGTAAATGCCTAGCGGACCGGCCAGAGCGGCCGGCAGGCCCGAGCAGATCCCCAGCACCGCCGACGGGGCCACCACCAGCAGCGCGGCGACACCGGCTGTGTTGGCGACACAATTGGAGCCGTCCGAAGCCTTCACCAAGGTCAGGGTGGGATCGCCTTGGGTCCGGTTGAGCAGGTCGATCGATGTTCCGGTCTCGATCTCGGTGTCCAGCCAGCCGGCCTGCATGTTGAAGCGCAGGTTGGTGACCGGTTCCCAGATGGACTCCAGTTCCAGGCCCTTGATCTTCGCGTCGACGTTCTCGTTCTGCGAGGACTTATTCACGATCTTGGAGATCTGATAGCCCTTATAATTGTAGTAGAAGCCGGTCAGGTTGAGGATCAGGCTGCCGTTCAGCAGCGTGTTCTTCGTGCCGACTTCGAAGGCGTCGACCTGTTCTGGATCGAAGCTGCTGGTCACTGCGCCGCAGCCTGGCGTGGTGGTGTCGCAGGGGGTGTTGAAGCCGCCCGCCTTATAGCCGCGCGAGTAGCTGGCGTAGAACATCGACTGCTCGGTGAAGCTCAGCTCCGGCGACCAGGTGGCGTTGACGCGCCCGGTCGTGGCGTCGTTCTCGTAGTCGACCTTGATCGCTGGGGCCGCGCCGCGGCCGCCGGTGAAGTTCGGGTTTAGGATCACGCCGGAACCCGGCGGGGGCGCGGTTTTGGTGGGACCGGCCAGCAGCGTGATCGGGGTGCTGTAGAGGGTCTTCTCGTCCTTGGTCTGACGCAGACCCAGGGTGAACTTCAGGGTGTCCGTCGCGTCCCAGTAAACTTCACCGAACACGGCGGCGGACTTGGTCAGGTTTTGGCCGCGGGAGTCGAAGTAGTTGCGGCCTTCGTTGTCCGAGGGCGGGAAGTTCGGATCCACATAGAACGGGAAGATGTGCGGAATGCCGGCCAGGTTGTTGAGCTCGGCGAAGGCCGTCAGGGAGTTGGAGAACACGTAGTAGTCTGTGATCGAGCGGAATTTCGTGTAGATGCCGCCGACGTTGAAGTTCCACGCCCCTTCATAGGCCGAATACAGCCGGAACTCCTGGGTGAATTCCTTGCTGGTGCCGGCCCCGTAGTCGAAGGAGCGCAGTTTGTTGTCGCGGCCGACCTGCGGGTCATTGAAGAAGCCGCCCGGCGCCACCAGGTTCATCGCCCCCGTGGGCGAGAAGCCGCGGGTGCCGACGATGCGGTTGTAGTCTTGGTAGCTGTAGCCTTCGTTCTGGTTGAGGCTGGTCAGCGAGGCCAGGGTCAGTTCCTCGGTGACCCGCACCGCCACGTCGATCTGGAAGAAGTCCTGCTGGCCTTGGTAGATCGGGTCGATCGTCGACTCGATGTTGCGCAGGTCGTGATCCTGCAGTTTGCCTTCGTTCAGGTTGCCGTTGGACAGGCCGCCGAGCTGGGCGAGCAGGCCACCGAGGGTCGCCACCGAGTTGACCGCCCCGTAGGCGGAGTCCTGATAGCGGGTGCCGGGGAGGCAGCCCTGGCTGAAGAAGTTCTGGTTGGCGCCGGTCGGCACCCCGCCGATCGCCACCGGGCCCGGGTCGGGGATGCAGAGCTGCTTGCCGATCCGCGAACGGTGGTCCTTCTCGTTGAAGTGTTCCCACAGCGCGGTGGCGTCGAGCCATTCGTTCGGGCTGAAGCGGAACGACAGGCGGGTCGAGGTGATGTCCCGGTCGTCGGCGTCGTTGCCGGTGTAGGTGTTTTCACCGAAGCCGTCGCGCTGGATCCAGGCGGCGGCGGCCCTGACGGCCATGTTGTCGGTCAGCGGGATGTTGACCGCGCCGCGCAGTCGCGTGGTGTTGAAGTTGCCGTATTCGCCGGTCAGCCAGCCGCTGGCGCTGGAGTCGCCGACGATCGGTTTGTTGGTGATGATGTTGACCACGCCGCCGGTGGCGTTACGGCCGTAGAGCGTGCCCTGCGGGCCCCGCAGCACTTCGACCCGCTCCACGTCGTAGAATTCGGCGTCGGCTAGGCGGTTGGCGGTGAGCGGGCTGTTGTTCTGGTGGAAGCTGACCCCGGCCTCGCCGCTGCCGACAACCTTGGTGCCGATGCCGCGGATCGAGAAGTTGTAACCGCCGAAGTTCGAGCGCGAGAAGTTCACGTTCGGAATAGCTTGAAGCAGGTTCTGGCCGCCATCGAGGCGCTGCGTCCGCAGTGAATCCTCAGAGAAGGCGGAAACGGCGACGGGAACGTCTTGCAGGGCCTGTTCGCGGCGCTGCGCCGTGACGACCAATTCTTCGATGACGGACTGGGCGAAGACAGGCGACGCAATAGAACTGAGGGCGGCGGCGGAAGCGCCCACCACCAGCAGGCTCCGCAAATGCAGAGTGTTCAACATTCCAGGTTCCTCCCAAGACGCCCGGAACTCTCTACATACCGGCCCGGTACGTCTGCATCGCCGCACGAGAATTCGTCTAAGGGCTGGCGGCCCCTCCCCCGACATCAACAGGCTCTCGCGTAGTTGTGGAGTCTGTCAACGTGACGTCGTTAAGTTATCACCGGTAATATTAAAACTGAGCACTGGCTGTGGCGTAAATACCAAGGAATCGAAAACTCGCAATTCTGGGTAGGGGTTGCAGTTGTGCGGGTGCGAACACTACAAGCTTGACCGTATTGGAATTGCTGCGTCCGCGAGATCTGGCCTAGCGAATTGATCTTCAAGCACTCGGTATGGCGAGGGCCGCGAAGACTCGACGCACCGGGCTTCCGGTTTGGCCCGCGGACGCGCATATGGGGCTGATGGAGCAAGCTTCACCCCGTTCCCGCGCACTTGTCCTGTTCTCCGGCGGCCAGGATTCCAGCGTCTGCCTGGCCTGGGCCCTGGCTCGTTACGACCATGTGGAGACCGTCGGTTTCGACTATGGCCAACGTCACGGCGTCGAGATGGAACAGCGTTCTGTGGTTCGCGAAGCCCTTCGCGCCGGGTTCCCGCAATGGGCCGGCCGCCTCGGCGAGGATCACGTCCTCGACCTCAAGGGCTTTGGCGCCGTCGGCGAGACGGCGATGACGCAGGAGCGGGCCTTCGAGGTCACCGAGAAGGGCCTGCCCAACACCTTCGTGCCCGGCCGCAACCTGGTCTTCCTGACCTACGCGGCCGCCTTGGCGGATCGTCGCGGTCTGCGTTTTCTAGTAGGAGGGATGTGCGAAACCGATTTCTCCGGCTACCCGGACTGCCGACGCGACACGCTGGACGCCCTCGAGGCCGCGCTGAATCTCGGCATGGCCCAGGACTTCGTGGTCGAGACACCGCTGATGCGCCTGACCAAGGCCGAAACCTGGAGCCTTGCCAAGGGCTTGGGCGGCGAGGCGCTGGTCGCGCTGATCGTCGAAGACAGCCATACCTGTTACCGCGGAACGCGTGGCGAGCCTCACGCCTGGGGCTACGGCTGCGGCGACTGCCCGGCCTGCGAACTTCGCGCCAAGGGCTGGAACGAGTGGGTCGCCGCCGGGCGCCCGGTGCTTGAAGCATGAGTTACGCGGTCAAAGAGATCTTCCTGACCCTTCAGGGCGAGGGCGGCCAGGCCGGCCAGCCCGCGGTGTTCTGCCGCTTTGCGGGATGCAACCTGTGGTCGGGAAGGGAAGAGGATCGCGCCAAGGCGGTCTGCACATTCTGCGACACCGACTTTGTCGGCATGGACGGCGAGGGCGGCGGCCGCTTCGCCACGGCCGAGGCGCTGGCTGAGGGGGTGGAAGCGGCCTGGACCGGCGGCCCGGAGCATCGGCTGGTGGTCTGCACGGGCGGCGAGCCGCTGCTGCAGGTCGATCCGGTGCTGATCGAGGCCTTGCACGCCAAGGGGTTCCGCATCGCGTTGGAGACCAACGGCACCCTCCAGGCGCCCGACGGGATCGACTGGGTCTGCGTCAGTCCCAAGGCGGACGCCGCCGTGGTCCAGACCCGCGGGCAGGAACTGAAGCTCGTCTATCCCCAGGTCGGCGTCGATCCCGCGAGTTTTGAACACCTGGATTTCGAGCGTTTCCTGCTGCAGCCGATGGACGGTCCCGACCGCATGGCGAACACCGAGGCGGCGATCGCCTATTGCCTTGCGCACCCTCGGTGGCGTTTAAGCGTCCAAACTCACAAGTACCTCGGCATTCCGTGACACGCGCGCACGCGCGGCCGGACGCCCCAGACCCTGCGACATGACCCAGCCCGTCTTCGAGATCACCAAGGCCGCGACCTTCGATGCGGCGCATTACTTCAGCGAAGGGCCCGATCACCGGCCCTACAAGAACCTGCATGGCCACTCCTTCAAGGTGGAGGCCACCGTGCGCGGCGTTCAGCAGGAGCCGGTGGGTTGGGTCGCCGACCTCGCCGACCTCGATGGCGCGCTGAAGGCGGTCGCCGCTGAACTCGACCATGGCCTGCTCAACGAGAAGCCCGGCCTCGAGCGTCCGACCCTGGAGCACATCTGCATGTACTTCGCCCAGCGCCTGCAGCCGCAATTCCCGGGCCTCTCGCGGATCGTCGTCTCCCGCCCGACCATCGGCGAAAGCTGCGCGATGGCGGTCGCCTAGCAGGCCAGTTCGGTCATCGCTCCGACGTGCGCAGGTGCTAGCATCGCGCCATGAACGAAAGCGCTGCGGCTGACGCCGCTGTCCGCCGTGGGCGCTGGCCCGAAGTGCTCGCCGTCTTCCTGCGGCTGGGCCTCAGTTCATTTGGCGGGCCGATCGCCCATCTCGGCTATTTCCGTGAGGCGTTCGTCGTCCGACGCCAATGGCTCAGCGAAGCGGCCTACGCCGAATTGGTGGCGCTCTGCCAGTTTCTGCCGGGTCCGGCCTCCAGCCAGGTGGGCTTCGCCATCGGCCTCATGCGCGCCGGCCCGTTGGGGGCGCTCGCAGCCTGGATAGGCTTCACCCTTCCGTCCGCGATCGTTCTGACCGCCTTCGCCTTCTGGGCAGGGGCCATGCGGGGCTCGCTCGGCCAGGGCCTGCTGCACGGGCTCAAGCTCGTCGCCGTCGCCATCGTGGCCCAGGCCGTAGTCGGAATGGCCAGGACCCTGACGCCGGACGCCCGACGGGCAGGGATCGCGCTGGCCGCCGTCGCGCTAGTGATGGCGGCCTCAGCCACCCTCGGACAGCTCGCCGCGATCGGGATGGGCTGTCTCGCCGGCCTGCTGTTGTGCCGCAACGGTGCGGCGCCCGTCCGGGACGCCCTTGTCCTCACCATACCGCCGGCGTTCGGCGTCGCCGCGCTCGCGCTCTTCCTGATCCTGCTGATCGGCGGCCCGCTGGTCGCGGCGGCGACGGCCAACCCTGCGCTGGCCTATTTCGACGCCTTCTACCGATCCGGAGCCCTGGTGTTCGGCGGCGGTCACGTGGTGCTGCCGCTGTTGAACGAGGCCGTCGTCGAGCCAGGCTGGGTGGACAGCGAGAGCTTCCTTGCGGGCTACGGCGCCGCGCAGGCGGTTCCCGGGCCGCTCTTCACCTTCGCCGCCTATCTGGGCGCGGTGATGCGCCATCCGCCCAACGGCGTGGTCGGCGCCTTGCTGGGCCTGGTGGCGATCTTCCTGCCGGGGCTGCTCGCCCTGCTGGCGGCGTTGCCCTTCTGGAGCCAACTTCGCGTCCGGCCTGCGGCGCAGGCCGCCATGCGCGGGGTCAACGCCGCCGTGGTGGGTATTCTTGCGGCCGCCCTCTATGACCCGCTTTGGACCAGCGCCGTCCATGACCGCCTGGATTTCCTGGCGGTCATGGCGGGCTTCGCCTTGCTCATCGCGTTTCGATCGCCGCCGGTCGCGGTGGTGGCGGCCGGGGCGTGCTTCGGCGTCGGCCGGGCGGTCCTAGGCTAGCTTCGCGGGCTGAAACAGCTCGACCAGATTGCCGGAGGGGTCTTCGGCCAGGATCTGCGACCCTCCGGGCCCGACGATGATGTCATTACGGAACTTGACGCCGTCGGCCCGCAGCCGTTCAGCCTCAGCGCCGATATCCTCGACGATGATCTGGAAGCGGGTCCAGCCGCCGGGCTCAGGTTGCCGGCCGTCCGGCATGGGCCGGCCGGCCGAGCTCATCTTGCCGCTCAGCAGAAGCCTGAGCGGTCCGCGCTCCACGGCCGCGAAGGCTGGCGACGCATTGGGGAGCCGGCTGAAACCAAGCTTGTCGACGTACCAGCTGGCGGACTCCATCACGTCGTTGACCATGTACCGCACGTTCACAGGGCTCTCACTCATCGGTGTTCCTCCTTGGTGTGATGCAAGCTTTCAAGGTGCGAGGCAGCGTCGCAGCAGGTTCTGCAAAGCGGCCAATGTGGCGGCGCGGTCGGCGCCGGCGGCGAGGGCGTCCGAGGCTTCATGGATCGCGGCGAAGAGCAGGCGCGCGGTGGGTTCTGGATCGACCGGCCCGAAGGCCTCGGCCTCCTGTCCGGCGCGGATCACCGCTGTGATCCGCAGGATGCCGTTGTCGGCCAGCGGACGTCGCTCGGCGAAATCCGAATGGAACACCGCCTCGCCAAACCCGCGACGCGAGAGGGTGAAGTCGATGAAGGCGCAGGCTTGAGCCTCGACGAGCGCCGGCCAGTCAATCGGCCCATCGACCTCGGTCGGCAGCGGATTGGCGGCGTCGAAGTCGGAAACGAGCCGTTCGCGCACGGTCTCAAGCAGGTCGTCCCAGCTCGGGAAGTAGAGGAAGAAGGTGCCCTTGGCGACGCCCGCTTCGCGGACCACGTCCTCGACCCGCACCTGTGAGCCATGGGCGTGGATCAGGCGCTCGGCCGCCTCGACAATTTCCAGTTTTCGCGCCTCGGGTTGGAGGCGGCGCCTCGGACGCTTGTCCATCGATCGCTCTCAACTGACTGAGGGTCATTAACTACTGACCTGGGGTCAGTGTCAAGGCCGGTCGGGACGCCGTGGGCGCTGGGATCTTCACTTTTGCTTCTTGTCGTCCTTGTCGTCGCCGTCCGGGATAACCGCCCCGGCGACCATGCCGACGCCCTTGGCGGTCACCCCCACGGCTGCGCCGGTGACGCCGACGGCGGTTCCCACCACCGCGCCGCCGACCGCCATGGCCAGGCAGCCGGACAGAGGCAGGGCGAGGGCGCACAGCAAGGCTAGGCGGAAGATCGGCATCGGCGCACTCCAACGGATATGCGCCCGGCCTAGCGGTGGAAGGTCACCAAATGGTGGCAGCTTCAGATCTCAAGGGCGCGCACATTGTCGCTGTCGCCGACCCGCCGCCATGGACCCTCGTGTTTGGGATCGACACGCCGCCGGCGATCGGGACCGAAATAGTCCCCGGCGCGGACGAAGTGGCGTGCGTGATCGACCACCTGGACCAGGCGCTCGATCACCCCGCGGGCGGTGATCGGCTTGGCCATGAACTCGTTCACCCCGGCGTCGCGGGCGTCGCGGATCGCCTTCACGGTCGAGTGGCCGGTGATCATGATCACCGGAATTAGCGGGTTTGGGCTCTCCGGCGAGGTGCGCAACAGGCGTACGAACTCGATGCCGCCCAGCGGCTCCATGGCCAGGTCGGTCAGCACGATGTCGGCGGCGTGGTTGCGCAGCGCCTGCAGTCCTTCGGCGTCGCCGGCCTCGTAGATCTGGTGGATGCCGAGCGCGCGGAGGATCTGCGCAAGCATCTGCCGCGTATGCTTGTTGTCATCGACCACAAGTACTTTGAGGCGATCCAGGCGCATGTGCTTCACACTTGATGCCGGGTGGTGGCTGACAAACTGCCGACGACTCGAACAATCCGCCCCTCGGTAAGGGCTGATTACAAGCGTGTAACTTTGCGGGTCAATCCAAAAAACACCGGTCTGCGACCTATATTCGTGGGCGCTGCAAAATGTTCTTATCGCCAGAAGATAGTTTCTGGAGCGTGCGACCTAAGGTCTAGCTTGACCGGGGGTGAAAGCCCCGCCGCCGGTCTGGGCCCGATGGCGCAGGAAGGCGTCGGCCAGCACGCAGGCGGCCATCGCCTCCACCACGGGAACGGCGCGCAGGCCCACGCACGGATCATGGCGGCCCTTGGTGCGCAGTTCGACCTCTTCGCCCGCCTCGTTGAGGCTGCGGCGCGGGGTTAGGATCGAGGAGGTCGGCTTGAAGGCGACGCGCGCCACCACCGGCGCGCCGGACGAGATGCCGCCCAGTATGCCTCCGGCGCTGTTGGACAGGAACAGCGGCTGACCGTCATTGCCCATCCGCATCTCGTCGGCGTTCTCTTCGCCGGAGAAGGCGGCCGAGGCGAAGCCCGCGCCGATCTCCACCCCCTTGGCGGCGTTGATCGACATCAGCGCCGCCGCCAGTTCGGCGTCCAGCTTGCCGTAGACCGGCGCGCCCCAGCCGGGCGGCACGCCGATCGCCTCCACCTCGACGATGGCGCCGGTCGACGAACCGGCCTTGCGCACCTTCTCCAGGTGCTCTTCCCAGATCGCCACCATCTGGGCGTCGGGGCACCAGAATGGGTTCTCGTGGCGCTGGTCCCAGTCGAAGCGGCTGCGGTCGATGGCGTGGGGACCGATCTGCACCACGGCGGCGCGGACCGTGACGCCCTTGATGATTTTGCGGGCCACGGCTCCGGCCGCCACTCGCGCAGCGGTCTCTCGCGCCGAGGAACGTCCGCCGCCGCGATAGTCGCGCACGCCGTACTTGGCGAAGTAGGTGTAGTCGGCGTGGCCAGGTCGGAACTGGGTGGCGATTTCGCCATAGTCGCGCGAGCGCTGGTCGACGTTCTCGATCAGCATCGAGATCGGCGTGCCGGTCGTCACCTGGCCGTCGGTGCGCTCGTCCTGGAACACGCCGGACAGGATCCTGACCGCGTCCGGCTCCTGGCGCTGGGTGACGAACTTGCCCTGGCCGGGTCGGCGCTGGTCGAGCCACACCTGCACCTCTTCGGGTGTCAGGCCGATGCCGGGGGGGCAGCCGTCGATGACGCAGCCCAGGGCCGGCCCGTGGCTTTCGCCCCAGGTGGTGACGCGGAACAGATGGCCGAAGGTGTTGTGCGACATGGCGGGGTTCTTAAAGCCGTGGCTGGCTCAAGGCTAGAGCGCGGCTAGGCCGCCCACGCGGCGGCGAAGCGGCGGCGTAGGGCCTTGGTGGCGGTGTCGATGGTGCGGGCCTGGGCGGTCAGCCGCAGGAACAGGTGGCCTTCCGGGTGGTCGCCCCGCGCCGGCAGGCCCTGACCGACCAGCCGGATCAACCCGCGCTCGGCGGCCCTTCTGGTGATCCAGACCACCCGGCGGCCTAGCGGGGTGTCCACCGACACTCGGCCGCCCTGGGCCAGCACGTGAGGGTGCAGCGGCGTGGTCAGCCAGATGTCGTGGCCGCGGACCATCATCTGGCCGTCGCCGCGCACCGCGATCTCGAACATCTCGCGTCCGGCTCGCAAGGTGTCGCCGCTGCGCAGGCCGGCGGGCAGGGTGATCTTCAGGCCCCGCCCGTCCGGCGTCTCGTGCAGCACGACCCCGCCGTTCAGGGCCAGCATCGGGGTGATCGGCAGGATGCTGTCGCCGGCGGCTGGATAGCTGACGGTTGGCGGCTGGATGATGCGGTCGGCCGGCGGCTGCTCGCCCAGCAGGCGGTAGGCCTCGACCACCTGGCGGAACTGCTCGGCGTCGCCGCCGGGCCGGTCGGGGTGGGCCTGCTTGGCCGCCTCGCGAAACGCGCGGCGTAGCTCGGCGGGCGTCGCGGCTTGGCCTACGCCCAGCACCACACGCGCCCGCTTCCTGTCCATCGAGGGTGACTGTGGCGTGGCCATTCGCAAACTCTGACGCGGACGTGGTCAACGGCGCGTTAAGCATGGCAAGCGCGCCGGTACGCGCTATATCCGCGCCATGAGCGACAAGGCCGAAATCCCTCCCTCGCCCAGCGAGGACGAGTACGTCCGTCAGGTGACGGCGGCGCAGCCGCCGCCGCTGCTGGCCGCCCAGGATCCATTCGAGCTGTTCTCAGAATGGATGCACGAGGCCGTGGCCAAGGAGCCGAACGACGCCAACGGCATGGCCCTAGCCACCGTCGACGACGCCGGCATGCCCGACGTTCGCATGGTGCTGCTCAAGGACGCCGGCCCAGACGGCTTCGTGTTCTACACCAATCTCGGCAGCGCCAAGGGCCGCCAGCTGGCGGCCAATCCCAAGGCCGCCCTGCTGTTCCACTGGAAGTCGCTGCGCCGCCAGGTGCGGGTCCGCGGCACGGTGATCCCGACGACGCCGGAGGAAGCCGACGCCTATTTCGCCACCCGTGCGCGTCCGGCCCAGATCGGCGCCTGGGCCTCGGAGCAGAGCCAGGCCCTGCCAGACCGCCTGGCGCTGGAAAAGCGCATCGCCGAGGTCGGCCTGAAGTTCGGCATCGGCAAGGTGACCCGCCCGCCGCATTGGTCCGGCTACCGCGTCCAGCCCGAGGTGATCGAGTTCTGGCGTGACCGCCCGTTCCGGCTGCACGAGCGCCTGGTCTTCACCCGCGTCGCCGAAGGCTGGACCACCCAGCGCCTCTATCCGTGACCGACGCCGAAGAGGCCGAAGTCGTCGCCTGGCTGGAGGGCGACTCCGAGAAGAAGATCGAGACCGGCTGCGCCTGGGTGTTCCTGGCCGGCGACACCGCCTTCAAGGTCAAGAAACGGGTCGACCTCGGCTTCCTGGACTACTCGACCCTGGAATTGCGGCACTGGGCGCTGGAGCGCGAGCTGCGCTTCAACCGCGCCGCCACCTCGGACATCTACCGCTCGGTGCGCCAGATCACCCGCGCGAGCGGCGGCGGCCTGGAGCTGGACGGCCCGGGCGCGGTCGTCGAGTACGCGCTGGAGATGCGCCGCTTCGACGAGAGCTTCGTGCTCGCCGCCCGACCCTGGGCGGTGGACGGCAAACTGGCCGACGCCCTGGGCCGCGAGGTCGCTGCAGTCCACGCCCGCGCCGAGCTGCGACCGCAGGGCGGCGGCGGCAAGGCGCTGAAGTACACCATCGACTCCAACGCCAAGCTGATCCGCGAGCTGGCCTCCAAGCTCGGCCACGAGCGGGTCGAGGCGCTGATCGCCGCCACCGACGCCGAGTATTTCCGCCGCGAGCCGCTGCTCGACGCGCGCCGCGCCGCCGGCTTTGCACGCCAGTGCCACGCCGACCTGCACCTGGGGAACATCCTGCTGGAGGACGGCAAGCCGGTCCTCTTCGACTGCATCGAGTTCAACGACGTCCTGTCGGACATCGACGTGCAGTACGACATGGCCTTCCTGTTGATGGACCTCGACTTCCGCCGCCGCCGCGACGCGGCGGTGCGGGTGCTGTCGGCCTATCTCGATGAAGGCCTCCGCGGTTTCGGCGCTGAACTTCTGGAAGGCCTCGCCGCCCTGCCGCTGATGATGGCGGTCCGCGCCGGGGTGCGCACCCACGTCCAGGCCCACAGCGGCGACCTTGAGGCCGCCAGCGCCTATCTCGACGCCGGTCTGCGCCACCTTTCCCCGCCGCCGCCGAAGCTGACTGCGGTCGGCGGCCTCTCAGGTTCCGGCAAGTCCACCTTCGCGCGGCTGATCGCGCCGGGCCTCGGCGCCTCGCCTGGCGCAGTGGTGTTGCGCACAGACGAGATCCGCAAGCGCCTGCTCGGCGTGGCGCCCACCGCGTCGCTGCCGTCCAGCGTCTACTCGCCGGCCTTCTACAACGACGTCTACGACACCCTGTTTCGCGAAGCCCGCGCCCTGCTGGACGCCGGCCGCGCCGTGGTCGTCGACGCCACCTTCATCCAGCCGGAGCTGCGCGGCCGGGTCGAAGCCCTGGCCAAGGACGCCGGCGTGCCATTCCACGGCGTCTGGCTGCAGGCCTCGCCCGAGGTGCTGGCCCAGCGCATCGAGGGCCGGGAAGGGGACGCCTCCGACGCCACCGTCGCCACCCTGCAGATGCAGCTCGACCGCGACGTCGGCCCGATCGACTGGATCGCCGTCGACGCTTCCGGCCCGGCCCAGGACGCCGCGGAGGCCTGGTCGATCACCCACGGCGGCTCGCCGCTGGCCTAATGAAGGTCGAGTTGCTCCCCCGCTGGGGGAGCTGTCAGCCGCATGGCTGACTGAGGGGGGCTTCGACTTTGCCGGTTGAGAGCAGTCCCCCTCCGTCTCGGCGCTGCGCGCCGATCCACCTCCCCCATGAGGGGAGGAACTCGATGGCCCCTAAACCGACTGTCCGGCCACCCAGCCGGACGACCACGCCCACTGGAAGTTATAGCCGCCCAGCCAGCCGGTGACGTCGACCACCTCGCCGATGAAGTAGAGCCCCGGTACGGCCTTGGCCTGCATGGTCTTGGACTCCAGGCCGTTGGTGTCGACGCCGCCCAAGGTCACTTCGGCAGTCCGATAGCCTTCCGAGCCGACCGGCTTGACCGTCCAGGCATTCACCGCCGTGCCGATCCGGCCGATGGCCTTGTCCGAGAGGTCGCCGGCGTTCGCGGGCGCGGCCGCGTCGTCGAGGATCATCTGGGCCAGCCGTCGCGGCAGGTGCTCGCTCAGCACCGTGAGCGCCGCCTGCTTGCCGCGGTTCTGACGCGCCGCCTTCAAGGTCGCGGCGATGTCGACGCCAGGCGCCATGTCGACAGTGATCGCCTGGCCCTCGCGCCAGTAGGACGAGATCTGCAGGATCGAGGGGCCCGAAAGCCCGCGATGGGTGAACAGCATCGCCTCGGCGAACTTGGTCTTGCCGCAGGACACCACCGCGTCCACCGCCACGCCCGCCAGCGGCTTCAGCCGCTCCAGCATCCCGATCTCGAAGGTCAGCGGGACCAGGGCGGGCCGGGTCTCGACGATGTCCAGGCCGAACTGCCGGGCGATGTCGTAGCCGAAGCCCGTGGCGCCCATCTTCGGAATCGACTTGCCGCCGCTGGCGATCACCAGCGTGGCGCAGGTCACCGGCCCGCCGCTGGTCGTCAGGCTGAAGCCCTCGTCTTCCTGCTCGACCTGCTCGACGGTGGTCTTCAGACGCAGGGTCACGCCAGCCGACCGCATCTCGCCGGTCAGCATGGCGATGATCTCCTTGGCCGAGCCGTCGCAAAACAGCTGGCCCAAGGTCTTCTCGTGATAGGCGACGCCGTGTCGCTCGACCCAGGCGATGAAGTCCTTGGCGGTGTAGCGGCGCAGGGCCGAGATCGCGAAGTGCGGATTGGCCGAGATGAAGTTGGCCGGCGCGGCGTTGATGTTGGTGAAGTTGCAGCGCCCGCCGCCTGAGATGCGGATCTTCTCGCCCGGCGCGGCGGCGTGATCGATCACCAGCACCTTGCGGCCGCGCTTGCCGGCTTCGATGGCGCACATCATGCCGGCCGCCCCGGCGCCGATCACCACGACGTCGAACTGATCCACGAGGGCCTCATGCCTGGAGGGAAGAAGTCGGCCCTTCGATAGGACCGGGCCTGCAAAGTCAACGGACGGTTTCGTCGCCGCCGTTCACCGTATCGACGCATGCCGGCCTGCGCGCGTTGCATTGCACACTTGGTGAATCTAGCTTGCCTCCCACAAAAGAGTACGTCGGGAGGAAGTACGTGATGCAAGGCTTGATGCAGGACTGGCCGCTGACGGTCGACAAGATCCTGGACCACGCCAAGGCCTGGCACGGCGGCCGCGAGATCGTCAGCCGCTCGGTCGAGGGGCCCATCGTCCGCACCTCCTACGGCGAAGTTCACGAGCGCGCCAAGAAGGTGTCCAACGCCCTGGCCGCCCTGGGCGTCCAGCCCGGCGACCGCGTCGCCACCCTGGCCTGGAACACCGCCCGCCACATCGAAGCCTGGTACGGCATCATGGGCATGGGCGCGGTCTGCCACACGCTCAATCCGCGCCTGTTCGCCGAGCAGCTCGTCTACATCATCAATCACGCCGAAGATAAGGTCATCATCACCGACCTGACCTTCCTGCCGATCCTGGCCGCCATCCGCGACCAGATCCCCGGCGTGAAGCACTTCATCGTCCTCTCCGACGAGGCGCACCTGGGCGACCAACTGCCCGGCGCCCTGGCCTACGAGACCTTGCTGGCGGGCGCCTCGGCCGAGTTCACCTGGGGCGGCTTCGACGAGAACACCGCCGCGGGCCTTTGCTACACCTCGGGCACCACCGGCAATCCGAAGGGCGTGCTCTACTCGCACCGCTCGAACTTCCTGCACACCCTGGTGACCATGGGGTCCGACGTGCTGGGCATCAAGGCGACCGACACCGTGCTGCCGGTGGTGCCGATGTTCCACGCCAACGCCTGGGGCCTGGCCTTCTCCGCCCCGGCCGTCGGCGCCAAGCTGGTCATGCCGGGCCAGAAGCTGGACGGCGCCTCGGTGCATGAACTGCTGGAGACCGAGGGCGTCACCTTCTCGGCCGCTGTGCCGACCGTCTGGCAGATGCTGCTGCAGCACCTGCGCGCCACCAACGGCAAGCTGACCACCCTCAAGCGTGTCGTCATCGGCGGCTCGGCGGTGCCCGAGAACATCGTGCGCGGCTTCCGCGACGAGTTCGGCGTCGACGTCACCCACGCCTGGGGCATGACCGAGACCTCGCCGCTCGGCACCCAGGCCACTCCGAACCACAAGATTGCGGCCATGGACCCCGAGGCCCAGCTGCAGTTCAAGCTGAAGCAGGGCCGCGCCCCGCTGGGCATCGAGCTGCGCCTGGTCGATGACGCGGAACAGCCGCTGCCGCACGACGGCTCCACCTTCGGCCGCCTGAAGGTCGCCGGCCCGTTCGTGGTCGGGAAGTATTTCAAGGCCGAGGGTGGCGACATCCTCGACGAGGCCGGCTTCTTCGACACCGGCGACGTCGCCACCCTCGACGAGCATGGCTTCATGCAGATCACCGACCGCGCCAAGGACGTGATCAAGTCGGGCGGCGAGTGGATCTCCTCGATCGAGATCGAGAACCTCGCTGCCGGCCACCCCAAGGCCGAGCTGGCCGCAGTCATCGGCGTCTTCCACCCCAAGTGGGACGAGCGGCCGCTGCTGCTGGTCAAGCTGAACGCCGGCGAGACCGCCTCCAAGGAGGAGTTCCTGCAGTTCCTCGAGGGCAAGATCGCCAAGTGGTGGATGCCCGACGACGTGCTCTTCGTGGACGAGATCCCGCTCGGCGCCACCGGCAAGATCGACAAGAAGGTCATCCGCGACCGGATGAAGGACTACGTCCTGCCGACCGCCAACTCGCCCAGCGGCGCGGTGGCCCTGGCCGCCCCGCCCGAGCCGAAGATTTACGCGCCCGAACGGCAGGCCGCGCACGGTCACGGCCATGACGACGGCGCCTGGCTGCACTGGACGCCGGGGCCTGACCAGGCGTTCGACCGCCCGGCCACGCCCGCCGCAGCACCCCCGCAAGGGGAGGCCCCGGCGGACGCCCCGCGCCCTTTTCGGCGGAGTTGACCGGGCCTGAGCCGGCTTCCGAGCTGGCTCAACCTGCGCCCCCTCGACCCGCGCCAGTCCCGCCGGCCGCGCCGCGCCGGGGCGGAGCGGTGTCGAGCGGCTTCGCCGACACCTACCTGCACTTCGCCACACTGATCGCCCTGGCGCCGGCCCTGATGGTCTGCGTCGGGCTGGGCGGGGCGCAACTGGGCCTGCTCGATCCGCGCGCCGGCGAGATGATCGCCTTCGAGTGGGCCCCGCGCATCGCCCTGACCAGCGTCGCCGCCGGCCTGTGCGGGGTGATCGTCGCCCTGCTGTCCGGCTTCTCGCGCTTCTGGCTGCGGGCGCTGCTGGCCGTGGCCATCACCACCGTCACCCTGTTCGGCTACGTCTGGGACCGTGAGGTGCGCCAGCCCGCCGCGGTCCTTGCGCCGGTGGAGTCGCCTGCTCCCTGATCCCGGCGGAAGGGTTCGGCCTGATTGACGGCTTCTCGCGGCGGGCGTGCAGTCAAGGCGCCCGCACGCAGGAGAGCCGGACATGAGCCTGTCGCAGATAGTCCCGATGGTGCTCGGTCTCAGCATCATGCTCATCGTGTTCGCGCTGGGTCTCCAGACCCGGCTGCGCGACTGGGTCGGGCTCTTCAGCCAGCCTGCGCTGCTGCTCCGATCGCTGCTGGCCATGAGCTTGATCATGCCGGTGGTCGCCGTGCTCGCGGTCAAGCTGCTCGGCCTCGAACAGCCCGTCTCCACGGCGTTGATCGCGCTCTCGCTGGCGCCGGTCCCGCCGCTGTTGCCCGGCAAGCAGACCAAGGCCGGCGGCGACAGCAACTACGCCGTCAGCCTCCTGGTGGTGGCCGCGCTGTTCGCGATCGTCTGGATCCCGCTGGCCCTGGAGTTGATCCAGCTGATCTTCGGCATCCCGCTGCACGCCCACCCGATGGACATCATCGCCGTGGTCGGCAAGACGGTGCTGCTGCCGCTGCTGGCCGGCACGATTGTCGGGCTGCTGGCCAAGGGTTTCGCCCAGCGCCTTAGCGGCCTCCTCGCCAGCATCGGGACCCTGGTGCTGCTGGTCGGCCTCGTCCTCGTCCTGGCCAGCGCCTGGGGGGCGATCATGGCCCTGGTCGGCGACGGCACGCTGCTGGCCATGGTCGTCGTGGTCGTCAGCGGCCTGGTGATCGGCCATCTGCTCGGCGGTCCGGACAACGAAGACCGCACCGTGCTCGCCCTGGCCTGCGCCTCGCGCCACCCAGGCATGGCCGTCGCCCTTGCCAGCCTGGAATTCCCCGACATGAAGGGCGCCACGGCCGCCGTCCTGCTCTACCTGCTGGTCGCCGCCCTGGTCTCGTTGCCCTACGTGGCCTGGCGCAAGCGCGTCAGCGGCCTGGTCAGGAGCCGCTGATCAGAACCGCCCCGAGACCAACATGCCGACCGCCCGCGACCCTTCCGGTCCGCCGTAGGCGTCGCGCACCTCGAACCGCTGGACGATGTCCGAGCTCCGGTCGCCAAGGAAGAACGTCCGCGTCCGCTCCTCCGACGAGACCAGCAGGTTGTTGATGTAGAAGCGCACGGTCACCGGCTTGATCAGCCGCGTCTCGAAATAGACGTCGAGCCGGGGCTTGGAGCGAACATAGTAGAAGCTCTCCGCGCGCCGGTACTCGGTGCGGCCGGCCCACTGGAACAGGGTCATGCCCCACGACGAGGAGATGCCCGGTAGGTTGTCCCGGAAGTTCAGCAGGTAGGCCCAGTCCTTGTTGCCGGCGTTGAGCGTCGGCGACCCGGAGGCCGTGCCCTGCCGCTCCAGCGGCACCGAGAACGACCGCTCGTCTCCGGTGATCGGATCGGTCACCCGGGTCTGCTGGTAGAGCCCGCTGAAGCGCAGCTCGGCATTGGGCAGGCCGGCGAAGGCGAGCGGCGCGGTCCCGCGCACCTCGGCCCCAAGGCGCGTCCCATCGCCGATGTTCCCGTAGGCGTCGAAGCCGCCGATATCGACCAGGTCATGAACGTCCGACACCTTGTCTGCGAACGCCGCCAGGGTGACCACCATCCGTTGCGCGAACCGGGTGTCCCATTCCAGCCGCGCCTTCCAGGCCGTCTCCGGCACCAGGTCGGGGTTGCCCTGAATCGCCGAGGCGTTGACGAAATCGACCGCGCTGCTGAACTCGGCGAAGTCCAGTTGCGCCACGTCGCGCTGCAGGCTGAACCGCCAGGTGTTGCGCGGGCTGAGGACATAGGTCGCCGTCATCCGAGGCTTCACATAGGTGAACTCGCGCTCCTGCTCCTGGTCGCCGGTCTGCGAGATCCGCGAGAACTCGAAGTTGAGCCCGCCCTCGATCGTCAGCGCCGGGCTCGCCTGCCAGATGTCCGAGGCGAACACTTCGCCGCGCATCTCCTCGACCCGCGCATTGGCGACGGGCAGGGGGACGTGCACTGGCGCGCCGTCGCGCGGCTGGTTGATGATGTCCAGGGTGGTGTCGCGGAAATTGAACGCGCCTTCGCCGCCGAACTCGACGGTGTGGCTGTCCGACGCCGTCCACTTGATCTGGGTCCGAACGATCCGCTCGCCGCTTCTCGTCGTGCGGTCCTGGGTCCGGGTCAGGTAGGTCGCCGGCGCGGTATGGATGTCGAAAGTGTCGAACTGGTCGACGCTGGCGTTCGCGATCAGGCCGATCAGCTTCATCGACAGCGACGACGAAAAGCGATGCTCCCAATCGCCGCCGATCTCGGCTGTGTAGTAGTTGTCGTAGTCGGTGAGCCCGTACAGCGAGCTCCTCAGCGCCCCATTGGGGGCCGCCTCGAACTGCACCGTCTCGCTGGAGTTCCAGTTCGGCAGGACCTGCAGGTTCGCATTGACCGTGTCCTGGTCGGTCGGCCGCCAACTCAGGTTGGCCGAGCCCAGGAGGCCGGCGTTCCGGCCCTGGCTGACTTGATAGCGCGAGCCGGTGACCATGCCGGACCCGGCCGCCAGCGTCTCCTCGAACACCCCGCGCCCCAGGGTGTTCGGCGCCTGCAGGTCGACGGATAGGTCCGCGTTCGGCGACAGCGAGAAGGTGCGCGAGGCCTGCAGCGTCCAGCCAATGCGGTTGGAATACTGGATGTGGCGCAGCCCGGCGACGAACGAGGTCGCCGCGCCGTCCTCCTTGGCCGCCTTGTTCACCACCACGTTGACGATCTGCGACTGGCCGCGCACGTCGACCCCGGCGTCGCTGCCGGACAGCAGCTCGACGCGCTGGACGTTGGTCGCAGGAATGCGCTTCAGCAGCTCGGAGGGGGCGGTTTTCGAGCTGGGCCGCTCGCCGTTGATCAGCAGGTTCCCGGCGCTGGCGCCAAAGCCCCTTCGTTCGTCTCCGTCACGCAATTCAAAGCCCGGAACCCTAGCCACCATGTCGGCGGCGGTGATCGGATTGTACTGGGCGAAGAAGCCGGCGGGAAAGGTCGTCGGCGCTGCGCGGGCGGGCTCGGCGGCCGGTTCGGCGGCCCAGGCCAAGGTTGGGGCGCAATAGATCAACGCCAACGACGAAGCCGCACTTAGCCCCGCCCGCCTTACGGCTCCTGTACGCCCCACAACGCCCCCTACTGACATGAGTCTATTTTTTGAACTCACATAGAGAGGCGGCGTCTAGCGGGTCAACCTCGCTCGAGCTTGAGCGCGCGGCAAGCGGCGACACCGCGCGCTTCGGGACGCGGTCTGGCCGCGTCCCCTCCGACGCGTCTAGTTCCGCTTGGCGGGCGCGAATTTCGCCATCAGCTCCTCCTTGCGGGCCTTCATCCGCTCGCCCATCGCGTCGAGGTCTTCATCGCCGCGCTTGGCCTGGGCGAAGATTCCGCCGGGCTGTTCCTCTTCCTTGACGTGGTGCTTGATGTACTCGCCGAGCACCTTGACCTTGGCGTCATAGAACTCGGCGCTCGGCTTCATCGCCTCAATCTCGGCGATAAGCTTCTTGGCGCCGTCGTGCTCCACATAGGCCTCGTCGAGCATGTCGTCCTCAACCTCGCCGCGTTCGGCCGGGTAGAAGATTTCCTCTTCGATCTGGGTGTGAACCTTCAGGGCGAGGGCGATCTTGCCGAATAGCGCCAGCTTGTCGGCGTCGTTCTCGAGCTGCTCGTACTCGTCGAACCATTCCTCCACCTGCCGGTGATCCTGCTTGAGCAGGCTGACGGCCAGGGGATCGCGGCGTCCTGTCCGGCGCGTGCGGCGGGAGGCGGCGGAGGCGGGGGTGGACTTAGGTGCGGTTTTTGTTGCGGTGGTGGCCAACTGGCCCTCCTGACTGGAAATCTTGGCAAGGACGGGCGGGTGTCGCCCGGCCGCTGGTCGACGTCAGCGGACGCCGGCGTCGCCTTGGCGTTCGCCTTCGATGCTGTCTTGGGTGTTGTCGTTATCGCGCTGAACGCCCTCGCCCTGAGCCTGGCGGCGGCGCTGCTCCTCTAGCTCGAAGGTGCGCTGCTCCTCGTCGGAACCCTGGCCTGGCAGGCCGCCTTGACTGCCCTGTTGTTGGTCGGGGCGTTCACCGGTCTGGCCGAAGGGGTCGGGGGCGTTGCCGGGCTGTTCTTGCTGCATCACAATTTTCTCCTTGGATGCAGGGTTAAACGGCGCGCGGTTTCCGGTGTTCCTTTAGCAACGCTTGGGTGGATGCTAAAATAAATATGCAGATTGTACTTGATTGACGGGAATGTCTGGAACCAGACACTTATATTGCGGCCGTAATCACATGCGTTTAATAATGAATATTATGTAGAAATTGAATTATTGCCTCTCGTCTGGCAGCCGCCGCTGGGCCGCGGAAGCTGCCGGTGCTGCGACTGGCCGGCCACTTTCCATGGATCGAGATCCCCGCCCAGGTGCGCAAAGCATTCAGCGACCTGGCTGACGGAGTGCTCGGGCGAAAGTGAAGGGGACCGATCCTCCCGCCTCACCCCGCCAGTCGATACTCGCTGTCCAGGCCCGGCTCGGCGTCGGCGGTGGTCACCACCCCGCGCCGAACCAGGTCGATCATGTGGCCCAGCACCGAGCGGGCGGCGGCCGGCCATAGGCGCTTGTCGGTCTCGGCGTAGAGGCTGGGGATCATGTCCTTGATGCGGCCGTGGCCTTCGCCCAGCGCCTTCAGCACCTGGGCCTCGCGAGCGCGGCGGTGGGCGATATAGGCCTCGATGAACGGGGTGACCTCGCGCACCGGCGGGCCGTGGGTCGGCCACAGCACGTCGTAGTTCTGGGCCTTCACCTTCTCCAGGCTGGCCATATAGGCGGTCATGTCGCCGTCCGGCGGCGAGACCACGGTGGTCGACCAGCCCATGATGTGGTCGCCGGAGAACAGGGCGTTCTCCTCCTTCAGCGCAAAGCAGATGTGGTTGGAGGTGTGGCCGGGCGTGGCCACCGCCTCCAGCGTCCAGCCCGGCCCTTCGAACACCGCCCCGCCGCCGCAGATCTCGATGTCGGGCTTGAAGCCGAAGTCGGCCCCGGCCTCGGTGATGACGCTCGACTGCGCCGCCGGGACGACGACCGGGCAGCCGTAGATCTTGGCGCCGGTCTTTTCCTGCAGCGGCCGGGCCAGCGGCGAGTGGTCGGAGTGGTGGTGGGTCACCAGGATGTGGGTGACCGTCTCGCCCTCCAGCGCCGCCAGCAGCGCGTCGAGGTGCTCGGGCAGGTCGGGGCCAGGGTCGATCACCGCCACCTGGCCCTTGCCGATGATGAAGGTGCCGGTGCCCAGATAGGTGAACGGGCCGGGATTGTTGGCCACCACCCGCCGGATCAGCGGCGAGACCTGGTCGCAGGCGCCGTAGTCGAACTGGATCTCACGCACATAGGGGATCATCGGAAGTCCTCAAAAACGGCGCCCGCCTTGCTCTCTGCTCTTTGAAATGGACGAGCGAGGTCGGTCATGACGGCGGACACGGCAATATATGTATCAAAACGGCTCCAGCGAGCGGTCTTCGCGCTGCTGTGTCTCTTTGCGGCTCAGCTGGTGCTGGGCGTCGCAAGTTGCGAGCCCGAGCAGGTCGCCATGGGCGCCGCCCGGGTGCAAGTGTCCTTGACCAACTAGCGCGGGAAAGCGCCCGACAGGTCGTAGCCGGCCTGGGCGCCGAGCTCGACCAGCTCCTCGCGGCTGCGCTCGTCGGCCGCGAACTGGCCCAGCGACCAGGTGACGATCGAGCGGGTGCCCGAGCGGCAGAAGGCCAGCACCGGCCCGCCGGCGGCCTCGACCGCGCGATAATTGGCCTCGACCTGCTCCGGGGTCGGGCCGCCCCGAACTGGGATGTGCACATAGTCCAGGCCCGCGGCGCGCGCCGCCGCCTCCACCTCGGCGCTGCTCGGCTGCGCCGGGTCCTCGCCATCGGGGCGGTTGTTGATCACCAGCTTGAAGCCCTGGGCCGCGGCGGCGGCGAGATCGCCCAGCGCGATCTGGGGGGCGACGGAAATCTGGTCGGTGACGCGTCGGAAGTCGGTCATATGCAATACCGGTTGGCTGAGGGGAGGGCGGTCAATTTGACATCATCGGAGCCCGGTGAAAGTTTCGCAACGCCCCGCCGTCGATGGGCGCCATCTCGAGCCCCTGATGTTTCGCTTCATAGGCCGCCGCCTGCTGGTGGCCATCCCGACCCTGTTCCTGGTGGTGACGGTCGCATTCTTCATGATGCGCGCGGCGCCGGGCAGCCCGTTCGACATGGATCGCAAGCTCTCGCCTGAGATCGAGCGGAACGTCATGGCCAAGTACGGCATGGATAAGCCGCTGCACGAGCAGTACCTGAACTACCTCGTGGACGTGGGCCACGGCGATTTCGGACCGTCCCTGAAGTACAAGGACAAGAGCGTCCTCCAGATCCTCAAGGAGAACTACAAGGTCAGCCTCACGCTCGGCCTGTCGGCGATCTTCATCGCCGCGGTGGTCGGGGTGACGCTCGGCGTGCTGGCGGCCCTGCGGCAGAATCGGCTGGTCGACTACGGCGTCATGGCCGTGGCCATCGTCGGGGTCTGCATCCCGACCTTCGTCACGGCTCCGCTGCTGGTGCTGTTCTTCGGCTCGAAGCTGGGGATTTTGCCTTCCGGCGGTTGGAACGGCGGCGCGATTCAGAACCTGATACTGCCGATAACCGTCCTCGCCCTGCCGCAGATTGCGATCATCTCGCGCCTGACCCGGGCCGGCATGATCGAGGTGCTGCATTCGAACTACGTGCGCACCGCCCGGGCTAAGGGCTTGCCGGAACACAGGATTGTCGGGAAGCACGCGCTGCGCGCGGCGATCCTGCCGCTGGTCAGCTATCTCGGCCCGGCCTGCGCGGGCCTGCTTACCGGCAGCTTGGTGGTGGAAAAGATCTTTAACCTGCCGGGACTGGGCAAGTTTTTCGTCATTTCCGCCCTCCAGCGCGACTACACCGTGGTCATGGGCATGGTGATCTTCTACGCCGCCCTGATCCTTGTCCTGAACCTGATCGCCGACCTGCTGTACGCGGCGCTCGACCCGCGCGTGAGGCTGTCTTGAGCGGTCCGATCCTGGCCCCCGGCTCCCGCGCCGGGGCGCAAGTCATGGAAAAGGCTGTGAAAGGCCGCAGCCTGTGGGACGACGCCCGCCGCCGGCTGTTCCGCAACTGGGCCGCGGTGACCGGCATGGCGGTGCTGGCGGTGCTGGTGCTGATCGCCCTGATCGGCCCGCACCTGGTCCCGTTCAGCTACGACCAGATCAACAAGAACGACGTCTGGGCCCCGCCGCTGACCGCCGGCCACCTGCTGGGCGCCGATTCGCTGGGCCGCGACCTGCTGGCCCGGCTGCTGATGGGGCTGCGGGTCTCGCTGGCCATCGGCCTGGTCGCCACCCTGGTCTCGCTGGCCATCGGCATCGCCTGGGGCGCCGTCGCCGGCTATGTCGGCGGGGCGCTCGACGAGGTGATGATGCGCGTCGTCGACGTGCTCTACTCGCTGCCTTTCATCTTCTTCGTGATCCTGCTGATGGTGACGTTCGGTTCGAACATCATCCTGATCTTCATCGCCATCGGCGCGGTGGAGTGGCTGACCATGAGCCGCATCGTGCGCGGCCAGACGCTCGGCTTGAAGCACAAGGAGTTCGTGGAGGCGGCGCGGGCCGCGGGCCTGAACCAGGGAGCGATCATCTTCCGCCACATCGTGCCCAACCTGCTGGGTCCGGTGGTGGTCTATGTGACCTTGACGATACCTGCCGTTATCCTCGCCGAGAGCTTCCTCAGCTTCCTCGGCCTGGGGGTGCAGCCGCCGATGGCCTCGCTCGGCACCCTGATCGCCGGCGGCGCTCAGGACATGGAGCTGGCGCCCTGGCTGCTGATCTTCCCGTCCCTGACCATGGTGGTCACCCTGATGAGCTTCAACTTCATCGGCGACGGCCTTCGGGACGCGATCGACCCGAAGGACCGTTGAATGTTCGCGGCTATTTGACCCGGCGCGCCCGCACGGCGCGCTGGCCGTCGACGTTCATGAAGTAGCTGCCCATCGAGGCCTTGCGGATCTCGACCTTGGAGCCGGCCCGAGGCTCGCGGAACATCGCCTCGGTGTCGTTCTGCGCCCAGACCGCGCCGCCTTCGAGCTCGAAGACCCACTTGCCGTCGCCGCCGCGATAGGCGCGCTCGACCTTCAGGGCCACCTGATTGAGTTCCTCGGGCGTCTCGCCTTTCTCAAACATGGCAAGGGACGGCAGGCTGAATCCGAAGGCCTGGTTGCGCACGGCCTTGGCCTGCTCGCGGTCGACGACGACGATGTCGCCCTTCTTCTCGGCGACGTCCATCGCGCCGACGGCGGCGTCGTAGCAGGCCAGGCGCTCGGTGGGGTCGCTCTTGGCCTTGCAGTCCATCAGGCCTTGAAAGACCTGGGCGCGGGCGTCCTTGGAGGGCTGGGCGCTCGCGTGATCGACGCCGGCGACCAGGGCCAACGCAGCCAGGGCCGTCAGCTTTGAGCGCGTCTTAAAGTGTGTCATCCGTGGCCCCCATGGTTACGATGTCCCGCATTGATAGGGCGCTGCGAGCGCTGGGCAATATGTTGGTTCTGGGGGTGGCGGCGATTTCCTTCGCCGCGTGCGCGCCCAAGGGACCCTCCCGGCCTCCGTGTCCGGCCGGAGAGGTCTGCATCTTGGCCGGAAACGTGTCCGAGCCGGCCACCCTGGACCCGCACAAGTCCACGGGAACCTGGGAAGACCGCATCATTTCCAACCTGCTGATCGGGCTCACCGAGGCCGATCCGGAGGGCAGGGCCGTCCCCGGCATGGCCGAGCGCTGGACCACCAGCCCCGACGGCCTGGTCTGGACCTTCTATCTACGTGACGCCAACTGGTCGGACGGCGCGCCGGTCACCGCCGACGACTTCGTCTTCGCCCTGCGCCGCATCCTGCTGCCGGAGACCGCGTCCGAGTACGCATCGGTCCTCTACCTCATCAAGAACGCCCAGGCGGTGAACGAGGGCAAGGCGTCCAAGGAGGCGCTCGGCGTGCGGGCGATCTCGCCCAAGGTGCTGGAGATCACCCTGACCCACCCGGCGCCGTATCTGCCCGAGCTAGCCAAGCACCACACCATGTTCCCGCTGCCCAAGCACCTGGTCGACAAGCTGGGCGACAAGTGGGTGGAGCCCGGCAACTATCTGTCCAACGGTCCCTACATCCTCACCGACTGGCGGCTGGGCGACTACGTGAAGATCGTCAAGAACCCCCGCTTCTACGAGGCCGACAAGGTCTGCGTGGACCAGGTCTATCTCTACCCGACCCCCGACGCGGCCATGGCCGAGCGGCGCGTGGCGCGCGGCGAACTCGACATGAACGCCGACATCCAGTCGAACCGGATCGCCTTCCTGCGTGAGACGATGCCTAAGTACGTGCGCACCCACACCTATCTTGGGGTCACCTACCTGGCCTTCAACGCCAACGTCCCGGCGTTCAAGGACAAGCGCGTGCGTCTGGCCCTGACCATGGCCATCGACCGCGACTTCATCACCCAGAAGCTGCTGCGCGGCGGCCAGAAGTCCGCCTACACCTTCACGCCGCCTGGGGTGGCCGATTACGAGACCGCCAAGCTGCCCGAGTGGGCGTCCTGGCCGCTGGAGAAGCGACAGGCCGAAGCGCGGCGCCTGCTGGCCGAGGCCGGCTATGGTCCGAAGAACCCGCTGAAGGTCGAGATCAAGCACCGCAACACGCCCGACCCGATGCTGTTCATGCCGGCCGTGCAGGCCGACTGGAAGGCGATCGGCGTGGACGCCAGCCTGGCGCAGAATGAGGCCCAGATCGCCTACGCGGCGTATCGCTCACGTGACTTCCAGGTCGCCGACGCCGCCTGGATCGCCGACTACAACGACGCGATGAGCTTCCTCTATCTGCAGCAGTCGGCCACCGGCCCGCAAAACTATGGCGACTACCGCAATCCGGCCTACGACGCCCTGCTGGCGAAAGCCGACGCCGAGCCGGACGCGAAGGTCCGCGCAGGCTTCCTGTCCCAGGCCGAGGCGATCATGCTGGCGGACGCTCCGGTGGCGCCTATCTACTTCTACGTGAACAAGAATTTGGTCTCGCCGAAGGTCACTGGATTCGTCGACAACATCGTCGACCAGCATAGGGCACGCTACTGGTGCATTTCGGACGCGCACACACCGTCAGTGAATCCCGTTACGCCAAAAGGGTAAAATCGTGCGCCCAAGCTGCGCCACGCCACAATCTGTGACCAGAATGCGACAGGTCGGCGCCCTCAACATTGCTGGAGTTTAATCAGCGTTGACCCTCCCGCTTTCTCCCCCGTAACTCCAGCGTAACCGGGTTCGAATGCGAATCCGGGACCGAACCTTTTGTGGGGAGCGGGCATCGCCACCGTAATGGTCGGCGGGCCGCTGGAGGATCTAGACCTTGAAAATCATGACCACGCGGGAACGCCTTTTGGCGTCTTCCATGATCTGCGGCGCGGCGTTCGCGGCCTTCTCGGCTACGGCGGCCAACGCCCAAGAGCAGGAAGTCACTGAAGTCGTCGTCACCGGTTCGCGTATCGTCCGTCAGGACTACGTGGCCAACAGCCCGATCGCGACCGTCACCGGCGAAGCCGTCGTCGCTAACGCCGACGTCACGCTCGACATGTTCCTGAACACGCTGCCGCAGGTTAACCCGGCGGGCAGCTCGACCTCGAACAACCCGGGCAACAACGGCCAATCGAACGTCGACCTTCGCGGCTTCGGCGCGAACCGTAACGTCGTCCTCGTCGACGGCCGTCGTCCGATGGTCTCGGCGAACACGCTGACCGTCGACCTGAACACCATTCCGCAGGCCCTGATCGAAGGCATCGAAGTCATCACCGGCGGCGCCGGTGCGGCCTACGGCGCCGACGCCATCGCCGGTGCGGTCAACGTCAAGCTGAAGAACAACTTCGAAGGCATCGACGTCCGCGCCAGCTACTCGAACTCGACTGAGTTCTGGGATGCTGAAGAGTATCAGTTCTCGGCGGCCCTCGGCGGCAACTTCGCCGACGGCAAGGGCAACGCGGTGTTCGGCTTCGACCGTTCCTACCGTCAGCCGCTGATCAAGTCGCAGCGTGAGTTCTCGCAGAACGCCACCTCGACCACGTCCTTCCTGCCGGAAGGCAACCTGTTCTGGGCCGCGGGCAACGCCCCGACCAAGGCGGCCCTGGACGCGGTCTTCGCCAAGTACGGCGTGACCCCGGACAAGATCGGCCTGGGCTCGGGTACGCTCGGCTTCAACCTGGACGGTTCGCTGTTCTACCGCGGTGTGTTCAACAACCCGCTGGACGTCCAGAACTTCCGCTACCCGATCGACGGCGCTGTGAACCAGTCGCTGTTCCCGGACCTCTACAGCTACAACTTCGACTACGTGAACATCCTGGTCCTGCCGATGGACCGCTACTCGTTCATGTTCAAGACGAACTACGAGCTGGACAACGGCATCGAGTTCTTCGTCAACGCCGGCTGGACCGAGTACAACGCGACGACCGCCCTGGCGCCGACGCCGTTCCCGACCGTCAACACGCGTAACGCCAGCAACGCCGGCTCGTCCGACGTGGTCAGCACGCTGGTCACCCCGGGCTCGCAGATCTCGCAACAGCTCGTCATTCCGCTGACGAACCCCTTCATCCCGGCCGACCTGCGCGCTCTGCTCGCGTCGCGTACCGGCGATGATGCGCGTCTCGTCGGCACCGGCGCGGCTGAGCCGTTCCTGCTGCGTCAGCGGACCCTCGACCTCGGCCTGCGTGAATCGCGCTTCGAAAACACCGTCGTCCAGTTCCTGGCCGGCGTGCGCGGTCCGATCGGCGACACCGGCCTGACCTTCGAAGCTTCGCTGTCGGAAGGCCGCACCGAAATCGACGAAACCCAGACGGGCAACCTGAACACCCAGCGTCTTCAGGGCCTGATCGAAGCCGCCGACGGCGGCGCGAGCGTCTGCGACGGCGGCTTCAACATCTTCGGCCGTCAGCCGATCTCGGCGTCCTGCCGCGAGTACCTCGCTGCTCAGACGACCCTGTCGACCGAAATGAAGTCGCAAATCGCTCAGGCGTTCATCACCGGCCCGGTGTACGAACTGCCGGCCGGCGACCTGTCCTTCGTGATCGGCGCCGAATACCGCGGCTTCGAATACAACTTCGATCCGGGCGCGGCCTCGGGCCCGATCTCGGGCGCCAACACCCAGGATCCGGACCAAGGCACCAACTCGTTCAAGGACGTGTTCGGCGAAGTGCTGATCCCGCTGCTGAAGGATGAGAACTACGTCCAGAACCTGGAACTGAGCCTCGGCGCCCGCTACTCGGAATCCGAATTCGCCGACAAGATCACCGGTGAAACCGTCGGTCCGCGCGGTTCGTGGGCCTACAAGGGCGAGCTGAACTGGACCATCAACGACCTGCTCCGCGCGCGTATGTCCTACCAGCGCTCGGTCCGCGAACCGAACTTCTCGGAACTGTTCGCCGGTGGTGGTTCGGCTCCGCAGTACTTCGACCCCTGCTCGGTCACCTCGGCTGCTCGCACCGGTCCGTCGGCCGCTCAAGTCCGGGCGCTCTGCCTGGCTCAAGGCGTCGGCGCCAGCGCGATCAACAACTACGTGCAGACCCCGGGTTCGCAGATCGGTGTCGACCTGGCCGGTAACCTGGATCTCGATCCGGAAATCGGTAAGACCTTCACCGCAGGTGTCGTGTGGCGTTCGCCTTGGGACAACCAGTGGCTGTCGCGCCTGCAAGGCTCGGTTGACTACTACAACATCCAGATCGACGACGCGATCCTGACCCCGACCCCGAACCAAATCGTGGCGGCTTGCTTCAACTACTACGGCACCAACCCGAACTACGACATCAACAACCTGAACTGCCAGGGCCCGGCCCGCGGCGGCGGCGACATCCTTTGGGTCTACAACCCGTCGGATCCGGACGGCTTCTTCACCAACAGCAACGGCGGCACGCAACAGTCGAGCGGCCTGGACTTCCAGTTCGACTGGGGCTTCGACGCTGAATGGCTGGGCGCTGATCCGGAGTGGGGCACCGTTCGCCTGAACGTCCTGCTGACGCACGTGATCGAGTTCAAGCAACAGGACCCGATCGAAGGCGTGCCGGAACTCGACTTCGCCGGCACCATCTCCTACTTCGGCGCCGGCCTCGGCACGAGCTTCCCGGAGTGGAAGGCCACGATCAACGGCGAATGGTCGCTGTTCGAGGACTTCAAGCTCAACGCCCGCGCCCGTTACATCGGCGCGATGGACAACCGTCTCAGCATCGAGTTCCCGGGCGAGCCCGAGTTCACCGGCGTGGACGCTGTCTGGTACTTCGACCTCACCGGCACCTGGAACGTCACGGACAACGTCGAGCTGAAGCTCGGCCTGAACAACGCGTTCGACAAGCAACCGGAAACCTACGCTCCGAACATCCAATCGGGCACCGATCCGTCGACCTACGACGTTGTCGGTCGTCGCGTGTTCGGCGGCATCAAGCTGCGCTTCTAAGAGCAGCCTGATCCTCTAAAGCTTGGGGGCGGCGGACCTAGGTCCGCCGCCCCTTTGTTTTGCGCGCAAACGAAAACGCCCGCGGCGCGAGCCGCGGGCGTTCGGCGTTTCTAGATCGATGGTTCAGGCGTAGCCGAGCAGTTCGCGCAGGCCGGGGGCCATGTGCTCGACGAGCTGCTTCTGCGTGTCGGGAAGGACCTCGGGGATCTTCTGGCCGCTGGAAAGGTACTCTCGGGCCGTGGAGCTGTGCTTTCGGTCCGAGCCGATCTGCACCCGCTCGCGCCAGTCGGCGGGGAGATTCGTGATCCCGAACTTGCCGAGCAGCTCGCGGAAGAAGGCCTCGGCCTGCGGCGTGTCGAGCACCTTCAGGTGGGCCACGATGTCCTCATAGCGGACCACGTGGACACCGGTCCCCATCCAGGCCACCGCGTGGAACAGGAAGACCTCGCGCAGCGCCGGGCCACGGCCAGGAATGCCGAAGATCACCAGGTTCAGCATCTGCTCGACGCTGACCGCGCCGTTCTTCAGATGGTTCTGCTGCGGGTGGTCGAACTGGTCGGACAGGTTGAAGCGCGTCCGGGCGAGCACGTAGTCGTAGGGATCGCGCACCAGGACCACGGTGTTGGCGTGTTTGAGCGCCATCAGCGACATGTCGGCGAACAGCAGGTGTCCGACGCTGAACATCGGCCGCTGCGGATGCAGGGCCATCTTGTGCTGTTCCAGATTGGGGATCTGGATGAACTCGCGGTCGAAGTGCTGCTGCGCCGGGACGAACATGCGCACGATGTTGCGCAGCAGGTGCGTGCCGCACTTGGGCACGCTGTTGAGGAAGGCCGTCTGGCGCAAGGGCGCCTGCTGGAACTTTCCTACCTCGGCGCCGAGCGTGTCGGGCCGGCTCATCACTCTCGCCGCAAGCACAGCGTTCTCCCGTTTGTCCTGATCATTGGAATAGCTGGCGGCGTGCGCCTTGGATATGGCGCCTCAAGCCGCGGTCGGCCGCAAGGCCTTGGTGCGGAACCACTTGGAAATGATCCACTTCTCGCCGCTCGTTGGCGGGGATCCGGCGTGCAGCGTCATCGGGTCGACCGCGCCGTCGGGAGTGACGCTGTCGAAGGCCAGCGCCGAGCCGCGGGCCGGCTTGAAGCTGCGTTCCAGGCGCGGAAACTCGGTGGCCCCGCCCTCGAAGCCGTCGTTGAGGTAGACGAGCACAGTACGGACCCGCTGCCCACGCGCCGCCAGATGCTCGGCATTGGCCGGGGTGTCGGGAATGTAGTCCACGTGCGGCGCGTAGCGCTCGCCGGGCGCGTAGTGCAGGACGCCAAGCCCTTCGGCGTTCTCGCTCGGCAGGCCGGCGACCTCGGCCAGGCGGTTGTTGATCAGTTCGAGCAGCACGTCGCTGTCGGGAATGCCGAAATGCATGACGCGGTTGGACCGTACGTCCTCGACGCTTTCGCCGCCGGCCTCGTTGACGATCATGCCCCGCCGCAGGGCCGGTTCGGCCAGCGCCGTCACGTAGTCGCAGGCCCAGCTGGGCAGCAGGTCGTGAACCAGGGAAATGGCCGGGCTCTGCAATTGCGCCTCGCGTGCCAGCGCGCCTTCGAAGGGCGCCGTGTCCGCAGCCGCGGCCAAGGCGTCATAGTCGATTGGCACGGCGGTGACCGGTCCGCCGCCCAGCACTCGGCGCGCCGGCTCGAAGCCGTCGGCGCGGGCGATGGCGAGCGCGGCGCGGGCCATGGCCGACTTGGGCCCGTCGACGCCGGCCAGCAGGGCCAGTTGACAGATCGAACGTGCATCTCCCGCCTTGGCCAGCGGGACGAGCCACGAGATCGCCCGCTTGACGTCGCGCGGCGCCCCGACCCCCCCGGCGTCCACCACGCAGGCGAGGGTCAGGCCCAGATAGTCGCCGGCCTTGGCCGCCGCGATGATCCGCTCCACGCCTTGGGCGACGTTCTGGGGAATTTTGAAGCCGACCAGCTGCCAGAGGCCGAGCTTGGCGTGCGCGGCCGGATAGCCGCTCTTGGCGGCGGACATCCACCAGGACAGCGCCTCGTCCAGTCGCCCGCTCTGCTCCATGGCCTGGGCCATGAGGTCTTGGGAAGCGGCGTCGCCGGCCTGGGCCGCCGCCAGCACCTGTTCGTAAGTTCTCATGGGCTTCTTCTACAGCCTGCGCCGGCGATCCGCACCTGCGCCAGATCGGCCCTTTTCAGTTTGCGCCCGTCAATGACCGTGGCATGTCGAGGACGGGGGAGGCCCGGTTGAACGTGGAATGGACACGCAGACGCGCGGTGACGGTGATCGGCGCCAGCCTGGCGAGCGCCGGATGCGCGTCTACGGTCGAGCGCCTTGCCCCCCCGGTGCTGGTCAACCTGGCCGACCAGGCGCCGCCGACCGATGGCGATACGGCTCATCTTGGCTCTGACGCAGACGCGGCCCAGCGGATGACGGCGCCGGTCCTGATCAATGGGAAGGGACCGTACAGCTTCGTCATCGACACCGGCGCGAACCGGACGGTCATCGCGCGGGACGTGGCCGAGACGCTCGCACTGAAGGCGTCCGGCAAGGCGCAAATCCACGGCATAGCCGGGGTGGAGCCCTCGGAGACGGTCAGCATCGATCGCCTGGACATCGGCAAGGTGACCTCAAAGCGGCTGCGGGCGCCGATGCTGGATCGCGCGCGATTGGGCGCGGATGGGTTGCTCGGCGTCGATGTGCTGAAGAACCGCCGCGTCGCGATGGATTTCGAGCGCAACCTGTTCACCATCAGCAAGCCCGACGATGAGATCCGCACTCAACGCAACGCCTCAGACACCAGGTTGCGCGACAACGCTGCGATGGCGGCGGCGGACAACAATGTCGTCATCGTGCCGGCGCGCTACCGGTTCGGCCAGTTGATCATCATCGACGCCGACATGGGCGGCGTACCGGTCACCGCTTTCCTGGATTCCGGCTCGCAGAACACGGTCGGCAATCTGAAACTGCACGAACAGCTCAAGATCACGCCCTTCGCCCTGACCGCGCAGGTCTCGGTCGTCGAGCTGATCAGCGCCACGGGTCAGCGGGCCAAGGGCGAGCTGTCGACCGTGCCGCCGCTGCGCATGGGCGGCCTCAGCGTAGGCAACCTGTCGGCGGTCTTCGCCGACCTGCACATCTTCAAGCTCTGGGAGCTGAACGACCGGCCGGCGATCCTGATCGGGATCGACGTGATGCGCCACTTCGACGCCATCGAACTGGACTTCGCCAATCAGCGGGTTCTGTTCCGGCCGCCGGCGCGAACCTTGCGCCGGCTGGGCTAAGCGGCCGTCGTCACTTCATCGGCGTGGGCGACAGCACCATCGCGCCGGAGCTGCGCATGCGCTCCTGGGCCATTTCGTCGAGCAGGCCCTGAGCACGCGGATCGCCAAGGATCCACGCCGCCGCCGCCAGGGACCGGACCGAGGTCGCCGAAAGCCCGAGCGCGCTTTCCAGAGCTTCGAACGGCGAGACCTGGGTGGTCATACGTTGCAGGCGCACGTCGCCCTTCAGTCCGGCCAGGGCCTTAGCCTTGTCCACCGCCTGATAGAAGCCGCCGACCTCGTCGACCAAGCCCAGTTCCCGCGCCTGGGCGCCGGTCCAGACGCGGCCCTTGGCGATCTCGCGCACGCGGTCGGGCGAAAGCTTCCGGCCCTCGGCCACGCGGGCGATGAAGTTGGCGTAGATCTGGTCCATCCAGCCGGAGAATGCCGCCCTCTGGGCCTGGTTCATCTCGGCGCCCAGCCCAAACGCGCCGGCATAGTCGCCGCCGACGCCGAGTTGGCGGATGTCGACGCCGTATTTCTCCAGAGCCGGGCCGAGGGCGAACTTGCCGCCGAACACGCCGATGGAGCCGGTGAGCGTGGTCGGGTGCGCGACGATGGCCGACGCCTCGCTGGACACCCAGTAGCCGCCGGACGCCGCGTAGGCGCCCATCGACACGACAACCGGCTTCTTGGCGGCTTTGGCCGCGCGGACCGCGGCGAGGATTTGCTCCGACGCGGTGTCGGAGCCGCCGGGGGAGGAGACGCGGAACACGATGGCCTTCACGTCCTTGTCCTTGATCGCGTCGTACAGCGCCTCGGAGACGTCGTCGGAGCGCATGGCCGAGCTGGCGGAGAACGGATTGGCGGCGCCGTCGTGGCCGGTCACGATCGCGCCTTCGCCCTCGATGACCGCGATCGCGGGACCGGTCCGCGCGCCGCGGTCGCGGTTGGAACGCATGTACCGCTCGAACTCCACGAGCTGGGAGCCTTTGCCGGCCTTGGCGAGGATGGCCGTCTCGGCGTCCTTCACCTGGCCGAGCTTGTCGATCAGCTTCAGCTTCAGCGCGTCCTCGGCCAGGTAGGGGCCGGCCTCGAGATTGGTCCGCAGGACCTGCGGCGTCTGCTTGCGGTCGCTGGCAGCGTTGGCCAGGGTCGTGCCGTAGACCGAGCCCATCCAGGAGAGCTGCGACTCGCGGTGGGGCGCGGTGTAGTCGCTGTAGAGGTACGGGTTGACCGCGTTCTTGAACTCGTAGCGCTGCTCGTAGTTGGCCTTGACGCTGTACTTGTCGAAGAACCGTTTGAAGAAGACGTCCTCGATCGCCAGGCCGGTCACTTGCAGGGACGCGCCCGGCTGCATCCAGAACTCGTCCGCGGCCGCGCCGAGCATGTAGGTCGAGGTGATGATGCCGGACGGGTAGAGGCCCTGGCTATGGGCGATGACGGTCTTGCCGGTAGCTCGGAACTTCCGCAGCGCCAGGCGCAGCTCGTCGGCCGCGGCCGGGGCTATCCCGCCTTCTGGCAGCCGCACGAGCACGGCCTTGACCCTGCCGTCCTTGCCCGCCCGGTCGAGGGTCTCGATGACCGACATCACCGACATCGATTGGCGGCCGAAGGCGGCGAAGGGATTGACCGGGTCCTGGTCGGTCAGTTGTTCGCGCAGGTCCAGTTCCAGCACCGTCTGGGCGGGGGTCGGGGCGGGCTTGGCGGCGCCGGCGGCCATGATGATCAGCAGGAACGGCACGCCGATGAGAAAGAGCACCAGGCCCGCAAAGACGCCGGCCATGGTGGTGAGGAACTGCTTCATGGGATCGCCAGGGAGGAATGTAGACTCCAGGCTACATTGGCTTGGGTTGTGTTCCAATGAAGAGCTTGTCGCCAGCTGGCGGAGGCGTTGCGCGCGCTGCGCCGGGCGCGGACGCCGCCTCCAGATATTATTCCTGAAGTGGGTGTGGATCGGCGGCGTGGGCGCGTCTTAAACAGAAGGCGGGGCTCTGCGCCCACGCCGTAGTGCGAACTGTATTTGATCTATCGGGGGCTGCCATGAATTTTGTGCGTGACGGATGGCGGGCGGCTGGAGCCGTCGCGATCGTCGGTCTGGCGACCCTTCCGAGTGCGTCGCTCGCGGCCGGCCGGCCAGTGGCCATCATCGGCGCGACTGTGTTCGACGGCACGGGCGCGGCCCCGCACCTGGCCAATGTCGTGATCCAGGACGGCCGGATCTTGGCCGTGGGCCCCGGCGTGAAGGCGCCGCGCGGCGCCCAGGTGATCGACGCCAAGGGCAAGGCGCTGCTGCCGGGCTTCTTTGACGTGCACACCCATTGGACCCCAGGCGGCGAGCCGCGGATCTCGCCGGAGATCGCCAACGCCTACATCGCGGCCGGCGTCACCACCGTGAACGACTTTCACCAGCAACCGGAGTCGTTCGAGCCGCGCCGCCGCTGGATCGCGTCGATGGCCTCGCCGCACGTGAACTACGTGGCGCGGATGAGCACGCCGGGCGGTCACGGCGCCGACTGGGCCGACCGCGCCACCACCAAGTGGGTAAACTCTCCGGCCTCGGCCCGCCTGGAGGTCAAGGCCCTGGTCCCGTACAAGCCGGACTTCATCAAGGCGTTCGCCGATGGCTGGCGCTACGGCGCCTCCGCCGACAACACCAGCATGGACCAGGGCACGTTGTCGGCCCTGGTGGATGAAGCCCACAAAAACAACCTTAAGGTCCTGACCCACACGGTCACCGTCGATCGCGGCGCGATCGCGGGCCGCGCCAAGGTCGATGTCATCGCCCACAGCCTGCAGGATCGCGAGATCGACCAGGCGACCGTCGACGCCATCAAGGCGGGCGGCACCGCCTATGCTCCGACCCTGGCGGTCTACGACCCCGACAAGGGCGAGCCGTCGACCGATCCGCAAGCGCGTCGCCGCAGCGAGGTGAAGTTCGGCTACGCCCTGCACAACGTGAAGGCGCTGCACGACGCCGGCGTGACCATCGCGCTCGGCACCGACGCGGGCATGCCCGGCACGCCGCACGGGGCCTCGACGCTTCGGGAAATGGAACTGCTGGTTCGCGCCGGCCTGACGCCGTCCGAGGCGCTGGTCGCCGGCACCGCCAACAGCGCCAAGGTGCTGGGTGAACTGAATGACCGCGGTACGATCGAGACTGGCAAGCGCGCCGACCTCGTACTGATCGACGGCCAGCCCTGGGTGAACATCGCCGACGTGCGCAAGACCGACCGGGTCTTCGTCGACGGCGTCCAGGTGCACGGCGCTGGAACCAAGCTGCCGGCCGCCAACGGCCAGAAGTCGATGCTGGTGATCAAGGCCAAGGGCCCGCTGATCGACAACTTCGAAGGCCCGCGCTCGAACTACGACACCCTGCGCCTGGACGACACGGACGGCGGCATCGACCGCACCGTCCAGGTGGCCCAGGTGATCAACCGCACTGCGAGCGACCACGCGCTCAGCATCGCCGCGCGGATGTCCGTGAAAGACGATCCCAATGCCGGGGTGATCATCCCGCTCAGCCGTGGCTCGGTGGAACCAGTCGATGTCCGCGCCTTCAAGGGCGTGCGCTTCGACGTGCGCGGCGACGGCGGCGCCTACCAGCTCGGGGTCAACACCCAAAATGGCCGCTGGGAATCGGAGGTCGGCTCGGGGCCCGAATGGCGGACTGTCGAAGTGCCGTTCTCGGCGCTGAAGCGTGTGGCTGGCCGCGGCGCCGGAACAGGCCCTTGGACCGGCGACGACGTCCTGGAAGTCACGGTCGATGGCGGCCGCGCCGGCGGTCAGAAGATGTGGCTAGAGATCGACAACCTGACCCTCTACTAGTCTTGCGGCAATAATCTGCACCTAGGGTTGAGTTTGGGATTCAGCTCGGCCGTGTCGAGTATCCAGCAGCGTCGATGAGAAGTGGTGGTCGCCATGACACAGACACCGTTATTTCTCGCCAAATCCGGACGAGGGGGGTGACGCGAAGACGCACTTGCTGTCTGTCGCGTCGTTTAAACGGCCATTGCAGCGTTAGCTGCGAAGGCGGAATTTGCACTTACTAGTTGAGGGGGTAATCTCAATGAAATCTCGCATGTCCTGGCGTGGCGCCATGCTCGCGACCTCCGCGCTCTGCGCTTTCGGCTGGGCCGGTTCCGCCTCGGCTCAAGCCGCGGACGAAGTGGAAGAAATCGTCGTCGTCGGTTCGCAGATCGAAGGCGCCAAGGTCACGGCCGCCCTGCCGGTCACCGTCGTCGACGCCAACCAACTCGCCAACGTGGCGGCGACCTCGGGCGACGACCTGTTCCGCTCGATCCCGCAGATGGGCGACGTCAGCTTCAACTCCAGCTACCTCCCCAACTCCAGCAACAGCGCCCGTGGCGACGTCGGTTCGGTGAACCTGCGCAATCTCGGCGTCGGCAACACCCTGGTGCTGCTCAACGGCCGCCGCGTGGTCGCCCACCCGACGAGCCGCGCCGATGACAACCTCGTCCCGGTCCTGACCTACAACACCAACGCCATCCCGGTGAGCGGGCTGAAGCGTCTGGAAGTCCTGCGCGATGGCGCCGCGGCGCTCTATGGCTCGGACGCCGTGGCCGGCGTGGTCAACACCGTGCTGCAGGACGACTACGACGGCCTGACCGTCGAGGCGCAGTATGGCTCGGCTGAGGGCACCCACCTCGAAGAGTACGAGTTCAACATCCAGGCCGGCCGCAACTTCCATGACGGCCGCGGCAACATCAGCCTGTTCGCCAACTACACCAACCGCACCGCGCTGAACGCCTGGGACCAGGACTTCACCTCGTCGGATGACAAGACGCCGCTGTTCGCCGGCACGTCATACGCCGGCAACGCCACTCTCGACGACCGGGTCACCGCCACCCCGTGGGGCAGCCTCACCGCGGCCAGCGCGGTGCGCCAGAACGGCGTCCTGGTGACCTCGGCGGCCGGAGCCTATCACATCCAGCCCTCGACCAATTCGGCGTGCGCTTCCCCGCTCGGCTCGGGCATCTGCCTGGCCACCGGCGCCGCGGCCACCGGCGTCACCGGCGCCGACCGTAACCTGCGCTTCAACACCGCCGGCACCTTCAACCCGTCGGTGATGCCGGAGCTGGAACGGATCAACCTGTTCCTGACCGGCAAGTACGACATCACCGACGACCTGCGGGCGTTCGGCGAGGTTGGCTACTACACCGCCACCACCCATGCGGTGCAGACCTCGACCAGCAACCTGGCCTCGCTGCCAATCGCGATCGCGGCGACCAACTACTACAACCCGTTCGGTCCGACCTCGAGCGCGAACCGCCTCCCGGGTCTCAGCGCCCCGGCCGGCGGCGTCGCCTCCACCATGGCGGCCTATAACTTCGTCGACGTCGGCCCCAACAGCGTGGACGTCGAGAACAACCAGTGGCGCTTCCTGGCCGGCTTGAAGGGCGAGAAGTTCGGCTTCAACTGGGAAGGCGCGCTGCTCTACTCCCAAGCCGAGGTCGAAGACGTCTCCGACGGCATCAGCGCCACCGCGCTTCAGCGCCAGATGGCTCTGGCCACCCCGGACGCCTACAACCCGTTCAACGGCGGCAGCCTCGACAACCCCAGCATCGGCGACAACGCGCCGAGCTCGCAGGCGGCTATTGACGCCATCCGCGTCAAGACCACCCGCAAGAGCACCAGCTCGCTGGCCCTGGCGGACTTCAAGATCTCCAAGCTCGACCTCTTCACGCTTCCGGGCGGTGACGTCGGCTTCGCCGCGGGCGTCGAGCACCGTCGCGAGACCCAGAAGGACGACCGCGACGCCCGCCTGGACGGCACGATCAAGTTCACCAACAGCCTGACCGGCGTCACCTATGACAACGATCTGGTCGGCACCAGCCCGTCGCCGGACACCAAGGGCTCGCGCAACGTCACGTCCGCCTTCGTTGAGCTGGCCGTCCCGGTCGTCTCGCCGGAGATGGAGATCCCGTTCGTCTATAACTTCGAAGCCCAACTCGCCGGCCGCTACGAAAACTTCAGCGACGTCGGCGACGTGGCCAAGCCCAAGGTCGCTCTGGCCTGGGACGTGATCGACGGCCTCCGCTTCCGCGGTTCGTGGGCTCAGGGCTTCAAGGCTCCGAACCTGGAGCAGCTGAACGCCACGCTGGTGACCCGCTCCAACAGCCGCCGCGACTGGTATCGTTGCGAGGCCGACCGCCGCGCCGGCCGCATCGCCACCCTCTCGGCCTGCGCCGCGCCGAACATCTCGGAGCGCCGCTCGGGCAACCAGGACCTGAAGCCGGAAGAATCGGAAACCTGGGGCATGGGCGTGGTCTATGAGCCGCGCATCATCCCGGAAGAGTTCGGCCGCTTCACCTTCACCGTCGACTACTGGCGCGTGAAGCAGGAGGGCATCGTCGGACTGTTCGGCGGCGGCAACGCCATCACCGCCGACTATCTGGCCCGCCTGAACGGTTCGTCCTATGCGGACGTCATTCGCGCCGCGCCGACCATCGACGACGTCGCCGCCTTCCAGGGCACGGGCCTCGCACCCGTCGGCCAGATCCTCTACGTCAGCGACCAGTACCAGAACCTGCTGCCGCAAGAGGCTCGCGGCCTGGACATCGGCGTCATGTGGAACCTGCGCGGCACCGAATTCGGCGACTTCAGCGTCAACTTCAATGCCGCCCACCTGATCAAGTTCTACCGTTCGCCGTCCCCCGGCGCGGCCGAACTCATGGCCGCTCAGGACGCCGGCCAGCTCGATCCGACGATCTTCATCAGCGGCGGCGGCGACATGGTCCGCCAGAACGGCCGTCCGGAATGGAAGTGGTCGGCCTCGGCCACCTGGAACTACGATCAGTGGACCGTCGGCGCCTTCACCCAGTACATCGGAGACGTCGAGGACACCGGCCTGCTGGACAGCGCTGGCACGCCCTGGATCGTCGACTCCCAGCTCACCGCCAACCTCTACGGTCAGTATGAGTTCACCGAAGGCCTGGCGGCCAACACCCGCCTGCGCATCGGCGTCCGCAACCTCACCGACGAGAAGCCGCCGCTGGAATCCGACGGCTACCTGGGCGACCTCTATCAGCCCTACGCCCGTTACTGGTACGTCAGCGTCCGCAAGTCCTTCTAGGGACGCCTGACTCTAAAAGCTCTAGGCAGACCGCCGGCCGATCCCCAAGGGATCGGCCGGTTCTTTTTGTCGGGAGGCGATCGGCGCGGCGTCGCTCAGAATCTGGTCGAGGCGCGTGCATATGCGTTCACCGGCCGGGCTGAGGCTCAGCGCGCTGGTGGTCCCGACCTTCCAGCGCGCGCTGGCGACCAGCGGCTCTAGCCCGTCATCCCCGCTGGTTAGGGCCTGGGCAGTGCGCCAGGCATGGTTGGCCGTGATGCCCATGCGCCATTGCAGGTCGGGCAAGGGCAGGGAATCGCCTTCGTCGGCCACGTAAAGCAGGGCCATGATCTGAGCCAGGGTGAAGCCAGGGTTGGTGTCCCTCAGGAGCTCCAGCGCTTCCAGCAGTGCGCTGCGTTTACGCACGCGAACCCTCCATCTTTGCCGGCCCCCACTTCACCTGCTTTGCGCGCCGCGCGGCGGCGAAGTGCGCGCAACAACGCCGCCACGCGGCGTCTCGGCCAGTGCAAACGCGTAAATGCCGCAGATGTCCGCCTCTAAGCTTAGCGACCGCGACGCAATCGTTTTGGAGAGTGAAATGAAGCTGTGGGGCCAGATTTCGGTCGAACTGAACGTCGGCGACTATGTCGAGGCCGCCGATCACCAAAAGCGCCTGGAGGACATTCTCAACCAGGTGCGCGAGCTTTATCCCGAGGCCAAGCTGGCCATGCGCGAACGCCGCCAGCGCCGCTCGACCCCGGTGGTTCGCGCCCTCCCGCCAGGCGCCGGCACCGGCCGCCTGAACGCCTACGCTGAGTCCTGACGCCCATGAGGCCGAGGGACTCCCTGCTGGAGGCGTTGTCGCTGTTCCGCGAGCTCAATCCGACCATCACGGTCAATGAGATCATCACCTTCCTCTATACCTGTGAGAACGAGGGGCTGAGCGTCCAGGAGCTCGCCTATGTGGCCCGGATGACCGAGCCCACAGCCTCGCGCAGTGTTCGGTCCTTCGGGCCTGCGGGTTCGGAGTGGGCCCGCCCGCCGGCCTGTGGGCTAGTCGAAGCCTTCCTCAACCCGCAGGACGGTCGTAGCCGCGTGCTGCACCTCACGCCGGCGGGGAAAGACGTCCGCGACCGCCTGGACAACATCATCCGCGAAGCGGTCGGAATCGCGCGCTGAGCATCGGCTCGGCGCGCCTGCGCGTCTCCGTGCGCCTATGTAATTGCATGAATGAAATCAATAAAACTGCGATCAGTTAAAGCATAAAATGTGTCATATCGGCGACGAAGCCCTGCCGATGTTCAATATGGCGACCGTGCTGTGTTGACCTAATTTTCCAGCTTCGCGTAACGACGGTGTAACCGCCGCCATATTGGCAGCGGACACTTTGCGGGGTGCGGCCTTCGCCTGAAAACGGGCGGGTCGACGGAGGAGCTAGACCTTGAAAATCACAACTACACGACAGCGCCTTTTGGCGTCATCGATGATCTGCGGCGCATTCGCTGCGTTCGCCGCGACCTCGGCGTACGCCCAGGCCGCCGAAGAAGTGCAGGAAGTCGTCGTCACCGGTTCGCGCATCGTGCGCCAGGACTTCGTGGCGGCCAGCCCGATCGCCACCGTCACCGGCGAGCAGGCGACGGCCAACGCCGACGTCACCCTCGACACCTATCTGAACACCCTGCCGCAGGTCAGCCCGGCGGCCTCGTCGACCTCGAACAACCCGAGCAACAACGGCCAGTCCACCGTCGACCTGCGCGGCCTGGGTTCCAACCGTAACCTGGTGCTCGTTGACGGCCGTCGTCCGATGACGTCGAACAACACCCTGACAGTCGACCTGAACACCATCCCGCAGGCGATGATCGAGAACATCGAGGTCATCACCGGCGGCGCCGGCGCGACCTACGGCGCGGACGCCGTGGCCGGCGTCGTGAACCTGAAGCTCAAGCGCAACTTCGAGGGCCTCGATTTCCGCGCCAGCCTGTCGGATTCGACCGAGTACCATGACGCCCAGGAATACCAGTTCTCGCTGGTGGTCGGCGGCAACTTCTCCGACGGCAAGGGCAACGCCCTGTTCGGCTTCGACCGCTCGTACCGCGAACCGGTGACCAAAGGTCAGCGTCCGTTCTCGGCGCTGGCCACCTCGACGACCGGCACTCCGCCTGCCGGCGCGATCAAGTACAACTCTGGTAACGCCATCCCGCTGAGCGCCGTACAGGCCCTGTTCGCCTCCTATGGCATCTCGCCGACGGCAGTCGGCAACGCTTCGGGCTCGCTCGGCTTCAACCTGGATGGTTCGCTGTACTACGGCGGCGCCCCCAACAACGCGACTCTGCAAGTCCAAAACTTCAAGTATCCGATCGACGTCAACGTAAATACCCGCTTCTACCCGGACTTCTACAGCTACAACTTCGACGCGCCGAACCTGCTGACCCTGCCGATGGATCGCTATTCGTTCCTGTCGAACCTGCGCTACGAGTTCGATAGCGGCGTGGAAGTGTTCACCCAGGCCGGCTGGACCGAGTACGTCGCCGACCAGGCGCTGGCGCCGACGCCGATCCCGACCGTCGTGACCGCCGCGCCGGGCACGGCCACCAACCTGCAGGTTTCGTCCCCGCTGGTGACGGCCGGCAATAACGTCGGCCAGAACCTGGTCGTCCCGGTCACCAACCCGTTCATTCCGAACGACCTGCGCACCCTGCTGGCGGCGCGGACCGGCGATGACCCGACCCTGGTCGGTTCCGGTGCGAACGAGCCCTTCCTGTTCGCCTTCCGTCCGCTGGGCTTCGGCGCGCGGATCTCGGAGTTCAAGAACTCCGTCGTTCAGTACTCGGCCGGGGCGAAATTCCCGATCGGCGAGAACTTCGAGGGCGAGGCGTACATCTCGCAGGGCCGCACGGAGATCATGCGGACCCAGTTCGGCAACATCAACACCCAGCTGCTCTCGGACATCCTGGCTCACCCGACCCAGACGCCGAACGGCAACACAGCGTGCGCCACTCAGAACTTCTTCGGCGACCGTCCGCTGGCCTCGACCTGCCGCGTCGCTCTGGAATCGCCGGTGACCCAACGCCAGCAGTACATCCAGACGATCGGTCAGGCGTTCATCACCGGCGACGTGTTTGAGTTGCCGGCCGGTGCGGTGCCGATCGTCTTCGGCCTCGAGCATCGTGAATTCGACTACGATCTGCGCTTCCTCTCGACCCCCGGCCCGTTCTCGGGCTTCACCGTTGGCAACCCGGAAAGCGGCGGCAGCGCGTTCAACGACATCTTCGCCGAGACGTTGATCCCGGTCGTCAAGGACATGCCGTTCGTCAACTCGTTGGAGATCGGCCTGGGCGCTCGTTACTCGTGGGCTCGCTTCGAGAACAAGCTGAACGGGCAGCACACCGAGACCCGCGGTTCGGCCACTTACAAGGCCGAGGGCAACTGGGAGGTCAACGATTGGGCCCGGGTCCGCGCTTCCTACCAGCGCGCGGTGCGTGAGCCGAATTTCCAGGAACTGTTCGTCGGCAGCGCCTCGGCGCCGCAGATCTTCGATCCGTGCGCGCCCACGACCGAGGCCTGGAAGGCTTCCGGCACTGGCCCTGGCACCCTGCGCGGCCTCTGCGCGGCTCAGGGCGTTCCGGTGACCGGCGCGACCACGGCCCCGGGTTCCCAGGCCAATATCTTCCTGAACGGCAACCTGAACCTGAATCCTGAAAAGGCCGACACCATCACGGTCGGCGCGGTGCTTTCTTCGCCCTGGGATAATCAGTGGGCCCAGCGCCTGCGCGGTTCGATCGACTACTACAGCCTGGAAATCAAAGACCCGATCATCGCTTTCGACACCAACACGGCGATCGCGGCCTGCTTCAACTACGCGGGCACCAACCCGACCTACTCCAGCACCTACCTGTATTGCGCGGGTATGCAGCGGACGGGCGGCAACCTGACCAACGCCCGGATCAACAACCCGAACGCCCTGCCGGGCACCAACAGCGCCTGGCTGTTCGAGAACGGCGGGATCATCAAGACCTCCGGCCTCGACTTCCAGCTCGACTACGGCTTCGACTGGGAATGGCTGGGCGCTCCGGAATGGATGGGCGCGTTCCAGGCCAACCTGCTCGTCACCCACGTGCTGAACTACGAGCAGTCCGACCGTCAGGGTCTGCCGCCGATCGACTACACCGGCACCATCTCGTACTTCGGCGCCGGCCTCGGCACCTCGTTCCCGGAATGGAAAGCGACGCTGAACACCCGGTTCAACCTGGGCCGCATCGGCTTCATGGGCTACGAGACCGAAGCCGTGAACTTCGGCGCCCGCGTCCGCTACCTCGGCGACATGGACAACCGTCAGTTCCGTCAGTACCCGGGCGAAGTCTTCCTGGGTACGGCAAGCGTCCCCGCCAACGTCCCGGCGACCTACTATGTCGACCTCGACGCGACCTGGGGCATCACTGACAACGTGGAACTGAAGATCGGCGTCAACAACCTCACCGATCAGCAGCCGCGCCTCTATGCGCCGAACGTCCAGTCGGGCACCGATCCGTCCAGCTATGACATTATCGGTCGCCGTATGTTTGGTGCGATCAAGCTGCGCTTCTAAGCGTCAGCGAATATTTGGACGACCGGGGAGGGCGGCGAAGTCATTCGCCGCCCTCCTTTCATTTCATCGATGCAACTTGTTTGACGCGTGGCAGGCGTGGTTTGTCGCGAAGTCGATGACGCGCCGCCTCCGCATTTCTATCGATCTGCGCATGGTAGTGTACGGGGACGCCGATGGAGTTGCAGCTCGATAGACTGGATATGCAGATCCTCTCTGCGCTCCAGGTCTGCAACCAAACCAGCGCGCATGAGCTGGCCGATAGCGTCCCTCTGTCTGCCTCGGCGATTCAGCGCCGCATCCGCACCTATCGCACCAACGGCGTGATCACCGCCGACGTTTCGGTGCTCAATCCGAAGCTGGCCGGCGACCACATCTCGGTCATGCTGCTGATCCAGCTCGCCCAGCAGGGCCCCGCCCGCGTCGCCGACGTCCGCGCCCGCCTGAGCCGCTCCTCCCACGTGCAGGTGGTGATGGAGATCGCCGGCGCCTACGACCTGATGTGCATCACCGTGTTCGACAGCATGGAAGCCTTCAACACGTTCGTGGACACCGAAGTCGCCGAGCATCCGCTAGTCGGACGGTTCGAGACCATCTTCGTGCGTCGCCGGGTGAAGTTCGGCGCCACCTTGCCGCTCTGGAACCAGATCTAGGCCTTCACCGCCGTCTGGAACACTTCCACCAGCCGCTTGCGGAGGCAGGCTTGACCTTCTTCGTCCAGGTCGTGATCGGCCGCGATGGCCCGTGAGATCGCCACGCCCATGATCAGGTCGCCGGCCAGGCGTGCACGCACTTCGGCTTCCGGGCCCCCCAGATAAGCCGCAAAGGGATCGTGGAAATGCGCTCGCATGGAGCGCCGCAGCGGCTCGGACGCCGCGGGGGAAGATGCCGATCTCAGCATGATCAGCAAGTGATCCAAGCTCTCGTCAGGGTCGCGGTTGTCCAACAGTCTGGCCGCGACCCGTTCGCCGAACGTGGACAGATCGCCCTGGAACAGCTCGGTCGCGTCCGGGAGGCAGTTCAAAACCTCGACAAGGAGCTCCTCCTTCGAGCCGAAATATCGAGAAATCAGGGCCGCATCGACGCCGGCGTCCGTCGCGATCTCGCGCAGGCTCGCGCCGTCGTAACCCTCTCTCGCGAAACGGGTTTTCGCTGCATCCAGTATAGCTTGCCTAGTCGCCGCCGCGTTGCGCGTGCGCGACGGCGCTGGAAACTGCGCCATTTCTCGGTTCCGCTCCCTTGTTGTCATCGTCTGTTGACATATGTAGGGGCTGTCAGGATAGAAGTCATCAACCGTTGACTTAGGGCGCTCCCCCGCCCGTGGGATAATTCATGCGTAAATTCTTCGCGCCGTTCGTCGCAACGGCTGCTGCTGCATTGGTTCTGGCCGGTTGCGGCAAGCCCGCTGCTCCTCCGCAGATGCCGGCGCCCCAGGTCTCGGTGGCGACGCCGCTGCGGCAATCAGTCGTCGACTGGGACGATTTCACCGGCCGCTTCGAGGCGCCCGAACGGGTCGAGGTGCGCGCCCGCGCCGGCGGCTACCTTCAGGCCGCCCACTTCCGCGAGGGGCAGTTTGTCCAGAAGGGCCAACTGCTCTTCACGCTCGATCCGCGCCCGGCCCAGGCCCAGCTGGCCGCCGCCCGCGCCCAGGCCAAGCAGGCCGCTGCGGATCTCACCCGGGCTGAGAGCCTGTTGAAGGTTCAGGCGATCAGCCGCGAAGAATTCGACGGCAAGCGCGCTGCCAACGACATCGCCCAGGCGACCGTTCAGGCCCGCACCCTCGATCTCGAATTCACCCGCGTCACCGCGCCGGTTTCAGGCGTGGTGTCAGACCGTCGGGTCGACCCGGGCAACGTGATCTCCGGCGGCGGTTCCGGCGCCGACGTGCTGACCACCATCGTCTCCACCAGCCCGATCCACTTCCAGTTCGACGCGTCCGAAGCCCAGCTGCTGAAGAACCAGCGCCAGACCGGCAAGGGCGGCCGCGTGCAGATCCGTCTGCAGGACGAGGCCGACTACCGCTGGACCGGCCAGATCGACTTCACCGACAACAGCCTCGATGACTCGTCGGGCGCGGTGCGCATGCGCGCCGTGGTCGCCAACCCCAACGGCTTCCTGAAGCCGGGCATGTACGGCAAGGCCAAGGTCGAAGGCGGCCAGGCCTACGACGCCCTGCTGGTTCCGGAGGACGCCATCGTCGCCGACGGCGCGCGCAAGGCGGTCAACGTCGTATCGGCTGACGGCTCGGTAACCCTGAAGCCGGTCGAACTCGGCCCGCTCAGCGAAGGCCTGCGGGTGATCCGTTCGGGCGTGCGCCCGGACGACAAGGTCATCGTCAACGGGTCGGCCCGGATCATGATGCCGGGCCAAAAGGTCCAAGCCAAACTCGTCCAGATCACGCCGAAGGCGGCCGCCAAGAAGGCGACCACCACAGTGACCATTCCCGTGGCCTCGAGCGCCACGCCCGCCGGCGCCCGATAGGGGCCAGGACAGGGACGGACCTCATGCGTTTCTCGCACTTCTTCATCGACCGCCCGATCTTCGCGGGCGTGATCTCGGTGTTCATCGCCCTGATCGGGATCTTCGCCTATCCGCTGCTGCCGCTGTCGCAGTATCCGGACATCGCGCCCCCGACCATTGCGGTGACCGCCATGTACCCCGGGGCGTCCGCCGAGACGCTGTCCGAGACCGTCGCTGCGCCGATCGAACAGGAAATCAACGGCGTCGAGGGCATGCTCTACATGACCTCGTCGTCCACCGCCGACGGCCTGGCCCAGATCTCGGTCACCTTCGAACCGGGCACCGACCTCGACGCCGCCCAGGTGCTGGTCCAGAACCGGGTCGCCCTGGCTGAACCGCGCCTGCCAGAACAGGTGCGCCAGGTCGGCGTGACCGTGAACAAGCAGCTCTCCGGCTTCTTGCTGCTGGTCGCCCTGACCTCCAAGGATCCCAACGCCGACCTCGACCACATCGGCAACTACGCCAACTCGACGCTCCGCGACCGCATGCTGCGGATCAAGGGCGTGGGCGGCGTGCAGGTGTTCGGCGGCGGCTTCTATTCGATGCGGGTCTGGATCGACCCGGGCAAGGCCGCTGCGCGCAACCTGACCTCCGGTGAGATCGTCGCGGCGCTGCGAGCCCAGAACGTCCAGGCCGCCGGCGGTGCGCTTGGCCAGGCCCCTGCCGACACCGGCGCAGCTTTCCAGCTCCCGGTCCAGGTCCAGGGCCGTCTCTCGGACCCCGAAGCTTTCGCCGACATCGTCATCCGAACCGACGCCGACGGCCGTGTCACCCGCGTGCGCGACGTCGCCCGCGTCGAGCTGGGCGCGCAGGACTATGGCATGCGTGGCTACTTCGGCGGCGATCGCGGCGTCGGCCTGGCGATCATCCAGCAGCCGGGCTCCAACGCCCTGGCCACCGCCGCCGAGGTGCTCAAGACCGTCGAGGAACTGAAACCGACCATGCCGCAAGGCGTGGAGTATACGATCCCCTACAACCCGACCGAGTTCGTCCAGGCCTCGGTGGAATCTGTCCAGAGCACGCTGCTCGAAGCGGTGATCCTGGTGGTCATCGTGGTCATGGTCTTCCTACAGACCTGGCGCGCGGCGATCATCCCGATCCTGGCCATCCCGATCGCCCTAGTCGGCTCCTTCGCGGTGCTGCTCGGCCTCGGCTACTCGCTGAACTCGTTGTCGCTGTTCGCGCTCGTGCTCGCTGTCGGCATCGTCGTCGACGACGCCATCGTCGTGGTCGAGGCGGTGGAGCGAAATCTCAGGCTGGGCATGACTCCACGGGAGGCGGCCTACCGCACCATGGACGAGGTGTCCGGCGCGCTGATCGCCATCGGCCTGGTGCTGCTGGCCGTGTTCGTGCCGACCGCCTTCATGCCGGGCATTCCAGGCATGTTCTTCCGCCAGTTCGCGGTGACCATCTCGGCCGCCTCGATGATCTCGCTCCTGGTGTCGCTGACGCTCTCGCCGGCGCTCGCCTCGATCCTGCTCAAGCCGCACGTCGAGCACAGCCTCGACACCGGCCCGCGTTGGATGCGTCCGATCAGGATGGCCGGGGCTAAGTTCAACAGCGGCTTCGACTGGCTGAGCGACAAGTACGGCGCGCTCACGGGACGCCTGGTGCGCACCAGCCTGATCGTGCTGGTGGTCTACGGCGGCCTGATCGCCCTGACCGGATGGCGGATGACCGCCACCCCCACGGGCTTCATCCCGCAACAGGATCAGGGCTTCCTGATCGGCGTCGTCCAATTGCCGCCGGGCGCTTCGCTCGAGCGCACGGACGCTGTGGTTCGCCGCGCCAGCGAGATCGTGCAGAAGACACCCGGCGTCGACACGGTCGCGGCCTTCGCCGGCCTCGACGGGGCGAGCTTCTCGGCCATGTCCAACGGCGGCGTCTTCTTCGTGAAGCTCGACGACTGGTCCAAGCGCGGCAAGGGGATGACCGCCGAAGCCATGGCCGGCCAGGTCATGGGCCGCCTCAGCGGCATCGAGGAAGCCAACATCTTCTTCCTCGCGCCCCCGCCTGTCGAAGGCATGGGCAACGCCGGCGGCTTCAAGATGATGGTGCAGGACCGCTCGGGTGCGGGCTACCGCGCGCTGGAGCAGGCCGCCAACGGCCTGGTCGGCGCGGCGGCCCAGACTCCGCAAAGCACGGTCGGGGTGTTCTCGCAGTTCAACACCGGCTCGCCCCGGGTGACCGCCGAGATCGACCGCGACAAGGCCCTGTTGATGGGCGTTCAGCCGAACGCGATCTACGATGCGCTCGGCACCTATCTCGGCTCGACCTACGTCAACGACTTCAACCTGCTGGGCCGCACCTTCCGGGTGACCGCTCAGGCGGAGTCCGATGCGCGGGACGATCCGTCCGACATCGCCGGCATCAAGGTGCGTTCGGAGTCTGGCGGCATGGTTCCGCTCGGCTCGCTGGCGACGGTGAAGGATGAAACCGGTCCTGTCCGCGTGGTGCGCTACAATCTGTTCCCGGCCGCCGAAGTGCAGGGCGGAGCGCCTCCGGGCGTAGCTTCGGGCGCTGCGCTCGACGCCATGGAACAACATGCCGCCAAGGTTCTGCCGCCGGGCTTCAGCTACGAGTGGACCGAACTGGCCTATCAGGAGAAGGCGGCGGGCAATTCCGGGACGATCATCTTCGTCCTGGCGGTGGTGTTCGTCTTCCTGGTGCTGGCGGCCCAGTACGAGGCGTTCACCCTGCCGCTGGCGGTCATCCTGATCGTGCCGATGTGTATCCTCGCGGCGATCGTCGGGGTGAACCTGCGGGGCCAGGACAACAACATCCTGACCCAGATCGGCTTGATCGTGCTGGTCGCCCTGGCCGCCAAGAACGCCATCCTGATCGTCGAGTTCGCCAAGCAGGCGGAGGAGACGGAAGGCATGAACCGCTTCGAGGCCGCGGTCAGCGCCGCGCGCACTCGCTTGCGGCCGATCCTGATGACCTCCTTCGCCTTCATCCTGGGCGTGTTGCCATTGGCGATCGCGACAGGGCCGGGAGCGGAAATGCGTCAGGCGCTCGGCACGGCGGTGTTCTTCGGGATGATCGGGGTGACGTTCTTCGGCCTGATCTTCACGCCGGTCTTCTACGTCATCTGCCGACAACTCGCGGCCCGGCTGCCGAAGGCCAAGGGCAAGGAGAAGATCTACCCCACGACCGCAGGCGGCACGCCGCACGATCCGATCGAGTACCAAGGAGGCGCGAAGTGACCCGCCTTAAGTCCATCGCCGGCCTGCTGGCCGCTACGGCGCTGAGCGCCTGTGCAGTCGGGCCCAACTACCAAGTCCCGCCGCCGGTGGCGGCGGGGCAGGGGGCCTTCATCGCCGCCGAACCGACGGTCGCCACCCCGGACGCGCCTGCGGGCGAATGGTGGAAGCTGTTCCAGGACCCGACCGTCGACGCTCTGGTCCAGGAGGCGCTCGTCGCCAACAAGGACATCGCGGTCGCCAGCGCCAACCTGTCTCGCGTCCGCGCGGTGCTCAGCGAGACCCGCTCGGGCCTGCTGCCATCGACCACGGTCTCAGCTTCCGGCCAACGTGTGCGCGATCAGAACCTGCTGACCGGCCGGTACGGCGAGAACGACCACTACGCCGCCGGCTTCGACATGTCCTACGAGGTCGACCTGTTCGGCCGCGTGCGACGCAGCCTGGAAGCCAACCGCGCCGACACCGACGCGGCGCAAGCCGCCCTCGACGTGGTCCGCATCTCGGTCGCGGCCGAGACGGCGCGCGCCTATGCCGACGTCTGCGCGGCCGGCGCTCAGATCGCGGTGACCAAGCGCACCATCGCCCTGCAGCAGGAAACCTACGACCTCACCGCTCGCCAGCTAGACGCGGGTCGTGGCACGGCGCTCGACACCTCCAGCGCTGCGACCCAGCTGGAAACCTCCAAGGCGGTCCTGCCGCCGCTTGAGGCTCAGCGCGCCGCCGCCCTGTTTCGTCTGGCTCTGCTGCTCGGCAAGGCGCCCAGCCAAGCGCCCGCCGCGGTGGCCAATTGCGCCGTCGTGCCCCAGGTCCGCCAGCTGATCCCGGTCGGTGACGGCTCGGCCATGCTCGCCCGACGTCCGGACGTGCGTCAGGCCGAACGCGAACTGGCCGCGGCCACCGCGCGGATCGGTGTCGCCACGGCGGCGCTCTATCCGTCGGTGACCATCGGCGGAGCGATCTCCACCAGCGGTCTGGAAACCGGAGATCTGGGCGACGACTTCCGCTTCAACGTCGGGCCGCTGATCAGTTGGAACTTCCCCAACATCGGCGCCGCGCGCGCTCGCGTGAACCAGGCCGGCGCCAGCGCCGAAGGCGCGCTTGCGCTGTTCGAGAAGGCCAATCTCACGGCCCTCCAGGAAACCGAGACGGCGCTCAACGCCTATGCTCGCGAATTGGATCGCCGGGCCGCCCTCAAGCGGGCGCGCGACCAGGGCGCCACGGCCGTCCGACTCGCCCGCCTGCGCTACGAGGCGGGCTCCGACAGCTTCCTCACCGTGCTGGTGGTCGAGCGGAACCTGGCCACGCTGGAAGCCCAGCTGGCGCTGTCCGACGCCCAGGTGACGACCAACCAGATCGCACTCTTCAAGGCGCTGGGCGGGGGCTGGGACACGGCCGCCTCCTAGCTGCGGTAGAAAATCTCTATTGAGGGCGATAATCCTATCGAGATGATAGGAATGTAACGCGGCCGCGCTGGGGCGACCGCGGCCCTTGCCGGAGACATTCCATGACCTTGAGCGCACGCTTGGCGCAGCGAACCTTGCTGGCCGCAAGCTCGGTATTGAGCCTGACCTTCGCCGGGCCCGCCCTGGCGCTGGACGCCGGGGCGGTCCACCAGCGGGCCCTCGCCCTCGACAGCCACGTCGACGTGCTGCTGCCGAACGCCAATCCCCGATCCTTCGCGGCGGACGGCCAGTCCTACACCGAGATTTCCAAGTTGAAGGCCGGCGGCGTCGACGCCCTGGTCTACGCGGTGGCGGTCTCCACCGGTCCCCGCACCCCGGAAGGCTATGCCGCGGCCCAGGCCGAGGCCGACGCCAAGCTGGCCGCCATCCTCAAGATCGCCGCCGACCATCCAAATGAGGTCGCCATCGCCTATTCGGCGCAGGACGTGCGCAAGATCGTCGGCGCCGGGAAGATCGCCATCCTGATCGGTTTCCAGAACGCCTACGCCCTCAAGCCCGATGTCGCCGAGTTCGACCGCCTGCAGAAGGACGGCGTGCGCGTAGCCGGCCTGACCCATGCGGGCAATAACGCCTTCGCCGATTCTTCGCGGCCGCAGCAGGGCGCGGGCGAAGAGCATGGCGGTCTGTCGCCGTTGGGCAAGGCCTCGGTGGCCCGCCTCAACGATCTTGGCGTTCTGATCGACGTCTCGCAGCTGACCCCAAAAGGGCTCTACCAGACGCTGGAGCTTTCCCGTGCGCCGGTCGTGGCGACCCACTCGGCCGCCCGCGCCCTGGCCGACGCGACCCGCAACCTGTCCGATGGCGAGCTGGACGCCATCAAGGCCAAGGGCGGGGTTGTGCAGGTCGTGCCGTTCAACAGCTATCTGTTGCCTGCGCCGACCGACTACGCCGAACGCCTAAAGGCCTTGCGCACACAGTACGGTCTCGATCCGGCGCGGTCAGGCTACCAAGGCGGCGACGACCTGCCCAAGGATCGCCGGGACGCGTTCTTCGCCGCCTATCGGGCCTTGTCGCCTCAGGCGACAGTCAAGGACTACGTCGACCACATCGACTATATCGCCAAGCGGATCGGCGCAGATCACGTCGGCGTCGGCACCGATTTTAACCACGGCTCCGGGATCCCGGGCTTCAAGGATGAAAGCGAAGCGCCCAACGTCACCCGCGAACTGTTGGCGCGCGGCTACACCGAGGCGCAGATCGACCAGATTTGGGGCGGCAATTTCCTGCGGGTGCTCGCGTCGGCGGAGGCGGCGGCCAAGCGATAGCGGGGATCACTTGCGACCACTCGCGCCAACAATGATCAACCACGTCGCTGCAATTTCGGAACTCGTTGGCGCGCAATCAGTTCTTGATTGTTGAGCTCCGGCGGTCTCGCTTGTTGTCCATCAGCAGACAAATAAGGGCGATTTCGGGGTTTCACCCAGTATGGGCCCAAGCAGGCTTGGGCGAGCATTGAAGCTCAACATCAAAAGGACGTGCGAAATGGTCCGACTGAACAATCCTGCGACGCGCGTGCCGCTCGTCGCGGCCCTTCTCCTGGGTGGACTCGCCCTCAGCGGTTGCGCCACGGAGAAATACGTGGACGAGCAAATCGCCATCGTGAACACCCGCATCGGCCAAGTCGATGCAAAGGCGAGCGATGCGATTCAACGCGCCGACGCCGCTGCAGCCGCAGCTCAAGCCGCCGCGGCTGACGCCCGTACCGCGAATGAGCGCCTCGATCAGCTCACCTCGCGGGTCGATCGCTTCGAACAAGCGCCCCCTCCGAAAGCGCCTCGGAACTGATCCACGATATGCGGATGTCTTAGGGAACTTTGCCATCGGACGTCCGCTATCAGTGAAACGGGCTTTGTTTGGAGTGGGGAGCTATGCGCATTCCCTTGAGGATGGCGCTTACAGCTTGGGCGCTTCTCCTCTGCGTGCTGCCGGTCGGAGCGTTTGCGCCTTCGGCCGCAGCCGCGCAGGAGATGCACCCGACAGACACCGGCGCAACGTCGGCGTCTGAAGCGGTAGTGCAACTTGCAGATTGGGTTATCGCTTCTCGCGATAACAAAGGTTTGGCGTTCGTGATCATCGACAAGGTCAGCGCCGAACTGTTCTTGTTCAATTCGAACGGCGAGCTGATGGGCGCCGCGCCGGCTTTGCTGGGGCTTGCGCGAGGCGATGACTCCGTGCCGGGCATCGGCGATCGGCCCCTAGCCACGATCACGCCGGAGGAGCGGACGACGCCCGCCGGGCGCTTCGTGGCGAGCTTCGGTTCGACCGCGACGGACAGCAATGTGCTGTGGGTCGAGTATGACACCTCGGTCTCGCTACACCCGGTCGTCACCACCAACGTCCAGGAGCAGCGGCTGCAGCGTCTGGAATCCCCGACCGTGGACGACAACCGCATCACCTACGGCTGCATCAACGTCCCGACCGAGTTCTACCAGCACGTCGTCCTGCCGGCGTTCACCGGCTCCAAGGGCGTCATCTACGTGCTGCCCGAGACCCGGCCGATCGAGACAGCCATCCAGAATTTCCGGCCGCAGGAGCGTCATCTCGCCGCGCTTGTCGTCCGGGACGCCAGCCTCGCGGCCGCCGACGCCTCTGACACCGCCGCTGCGGCTCCCGTAGATTCGACGACGGCTTTGAGAAACAGCTTCGCCGACATCGGCTGGGGCGTGCCGAACGGTCACTAGCGCCGATCGGATCGGGCAAGATCAAGACTCTCGCGCATGGAACGCGCCTTCCCTGAAGGGCAGGCGCGTTTCCTCGTTCGCGCCACTGCGCGGCGGCGGCCCCCAAAGGGGTGAACTCCACATAGCTATCTGGGGGACCTCGCCGTCGGGATCGGCGAAGAAAAAAATGGTCGGAGTGGCAGGATTCGAACCTGCGACCCCCGCGTCCCGAACGCGGTGCTCTACCAGACTGAGCCACACTCCGACTTGGGAGGGCGCCTTATAGAGGCAACCGACCGACCCCGCAAGCCGGCCTGAAACACCTTTTTTGGGGCGTTGCATCCTGCGAAGTGTTGAGCTATCTCCACGCCCTCGCCGCGGGGGACTTCGCCCTCCGAGCCGTTCCTGCTGGGGAATGGTGTAATGGTAACACTGCGGTTTTTGGTACCGTCATTCTAGGTTCGAGTCCTAGTTCCCCAGCCACTTCCTCCCGACACTGATGAAAGCGGCAGGTTCTCCTACGAACCGCCCAGGATCATGCCGGGGGCGTCGGGCGCGCTCGCGTCGCCGCCGTTGAGCGCCTTGCGCATCCAGACAATGTCGACCCAGCGGCCATGCTTCCAGCCGACCGCCTTTCCGACCCCGGCATGTTCGAATCCGAGCGAGGCGTGCAGGCCGATTGAGCCGGCGTTCTCGGAATCACCGATCACCGCCACGACCTGGCGAACGCCGAACGCCTCACAGGCCTCCAGGACGCCCGCCAGCACCGCCTTGCCGACGCCGCGACCGATGGCCTCAGGCGCGACATAGACGCTGTCCTCGACCGTGTAGCGATAGGCGGCGCGCGGCCGGAACGGACCGGCATAGGCAAAGCCCAGCACCTTACCGGCGTCCTCAGCCACCAGATGCGGCAGGCCGCGCTCTACGATCAGCTGGCGGCGTGCGGCCATGTCCTGCACGGTGGGCGGGACCTCCTCGAAGGTGCCGAAGCCGTGCAGCACGTGATGGCCGTAGATGTCGGCCAGGGCCGGCGCATCCTCGGTGGTCGAAGGCCTGACGATCACTGTTCCCAACTCCGATCCTGCGCCCAGATGGCGAAGGCGTAGTCCAGCGCGATCTCCTTGAGGAAATCGAAACGCCCGGAGGCGCCGCCGTGCCCGGCCTCCATGTTGATCTTCAGTAGGATCGGGGCCTCGCCGGTCGTGTGGGTGCGCAGCTTGGCGACCCACTTCTGCGGCTCCCAATAGGTCACCCGCGGATCTGAAAGCCCGCCGGTCGCCAGGATCGGCGGATAGGGCTTGGCGGCCACCTGATCATAGGGGCTGTAGCCGGCGATGCGATCGTAGGCGGCGACGTCCTCCAGCGGGTTGCCCCATTCAGGCCATTCCGGCGGGGTCAGGGGCAGGGAGGTGTCGCTCATGGTGTTCAGCACGTCGACGAACGGCACCGCGGCGATGATGCCGCTCCACAGGTCGGGCCGCATGTTGACCACGGCGCCCATCAGCATGCCGCCGGCCGAGCCGCCATAGGCGACCATCCGCCCGGCCTTGCCATAGCCCGTCGCCGACAGGTGCTCGGCGCAGGCGATGAAGTCGGTGAAGGTGTTGGTCTTCTTCTCCTTGCGGCCGTCCAGGAACCAGCCCCAGCCCTTGTCGGAGCCGCCGCGGATATGTGCCACAGCCCAGATCCAGCCACGGTCGACCAGGCTGAGATTGCGGATCGAGAAGGTCGGCTCCATGGCGTGCCCGTAGGAGCCGTAGCCGTAGAGCAGGAGGGGCGCCGAGCCGTCGAGCGGGGTGTCCTTCAGCATCAGCACCGTGATCGGCACTTCCGCCCCGTCCTGAGCCGTCGCCGACAGGCGGCGGGCGACGTAGCGCGCCGGGTCGTGGCCGGAGGGGATCTCCTGCGTCTTGCGCAGCGTCCGCTCGCGGCTGGCCATGTCGTAGTCAATCCACTGCCGGGGCGTGGTCGGCGACTGGTAGACGAAGCGGGTGAGGCTGGTCTCGTACTCGAGGCCGCCCTCCAGCGAGAGGGCGTAGGCCTCCTCGCCGAAGGCGATCTCGTGGCTGTCCCCGCCACGCGCCATGATGACGATGCGGTCGTTGGCGTTGACCCGTTCCAGACGCGCCAGGTGTCCGGCGAAGGCGGCGAAGCCGGTGATGTAGCGGCCGGGCTCGTGCGGCACGAATTCGGTCCAGGTCGCCTTGGCCGGAATCTCGGCCGACGAGGTCATGAGCTTGAAGTCGACCGCGTCGTCGTCGTTGGTGCGGATCACCCAGCGGTCCGACCAATGGTCGAGCTCGTACTTCACGCCTTCGCGCCGAGGCTCGGCGACGACCGGCTCGGCGGTGGGATGTCCCGCCGGGATCAGCCAGATCTCGGTGGTCTCCTGGTTGCCGACATGGATGATGATGTGGCTGCGGTCGGAAGCGACGCCGACGCCAAGGAACATGCCCTCGTCGGCCTCCTCATAGACCAGCACGTCCTCGCCGCCGCGCGCCGGGCGGCGGAAGACCTTCGAGGGCCGGGCGTTCTCGTCGCGCCAGATCCAGAACAGCCACTGGCTGTCGGGCGAGAAGGTGAAGGCCCCGTAGGCGCTCTCGATGATCTGCTCGAGCGTTTCGCCGCTCTCCAGGTCCTTCACGCGGATCGTGTAGTACTCCGAGCCCTGCTCGTCGGCGGCCCAGGCGTAGAGTTTGTGGTCAGGGCTGTGACTGGCGGCGCCGACCTGGAAGAAGGCCTTGTCCTTGGACAACGCTTCCTCGTCCAGCAGCACCTGCTCGCCGCTCTCCTGGCCGCGCGGACGGCGGCCATGGACCGGATGCTCGGCGCCGATCTCGTAGCGCACATAGTAGTCGAAGGGGCCGTCCGGGACGGGGACGGTGGAGTCGTCCTCCTTGATGCGGCCCTTCATCTCGGCGAACAGCTGGGCCTGCAACTCCTCGGTGCCGGCCAGCAGCGCCTTGGTATAGGCGTTCTCCTCCTCCAACTGCTCGCGGATGTTAGCGCGCAGGACCTTGGGGTCGCGCAGGACGTCGCGCCAGTTGTCGTCCTTCATCCAGGCGTAGTCGTCGATGCGGGTGCGGCCGAGTTGCTCGATGCTCTTCGGGTCGCGGCGGGCGGCGGGGGGCTTGGGAGCGCTCATGCAAGCTACATGCGACGGCGCGGCCGGCGTCTCAAGGCCTAGAGCAGCACCGCATCGACCGCCGTGCAGGCGAACTCGTCGATCGCGTTCTCGACGGACAGCTTCTCGATCACCGCATCGCGCAGGATCATCGTGTAGCGGGCGCTGCGTTCGCCCAGGTGATAATCGTCGGCCCGCACGCTGAGGCCCAGCTTGCGAGTCAGGTCCATGTTGCCGTCCGACAGGAAGCGGACCTTGCGCTTGGGATCGACGTCCTGCGCCCAGCGCTCCATCACCCAGGGGTCGTTGGGCGTGACGCAGGCGAGAAGCTGGAAGCCGGCGGCGCGCAGCCGGTCGGCGGCGGCGATGAAGTCGGGCAGATGTTTCTGGGCGCAGGTCGGGCTGAAGGCGCCGGGCATGCCCATCACGATGGCGCGCTTGCCCTCGAACAGGCGCTCGGTCCGCACCACCGTCAGTTCGCCGTCCTGCAGTTCGGCCAGGGCCGCGGCCGGAATTCGCTGCCCCACGGCGACGCGCTTGAACATGGTAGGATCTCACTGACTGAGCGCACTTCAGCGCACTCTGCGCCGGCGCCCCTACCTGTTCCTTAATCGCGCAGGGCCACGCCGCGCGGCAATCGGGCGCGGCGCATGCTCCTTTCCGCTAACCGTGTTCTTAACTAAATTTCGTATCGTCGGAACGGGCGCCAGTTCTCAGTCATTTAGGGGCGTTTGCCTTTGGATCTTTCAGTTGAGTTGATGCACGCGACTGTCCAGTTGGAGCAGCCGCTGGGCGATGGGACGCGTACGGTCGGCACCGGCTTTCTTATCGCCGAGACCGGACCGGACGGCACGCCGCACACCGTGCTGGTCACGGCCAACCACGTGCTGGCCAAGATGCCCGGCAACGAGGCGCGCATTGGCTATCGCATCGCCAACGCCGACGGCAGCTGGAGCTATTCGCCCCAGACGCTGAAGATCCGTGACGCCAACGGCGCCAAGCTGTGGACCCAGCACCCTTCGCGCGACGTGGCCGCCATCGTGATCAAGGCGCCCGAGGCCTTCGCCAAGGCTGCGATCCCGCTGAGCTGGCTGGCCCAGGACGACACCTTCCAGTCCAACCAGATCGGCGCCGGCGACGAGATGATGGCGCTGGGCTTCCCGCGCGGTCTGGCGGCGAATCAGGCGGGCTTCCCGATCCTGCGCGCCGGGCGCGTGGCGTCGTTCCCGGTCGCCCCGGCCCAGGTCTTCCCGACCTTCCTGCTCGATTTCACCGTGTTCCCGGGCAATTCCGGCGGCCCGGTGTTCATGTCCCAGGCAGCCCGCCGCCGGGTCGGCGCCAGCGAAGGCCAGGACGTCCAGTTCATCGCCGGCCTGCTGACCCAGCAGGTCGAGCTGAACAACGAGCGCCTGGAAATCGGCATCGTCACCCACGCCAAGTTCATCCGCGAGACCATCGCCTTGGTCGAAGATCCGCGCGCGCCCACGACCATGGCACGCAACGAACCGGTCGAGGGCGCCAAGGCGGCCTCAGCCGAGGAAGCGGTCTCGCCCTACTAGTTTTTCGATGAGCCCAGCCCTAGGCGCGACCGGGTAGTTTGACCTGAACGGCGTGCGGCGGCGCAATCGGCGTCCCCAGCTTGGCCTTGGCCGAGCGCGTTCCGGACGCCGAATTTCATGCGCTTTCTCCTGACCACCGCCCTGGCCGCCGCCTGCGTCGCCGCCTGCTCGTCCTCCACCGCCGCACCGGCCGCCCAGCCGCGGACCTTCGAAGCCGTGCCGATGTATCCAGGCATGACCAAGACCGGGGAGGAGCCTACCGTCGAGGGCGGGGAGATATTGTTGAACTGGAACGACCCCATCCCCTTCGTCTCTGGGGTCAAGCGCACCTATACGGTCGCCGCTTCGCCTGAAGACCTGCACAACTTCTACCTCGGCAAGCTGGGCGGGAAGATCGAGTACAGCTCAGAGGACGGCCACGAGAACGTCAAGCCGAACGGCTCGACCCCGGTGATCCTGTATCTGCACGAGTATGAATTCCAAAATAGGTCGACGATCGACGACCGCCCGCTCCTGGGCGCCACCAAGAAGGCCACGCTGACTCAGGCGCGCAAGCCCCTGCCGGGCGGCGTGTGGGTTCAAGAAAGCCAGTTCCAGTGGACCATCCGCGACGCCAAGGGCGACCTGCGGAGCTTTAACGTCTCGTTCCACGACGAGGGCCTGGCCAAGAACTGGGCGAGCTATACGCCGCGCACGGTGGTCGAGATCACCGTAAACCAATTCAAGCAGTAGGAGCCTCGCCCGGCGGGCGAGGCGAGTACACGAACTCAAGCTTCAGCCCGTCGGGGTCGGCGAAAAACACTGCGTAGTAGGGATCGGCGTAGCGCGGGTAGTCGGCCGGCGGGTCGAGGATGGTGGCGCCGATCTCGAGCAGCAGCGCATGCAGGGCGTCGACGTCGGCCCGGCTCTGCGCCGTCCAGGCCACGTGGTGCAGCCCGGGGGAATAGCGGTCGTGCGCCTGGGCGCGGGCGTGGGCTTTCACCACGCCGATCGAGCAGAAGCCTTCGGATGTGGAGAGATCGAAGTCGTAGCCCCGCGCATGTTCGTCGGCGAGGCGGTAGCCCAGGAAGCCCAGGACCGCCGCGTAGAAGTCACGCGAGGCCCCGGGGTCCCGAACGGTCAAATCCAGATGATGGATCGAGCCGCGCACAAGGCGCTGCTTAGGCGCCGTAGACGACCGAAATGGTCTCGGCGATGCAGGCGGGCTTGGCTTCGCCTTCGATCTCGATCGTGCACTCGTTCTTGATCTGCATGCCGCCGGCCTTCGGCTCGGCGCCGATCAGCTTCTGGCGCATGCGCACGCGCTTGCCGACGCGGACCATGTTGATGAAGCGGACCTTATCGGAGCCGTAGTTGATGCCGCGGACGACGCCACTGATCGGCAGCATGCCGGCGCCCAGGAACGGGATCAGCGACAGGGTCAGGTAGCCGTGGGCGATCGGGCCGCCGATTTCCTTGGTGGCGCGCTCGACGTCGACGTGGATCCACTGATGGTCGCCGGTGGCCTCGGCGAACTGGTTGACGCGCTCTTGGGTGATTTCCACCCAGTCCGACACGCCGACTTCTTGACCCACAAGGCCGGGCAGGTCCTTGAACTCCACCGGGTTCATCGTTTGCTCCCAATTCGATTGAAACAGATGTTCGACCTCTAGAGCGGTTTCGGGTGGAGTGGAAGCGTCCGCCCTGACGCGAGCAACGCCTTTACGCAGCCGCCAGGGGCATTAAAGAGCGCCTCATGCAACGAGCTCTCAGCGTCAGCCGGATGACCGGCAACAAGTCGACCTTCCCCGACTGGTACCAGGCGATCGTCCGCGAGGCGGACATGGCCGAGGTCAGCCCTGTGCGCGGTTCGATGATCATCAAGCCGTGGGGCTATGGCGTCTGGGAACGGATCCAGCAGACCATGGACCGCCGCATCAAGGAGATGGGCGTCGAGAACGCCTATTTCCCGCTGTTCATTCCGCTGGGCTTCTTCGCCAAGGAGGCCGAGCACGTCGAGGGCTTCGCCAAGGAAATGGCGGTGGTCACTCACCACAGGCTGAAGAGCATCGACGGCAAGCTGCAGCCCGATCCCGACGCCAAGCTGGAAGAGCCGCTGATCGTCCGTCCGACCTCGGAGACCATCATCGGCGACGCCTTCTCGCGCTGGGTGAAGAGCTATCGGGACCTGCCGCTGAAGATCAACCAATGGGCCAACGTGGTCCGCTGGGAGATGCGCACGCGCCTGTTCCTGCGCACCTCGGAGTTCCTCTGGCAGGAAGGCCACACGGCCCACGCCAGCCGCGAGGACGCCCTGAACTCGACCCTCGAAGCGCTGGAGATGTACCGGGAGTTCTCCGAGAACGTCCTGGCCATGCCGGTGATCGCCGGCGAGAAGCCCGAGAACGAGCGGTTCCCCGGCGCCGACAACACCTTCTCCATCGAAGCCATGATGCAGGACGGCAAGGCGCTGCAGGCCGGCACCTCGCACTATCTGGGCACCAGCTTCTCGCGCGCCCAGAACATCCGCTATCAGAGCGACAGCGGCGAGGTGGAGTTCTGCCACACCTCCAGTTGGGGCACGTCGACGCGGATGATCGGCGGGGTCATCATGACCCACGGTGACGACGACGGCCTGCGACTGCCGCCGGCCATCGCCCCGCGCCAGATCGTCGTGGTGCCGATGCTGCGCGGCAAGCCCGAGGACGCCGAGGTCCTGGCCTTCGCCGAGGGCCTGGTGAAGGCGCTGCACGGCCAGTTGGCCCTCGGCGAGCCGATCCGCGCCCTGCTGGACACCAAGGACCAGAAGTCCAGCGACAAGCGCTGGAACTGGGTGCGCCGCGGTGCGCCGATCATCGTCGAGCTGGGTCCGCGCGACGCGGCCGGCGGCCAGGTCAGCTTCATGCGCCGCGACCAGTTGCGCGACGGTGACAAGGTGAAGTCCCAAGCCCTGCCGCGCGATGAGTTCGTGGCCCAGGCGCCGGCCCTGCTGCAGGAAATCCAGCAGGCGCTCTACGACGAGGCCAAGGCCCGCCTGGACGCCAGCATCCGCAGTGACCTGACCACCTTCGACCAAGTGGCCGAGTACTTCGGCCAGCTGTCGGACGAGGACGAGGAGACCTCGGCCTTCAAGGGCTGGGTGCGCGCCTCCTGGAGCCGCCCGACCGGCGATGAGCTGGAGAAGGTCGTCGAGCGCCTGAAGACCCTGAAGCTCACCCTGCGCAACGCGCCGAGCAATCAGCCGTCCAGCTTCGGCGCCTGCGTCTTCACCGGCGCGCCCGGCGTCGAGGAAATCCTGATCGGCCGCTCCTACTAGGCGGCAAGCCAGCGGAAACGATCCTCCCCCTCTTCTGGGGGAGGTGGATCGCCGAAGGCGGGACGGACGGGGCCGCCGACTGGCGGTTCCGTCCATCCGCGCAGCCTCCCCTTGCGGGGAGCCCCCTCAGTCGGCTTTGCCGACAGCTCCCCCGGTGGGGGAGCATCTTGCCCTAGACGATCTTCGAGCCTTCCTTGCCCCAGTAGGCGTCGCGGATCAGGCGCTTGTAGAGCTTGCCGGTCGGATGGCGCGGCAGTTCCTGCATGAAATCGATCACCCGCGGCGACTTCACGTGGCTGAGGTTGGCGCGGCAGAAGGCGGCCAGTTCGGCCTTCAGCTCCTCGCCCGCCGCGGCCCAGTCCATCGGCTGGATCACCGCCACCACCTGCTCGCCCATTTCCTCGTGCGGGGCGCCGACCACGGCGGCGTCGGCGACCTTGGGGTGGGTGATCAGCAGGTTCTCGAGCTCCTGGGGGTAGATGTTCACCCCGCCCGAGATGATCATGAAGCTCTTGCGGTCGGTCAGGTAGAGGAAGCCCTCTTCATCCACCCAGCCCACGTCGCCGAGCGTCGTCCAGCCGTGCTTGTTGGTGTTCTCGGCGATCTTGTCGGGGGCGTTGTGATAGGTCAGCGGCGCGCCGCCGCCGAAATAGACTACGCCTTCGGTGCGGGCCGGGACCTCCTCGCCGTCGTCGCCGACGATGTGCAGTTCGGCGGTGGTCGCCTTGCCGACCGAGCCCTTGTGGGTCAGCCAGTCGTGCGGGCCGATGTAGCAAAAGCCGTTGCCCTCGCTGCCGGCGTAGTACTCGTGGATGACCGGACCCCACCAGGCCATCATCTGCTCCTTGACCGGGATCGGGCAGGGGGCGGCGGCGTGGACGGCCGAGCGCATCGAGGAGACGTCGTACTTGGCGCGGACCTCCGGCGGCAGCTTCAGCATCCGCACGAAGTGGGTGGGCACGAACTGGCCGACGTCGATCTTGTGCTTTTCGATCAGCGCCAGGGCGTCTTCCGGATCGAATTTCTCCATCACCACCACGGTGCCGCCGAGGCGCTGGACGCTCATGCACCAGCGCAGGGGCGCCGCGTGATAGAGCGGGGCGGGCGAGAGGTAGACGCTGTCGGGCTGAAAGCCGAACAGCATCTGGGCCATCATCGCCAAGGGGTTGGGCGCATCGATCGGCGCGCCGGTCAGCGGCGGCTTGATCCCCTTCGGCCGGCCGGTGGTGCCGGAGGAATAGAGCATGTCGGCGCCGCCGCTCTCGTCGCCGATCGGCGTGGCCGGCTGCGGGTCGCGGGCGGCCTCGAAGCTCTCGTAGGGCGCGCGGGCCTGGCCGACCATGAACAGCTTCACGCCGGGGATCAGGGCCGGAAGCTCGTCGATCACCGGACCGACCCCGGCCGAGGTGATTAGCACCTTCGCCTCGCAGTCCTTGACGATGTACTCGATCTCGCCGGCGGTCAGCTTCGACGAGATGCAGGCGTAGTAGAGGCCGGCGCGCTGGGCGGCCCAGGCGATCTCGAAGAACCGCGGGTGGTTCTCCATCAGGATGGCGATGACGTCGCCGGTCTTCAGGCCCATCGACCGGAAGAGCTGGGCGCCCTGGTTCGAGCGCTCGTCGAGCTGCTTGTAGGTCACCGTCTCGCCAGACCCGGCCATGACGTAGGCGGCGCGGTCGGGATGGGTCTGGGCGTGATTGGCCGGATGCATGAACTGTTCCTCGCGGCGGCCTGACGCTTGTTCCGCGCCTTGGCCGTCCTCCCAAAGTTATCGTTGTTAAGGGGAGTATGCGGCGCTTGACGGACCGTCCGTCAAGCGGGGCGAATGAACGAAACGAAAGGGAGGAATCCGCATGTCGACCCGCAGTTTCGAGACCCTCGGCTATGAGCTTGAGGACGGGGTGGCGATCATCACTCTGAACCGTCCCGAGAAGCTGAACGCCTTCAACACCCAGATGATGAAGGACCTCATCGACGTGTTCGACGTCACCGACGCCGACGACGCGGTGCGGGCGGTGATCGTCACCGGGGCGGGGCGGGCCTTCTGCGCCGGGGCCGACCTGTCGGCCGGCGGCGAGACCTTCGATTATGACAAGCGTGGCGGCGAAGCCCTGGCGGCGCGCCAGAAGGACGGCGTGCAGCGGGACGGCGGCGGGCTGGTCTCGCTGCGGATCTACGAAAGCCTCAAGCCGGTGATCGCCGCGGTGAACGGCCCGGCGGTCGGCGTGGGCGTCACCATGCAGCTGCCGATGGACATCCGCCTGGCCTCCACCGACGCCCGGTTCGGACTTGTGTTCGCCCGCCGCGGCCTCAACCCCGAGGCGGCCTCGTCCTGGTTCCTGCCACGGCTGGTCGGCGTCCAGACGGCGCTGGAGTGGTGCTACACAGGGCGGGTGTTCCCAGCCCAGGAGGCGTTGGAACGTGGTCTAGTGCGCTCGCTGCACGCCCCTGAAGACCTGCTGCCGGCCGCCAAGGCCCTGGCGCGTGAGATCGCCGAGAACACCGCGCCGGTCTCGATCGCCATCACTCGCCAGCTGATCTGGCGGATGGCCGGGGCGCAGCATCCGATGGAGGCGCACCGCGCCGACAGCCGCGGCATCCAGATCCGCGGCAAGATGGACGACGCCCGCGAGGGGGTGATGTCGTTCCTGGAGAAGCGCCCGCCGCAATTCCCGAACAAGGTTTCCAGCGATCTGCCGGACATCTGGGAGCATTGGCAGGCGCCCGGCTTCAAATGAACGACCGGTTAAGCGGCATGTGATTCGATAGGCGTCAGGTTTTCGCCTGGGCCGCCCATGAACCTGCCGCTTTCCAATGCCGAGCTCGACGCCCCGCCGACCTCGCGGGCGCGCGCCATGCTGCTCAAGCGGCTGGCCGACGTGGTCTGTCTGCCGATCTCGCGGGTCAACGCCTTCGAGCGGGCGATGACCGCCGACCTGCTAGTCGACATGCTGCGCGAAGCCGAGCCGTCCGAACGCAAGAAGGTGGCGCGCCGGATCGCCGGCTTGACCGAAATCCCGGCCAGCCTGGTCCGCATGCTGCTGCGCGACGAGGTCGATGTCGCCGAAGAGCTGCTGCTGAACTCCAACAGCCTGTCCGACGCCGACCTGCTGGACTGCGCGCGGATGATGAACCTGGAGCACCGCCGGCTGATCGCCCTGCGCCGAAGCGTTAGCGAAGTGGTCTGCGACGTGCTGATCGAGTTCGGCGAGGTTCTGGTTCTGGAGTGCCTGCTGAAGAACGAGGAGGCGCGGTTCTCCAACGGCGGCATCGAGGCGGTGGTGGCGCTGACCCGCGGCGATCCGCGGCTGACCACCATCCTGCTGCGCCGGCCCGAACTGCGGCCGGCCCACGCCTATGTGCTGTTCTGGTGGGCCGACCCGGACGCGCGCAAGATCATCCTCCAGCGCTTCGCAGTCTCGCGCGAAGTTCTGCAGGAGGCGACCAGCGACATCTTCCCGATGGCCGCGCAGGAGCGCTGGCAGGACCCGCTGTCGCGCAAGGCCCTGCAGTTCATCGAGCGCCGCCAGCGGAACCGCGCCGCGATCGACAAGAGCCCGTTCGACAATCTGGAGGCGGCGGTCTCGGCCGCCCAGAACGGCCTTTCCCGGGAAACGGCCGAGGAGATTTCCTACCTGTCGGGCCTGAAGCCGATGACGGGGGCGAAGATCTTCACCGATCCCGGCGGCGAGCCGTTGGCCATCCTCTGCAAGGCGACCGGCCTGCCCAAGCAGGCGATCCGCGCGCTCTGGCGCGGGCTCAAACGCGACGAGCTCGAGCACGACGGCGCGCCTTCGCAGGCGCTGGAGCGGGCGATGATCGCCTACGACATGATCGCCGTGGACCGCGCGCAGACGGTGCTCAGGTATTGGAACTGGTCTTTGACCTCGGCTTTGACGCCAGCTCTGCTGAGGGCGATCCGCGATGGTGACGCCGACGCAGTCGACGAATACTCGACGCCACAAAGGACGGCGATGCTCGCTTTCTCCAAGGAATTTGGGCATTGAGCACTTAAGGTTGCGACGTTTCGTCGCGCTGAAATAGTGACGCTGTCTGCAACCGGATGGTGCAGTGCGGCAGCTAGACTTGTCGCTGAACCTGATCGATGAAGAACAAACTATTGTTCTGTGCTTGTGCTAGAGTTGGGTTCCAGATAAGAACGCGATCACTGATGTCGTGAATCAGTCATCCCCCAACTTGGTGCACCCGCACTCACGGAACCGAGAAATATGGACGAGAAGTCGGAAGTCATTGAGATGACGGCGGATATTGTTTCCGCGTATGTCGGGAACAATTCGGTCGCCGCGGCCGACCTTCCCAACCTGATCCAGAGCGTCCATCGGGCCCTGGCGGGTATTTCCACCGGCTCCGACGTTCAGGAAGCTGCGCCGAAAGAACCGGCGGTTCCTGTCCGCCGCTCGATCACGCCGGACCATCTGGTCTGCCTGGAAGACGGCCGCAAGTTCAAGTCGCTGAAGCGCCACCTGCGGACCAAATACAATATGAGCCCGGAAGAATACCGCGCGAAGTGGGGTCTTCCGAAGGATTACCCGATGGTCGCGCCGAACTACGCCAAGGCCCGCTCGGACCTGGCCAAGCAAATGGGTCTCGGCCAAGGCGGCCGTCAGGCCCCGCGCAAGCGCTCCAAGTAAGGCGCAGGCACAACCCGATCTTCGAAGCGCCCGCCCTCACCGGCGGGCGCTTTTGTTTTTGGGCGTCGGGATGAGCTGAGCGGCGTCTTCGCCCCGACCCTGCCCGTCCGAATGCTCGACCACCATCTGGTCGGCCTCGCAATCCTTAACGATGTGGCTGACATGGGCGACCGTCTCGCGGCCGCGCGCCAGGCGGTGATCATGCGCGCGCCGGGGCCGAATATCGGTGTCGTCTGGATTTTTACAGGGACCGGCGTCGCGTCGGCTGAGGGCCCTGCGCCGCGCGCCAAGTGCCGCCGCCGCCTGAGTTTTTCGGGCTGCGCGCGCCTGCGGCCAAAGCGCCCGGCGTCGCCCATTCGCCACGTTTCGGCCCGAATTCTTTCCGGCGGTTAGGAATTCCCCTTGCCCGAGAATCACCCTCTGGGCGATAAGTGATTCGTCGTGATTCCAAGGGGTTGTTAAGGAATCTGAATATGGCCGCACAGATGGGGAGTTCGGCGGCGGCCGCTCGCGCGCATGAAGAGCTATACGCATATTGGGCCGGTCTTCGGCGCAGTGGGCGCCTGCCCGGGCGTGACGATATCCGCCCGGATGACTTCAAGCGATTGCTGCCCACGGTCAGCCTGATCGATGTGCGGAACGAGCCGCTGGACTTCCGTCTGCGCCTGGCCGGAACCGGCCTTTATGGCGTCTACGGCCGCGAGATCACCGGCCGCACCCTGGGCGAGGTCTACAACACCGGCGCGGCCGACTATTGGCGGCGTGAACTGACCAAGATCGTCGAGGATCGGCGGCCGGCGGTCGGCGTGCACAGCCTGGCCTGGCGCGGGGCGTCGCACATCTCGATCCTGTGGCTGCGGCTGCCGCTAGCCACCAACGGCCGGGACGTCGACATGATCCTCGGCTACGACGCCATCGTCGGCGTGCAGGGCGACACGGTCAGCGGAATCCGCGCGGCCTAGAGCCCGGCGGCTTCAGACCGCGGCCAGCGCCTCGGCATCGCGGCGGATGCGGGCGGCCATCGAGGCCAATCCATTGGAGCGCTGGGCCGAGAGGTGGCCGCTAAGACCCAGGCGGTCGAAGGCAGCGCGCACGTCGAAGGCCAGGATGTCGTCCGGCCGCCGGCCCGAGAACAGCCGGAACAGCACCGCGATCAGGCCGCGTACGATATGGGCGTCGGAATCGCCGCGGAACGCCACGGAGCCGTCGGCCTGGGGCTCGGTGACCAGCCACACCTGGCTGGCGCAGCCGCGGACCTTGTTGGCATCGTTGCGCTCGGCGTCGGTGAGCGGCGCAAGCTCGCGGCCCAGGTCGATCACGTAGCGGTAGCGCTCTTCCCAGTCGCCCAGGAGATCGAACTCCTCGGCCAGGTTCTCAAGGTCTTGATCGATCGTGCTCATCTATAGAGGCGACTTAGGCGCCGCAGGCCCATAGCGCAACGGGCATTCACGCCGCAGGCAGGCGTACCGACGCAGTCAGTCCCTGCCCAGGCGCGGAACTGAGCTTGAGGCGCCCGCCCATGCCGAGGCAAAGCAGGTCGACGATGGGCAGGCCAAGACCCGCGCCTTCACTGCGCCGGGTCAAGGCGTTTTCGCCCTGCTCGAAGGGACGCAGCAGGCGGGGAATGTCGTCGGGTTCGACGCCGGGACCATTGTCGATGACCGCGAAGTCCACTTGGCTCCCGACCAGGCGGGCGCGGATACGCACCACCGAACCGTCGGGCGTGAAGGCGGCGGCGTTGTGGATCAGGTTGGTGAGCACGTTGCGCAGCCCGCGGGCGTCGGCGACGACGGCAGGCAAGTATCCCTGGTTCTCGACCAACACGCTCACGCCGTGGGCCTGGATCTCGTCGCGCAGCCCGTCGATGGCGTCGTCGATGGCGTGGTCGAGGGACTCCGGCCGCAGGTCGAAGTCCATGGTCCCGCTCTCGAGCCGGGCGATCTCGAGCACCTGGTTGACCAGTTTCAGCAGCCGCGCGCCGCTGGTGCGGATGATTCCCGCATATTCCTTGTACTGCGGCGCTCCGAGCGGGCCGTAGAGTTCGGACTGCAGGATTTCCGAGAAGCCGAGGATCGAATTCAGCGGCGTACGCAGCTCATGGCTGACCATGCGCAGGAAGGATCGGCGCGCTTCGTCGGTCGCGGCGTCCCACGCGGGGCGGGCGGGCTCCGTGTCGGGTTCGGGGTCCGGGATGATCGGAAGTGGCGCCAACTGGGCCATGGGGAAGCAAATAGCCTTGCGCGCAGTAATCACCGTGACCCTAAGGGGCGGCCGCTTACGAATTGGTTTCGATCCACAGAGGTCGCCGCGGCGCCTAAATCTCCGGTCGCGCGCCACGAGAGCGCCCTCGCAGGGACTCACTTGGCCGATTAGTCTCCCCGGTCGCAGACCAAAGAGAGCGCCTAAGTCCCGTGATCGAGAACCCGCCAGCCAGGACCCTATCGACGGCGAGGCCCAATGGCCTGGCCTCGATGCTTGCGGTCGTCGGCCTGGGCGTGGCGTCGGCGACGGCGGCTGTCGCCACGGGCGGCGTGACCGGCCCGCTGGCGGTCTGGTGCCTGACCCCGCTGGTGGCTGGCGTCGCTATCGGCCGCGGCGAGCGGCTGGCCCTGGGCGGCGCGGTCTCGCTGGCCGCGGTCGGGATCGCGGCGCTCGGCGGCCTGACCTTCCCGATCCCGCCGCTCAATCCGGCGGCTTCGGCGGTGCTCGGCGTCTTCGCCCTGGCCAGCACGATCCTCGGTCTGGCCGCCGGCCTGGTGGTCATGCAGCGCAGCGCCGGCGTTGAGGACCAGCGTCAGCGCCAGGCCTTGTTGCGGCTTCGCCACGCCCTCGACGAACAGCCGCACCTGCTGACCGCCATCGACCGCAACGGCCGCGTCAGCGGCGCGTGGGGACCTGAGCCGCTCGGCGCGGTCGGATTGGCCGGACCGGGCCGCTCGATGTACGACCTGGTCGCCGAGGACGATCGCGTGGCGGTGCGCCAGGCCTTCAGCCAGGCTCTGGGCCATGGTTCGGCCGAGGTGCGTTTCGCCGCCGCCTATGAGCCGGATGCGTGGCTGGGGCTCTGCCTGCGCCGCACGTCCTCGGGACGATTGATGGGAACTCTGCGCGAGGCGACCGCCTCCCAGCTGCGCGAGACCGAACTGAACCAGGCGCGGGCCGAGGCCGAGGCGCAGAACGCCGGCAAGTCGCGCTTCCTGGCCAATATGAGCCATGAGTTGCGCACGCCGCTGAACGCGATCATGGGCTTCTCGGACATCATGCGGCAACGGCTGTTCGGGCCGCTGTCGGACCGCTACGCCGAGTATGCGGAGCTGGTGCATGAGTCCGGCGGTCACCTGCTGGATCTGATCAACGACGTGCTCGACATGTCGAAGATCGAGGCGGAGCGCTACGAACTGGCCCGCGAGGCGTTCGACGCCCGCGATGCGGTGTGGGGCGTCATGCGGCTGATGCGCGGCCAAGCCGACCGCGCCGGCGTGCACCTGCGCGGCCTGCTGCCCAAGGATCCGATCGACGTGATCGCCGACCGCCGGGCGCTGAAGCAGATCGCCCTGAATCTGGTCTCCAACGCCCTGAAGTTCACGCCGCGCGGGGGCTCGGTGACGGTGACCATGCACGCCGATGAAACCATGCTGGAGCTGGTCGTCGCCGACAGCGGCGTCGGGATCGGCGCCGAGGACCTGCTGCGGCTCGGCAGGCCTTACGAGCAGGCCGGAGGGCCGGCTCAGAAGGCGTCCGGGACCGGGCTTGGCCTGTCGCTGGTGCGCTCCTTCGCGCAGCTGCATGGCGGCGACATGGTGATCGAAAGCGCGCTTGGCGAAGGGACCACGGTGACCGTCCGGCTGCCGGTGATCGAACAGACGCTGGCGGCCAACGCGCCCTAGGCCGCTCTAGCGGCTGGCGACCTGCAGGAAGGCGCGGCCGGCGGCGAAATCCCCGACCTCGACATAGGCGCGGCGCACGGCCTCGCCCTCGGGCCCAGCGAACAGGAATTCCACGGCTACGGCCTCGCGCGGGTCTAGATCGGCCAGGGCGTGGGCGGCGTCGACCGGGAAGCGGAACGCCCAGCCGGACTTCAGGCCCTTGGGCAACAGGTCCAGGCCGGCCGGGCTGCGGGCCTCGGCCGAATAGACCACGCGCGCCGCGGGCGGTGGCAGACGGCGCGACAGGGGCAGGGTGGCCAGGGATTGGCCGCGGGAGTCGAGATAGGGGCCGAGCGTGGCGCCGGCGTCGCGCAGCACCAACCGCGCGGCGTAGGGCGTCTTGCCGTCCGGGAAGTTCGCCACGGCCATCAGGGCGTTGGCGCCCTCGCGCCCGGCCAGGCCGAAGACCATGCGGTTCCAGCCGAAGCTGGCGCTCTGTTGCAGCCGCCAACGCACGGCGCTGCCGCTGGCGCGGTCGGCGCGCCACTCGGCCAGTTCGCCCGGATAGCTCATCCGGGTCAGCTGGGCGTAACCGTCATATGCTTCGCGCACGCGGGCGGCGGCCAGGTCGAGGTCGCTGGAGTCGCACGGGGTGGCGGCGGCCCTGGCGAGGGCGCGGCGCTCGACCTTGGCCAAGGTGATCTTGTCGGCGCCGGCGCGGACGGCGGCGCCGTGCGCCTGCATCCGGCCAGACGCCAGGGCAGCCCCCACCGGCGGCTCGAACAGCCCGCAGCGGGCGTCGGCGGCGGTCATCACCGTGCGCTCGTAGAAGAGGTCGGCGGCGCCAGCCGTCGATACCCCGGGCGCGGCGAGAAGCGTCCCCGCAGCGGCCAGCCCCATCCATCCACACACGACGCGCCGCGCGGTTCTGCGCGTACTCGTCATGCTCTTTATTTTTCTCGTATAGGTTCGAGATCTTTCGGCCACCCTAGACAATTGGCCTTTCCGTTCCGTTATCGAGGCCCAAGAAGACCGCCCATGCTGCTTTCCACTGACATCTGGGTCGCGGCCCTGATCCGCCGCGTCGAGCTGGGGGGCGGCTTTGCGGTGGTCGGGCGCAAGGGCGACGCGCGGGCCGGGAGCGTGCTGGTCAAGGTGCTGAACCGCGGCGAGGGGACCAGCCGGCTCTACGCCGAGGCGACCCGCGGGGACGGCGAGCGGGTGTGGATGCGGCCGGCGCTGTCGGACCAGGAGGCCGACCTCGACCGCTATATCGAGCGGGCGATCCGCATCGATCCGGACATCTGGGTGGTGGAGATCGAGGACCGCGAGGGCCGCCACTTCCTGACCGAGCCGGTCGAGCAGGGTTAGGCTTACCGCCGGATTCACCGCCTTTCTCAACGGGGGCGAAAGCACGGTTGTGGCAGAGGTTGGCGTTCCACCAACGCGAGCGCTTGCTTGGTATGCTGTTCCTGTTGAATGACGTTGTGCTGAACCTGAGCGGGGCGAAACTGGCGCCCAAGATGGCCAGCCGCAGATTCCAGGCTCTTCCGTTCAACATCGTCAGCAAGCTCGGCCAGGAACTGTACGCCGAGGACCCGTTGCTGCACTTCGACCGACCCGAGCGGGCCAAGCGGCTGGCGACCCTAATCATCGCCAAGGCGCCGGCGATCAACGCCGCCCTGTTCGTCGCACCCAGCTATGGCTGCTCGCCCGAGGAAGTGGCGCTGCGCTACGCCAATGTCGACTTCGAGGTGATGGCCAGGCTTTCCACCCGCCAGGCCGAGGGCCAGCTCGACACCGTCTGGACCGACAGGCAGGTCTGGCGGCGGCTGGCGGCGTAGATCAGCCGATGTGGCGCTCCAGCACCACATAGGTCGAAACCTCCGCGACGCCGTCGATCGCCGCCACCGCCTGGCGCGCCTGTTCGATGGCGGCCACGTCCTCGCCTTCAAGGGTCAGCACCAGGTCGAAAGCGCCCGCCACCGAGTGCGCGGCGGCCACCGCCGGCAGGGCGCGGAGGGCCGGGAGCACCTGCGCGCACCGACGCCCCGCGCCGAGCTTGACCGTCAGATAGGCCAACTGCCGCGAGCCGTCGCCTTCCACCACGGTGAAGCCGGCGATCGCTCCGGACGACTGCAGCTTGGCCAGGCGCTCCTGGGTGGCGCTGCGCGACAGGTCGAGGTCGCGGGCCAGCGCGACGATCGAACGCCGCGCGTCTCGCCGCAGCAAGGTGATCAGCAGCCGGTCCTTGTCGTCCATCGGAGTCCTCGCCCGCCCGGCGTTTCGCCGGTCATTCCGACGTCATGCCGGAGGAAACCGGCGCCGTGGAGGGGATAAGTGACGGTCGAAGGAGATTTCCATGACCCCAGACCTGTCCCGCGCCGTCCTACTGCTGATCGACGTTCAACGCGCCTTCGATCAACCGCCATGGCCTAAGCGTTGGAACGGCGACTTCGACGCCAACGGCCTGGCGGTGCTGAGCGCATGGCGCGCCCGCGAGCGGCCGGTCATCCATGTCCGCCATGACTCGGCGACGCCAGGTTCGTCCCTTGCTCATGGACAGCCCGGCAACGCCTTCCGTGCGGGTTTCGAGCCCCTGGCCGGCGAGCCGGTGATCTCCAAGAGCGTCAATTCCGCCTTCATCGGCACCGACCTCGACCTGCGTCTTCGCCGGCTGGGCGTCGACACCGTCGTCGCCTTCGGCATCTCCACCGACATGTGCGTCTCCACCACGGTGCGGATGGGCGCCAATCTGGGGTGGAAGATGGTGCTGGTCGCCGACGCCTGCGATTGCTTCGAACTGCCGGACGGCGCAGGCGGTCAGATCCCGGCCAGCGCCATCCAGGCGGCGCATGTCGCGACCCTCGGCTTCGAGTTCTGCGAGGTGATCAGCACGGCGCAGATGGTCGCGGCGTAGGCGGGCGAGCGACGCGCGGGCTTTCGCCGGGACCTCGCCTGCGCTACCTGCGGCCCATGAGCAATTCTCCCGCCGCCGAGGCCGCGCGCCGGCGCACCTTCGCCATCATCTCCCATCCGGACGCCGGCAAGACCACGCTGACCGAGAACCTGCTGCTGGCCGGCGGGGCGATCCGGGCGGCCGGCGCCGTGCGCGCCCGCGGCGAGAACCGCCGCACGCGGTCCGACTGGATGAAGATCGAGCGCGAGCGCGGCATCTCGGTCTCGGCCTCGGTGATGACGTTCGACCACGAAGGTCTGATGTTCAACCTGCTCGACACCCCGGGCCACGAGGACTTCTCGGAAGACACCTACCGCACCCTGACGGCGGCCGACGCCGCGGTCATGGTGCTCGACGCCGCCAAGGGCATCGAGCCGCAGACCCTCAAGCTGTTCGAGGTCTGCCGCCTGCGCGACATCCCCATCGTGACCTTCATCAACAAGATGGACCGCGAGGCGCAGGACCCTATTGAACTGCTGGACGAGATCGCCTCGAAGCTGGCGCTGGATCCGGCGCCGCTGTTCTGGCCGGCCGGCTCGGGCGGGCGCTTCAAGGGCATGCTGGACCTGCGCAACGAGCAGTTCTTCCCGTTCGCCAAGAAGGGCTCCGACGTCGACGAGGGCCACCCGGCCTCCGTCGCCTTCAAGGGCAATGCGGTGGTCAGCTACCTCGACCCCGAGGAGCAGGCCGAGCTGGAAGAGAACGCCATGCTTGTCCAGGAGGCTTCCAAGCCGTTCGATCCGAAGTCCTTCCTGGAAGGCCACATGACCCCGGTGTTCTTCGGCTCGGCCCTGCGCCATTTCGGCGTCGACCAACTGCTGGCCGGCCTCGGCGCCTACGCCCCGCCGCCCAAGGCGGTGGCCGCGGTGCGCGGTGGTGATCCCACCCACGTCGCGCCAGGCGACAAGGAAGTCACCGGCTTCGTCTTCAAGGTCCAGGCGAACATGGACCCCAACCACCGCGACCGGATCGCCTTCCTGCGGCTGACCTCGGGCCGCTTCAACCGCGGCATGAAGCTGAAGGTGCAGAACACCGGCCGGCAGCTGTCGGTCAATGCGCCGATCATGTTCTTCGCCTCCGACCGCGAGCTGGCCGAAGAGGCTTTCGCCGGCGACGTCATCGGCATCCCCAACCATGGCGTTCTGCGGGTGGGCGACAGCCTGTCCGAAACCGGGGCCCTGCGGTTCGCCGGCCTGCCCAACTTCGCCCCGGAAATCCTGCAGCGCGTGCGGGTGAAGGATCCGCTGAAGGCCAAGCACCTGAAGAAGGCGCTGGAAGGCCTGGCCGAGGAGGGCGTGACCCAGCTGTTCCGGCCGGTGATCGGCGCCGATTTCATCGTCGGCGCTGTCGGCCAACTGCAGTTTGAGGTCATGGCCGACCGCCTGGCCAATGAATACCAGCTCGAAGTGATCTTCGAGGCCGCACCCTATGCAGAAGCGCGCTGGCTGTCGGGCGAGAAGGCCGAGGTCGAAGACTTCGCCAACAAACACAAAGGCGCGATGGCTGCGGACATCGACAACCAACCGGTCTTCCTGGCGAAATCCTCGTGGGAGATTGGATATGTCAGCGAGCGTTTCCCGAAAATCGGATTCGAGCGCTCCAAGGAACGTGCTTAACAGCCGTTAAGCAAGTTTGGCGCCAATCTGGGACGCGACCGGCACACAATATATTTAGTTACTGTTAACCATAAGTGGCGCATTAACCACTTGTTTACGATCTCGGCTCCGGCTTTGCTCTGTCCGGTCTGAACCTTCCGTGGGCGTCCCGTGTTGAGACGTCGCGAGGTGATCGGAGCCATTGGCATGTTCGAGTTCGGTCGAGAGCTGAAGCGGTTGTTCGGGTCGGACGCCCTCAACGCGCCGCGCGACGGACTGACCGGCGGCGACGCCTCGCTGCTGGAGCTGCTCGATCTCCGGATGATCACCGAGGAGGGCCGCGCCGCCGACATCGCCGCCGGCCGCGTCGGCGCCAAGGACAAGGCTCAACGCCGACTGGAAAGCGCCATCGTCTGGCGTGAGGTCGCCCGTCGCTCCGGCGACGCCGCCATCCTGCGCAAGGCTGCCGCCACCGCCGAGGCCGCCGCCGAAGCGTTCGGACGTGATCGCCGGCCCGACGGCTGGGCGCGAGCCCGCTGCGAGCAGGCCTTCTGCGCCATGCTGGGCGCCGAGCTGTTCGGTGACGAGGGCCTCAACGCCGCCGCCGACGTCGCTTTCCGTGAAGCTCGCATCGCCGCACGCGGCGGGCTGTCGCTGCCCCTGGCCGACATCGGCATCGCCGCCATCGAGGCGCGCGAGCAGATGGCCCTGGGCGACGCGCGCGCCGCCCGCGCCGCGGCTCAGCAATTCGCCGCCCCGATCGCCGGCCTGCGCAGCCTGACCCGCCGCTGCCGGGCAGCCCGCCTGCTGGCGGTGGAAGCCCGGCTGGTGCTGGCCGACATCCTCATCGGCTGGGGCGCGCGCCTGCGCGACGCCGAGATCCTGACCATGGCCCGCGACGAGGCGGCCCGCGCCGCCGAGGGCCTCGACGCCGCCTATGAGCCGCTGAGCTGGGCCCGTGCTGCGGCTTTGCGCGGCCAGGCCATGGCGCTGCTGGGCGAGGTCGAGGGCGAGGTCGAAACCCTGGCTCAGGCGGTGACCGCCATGGCCGAGGTGGTTGGCGAGCTGTCGCGCGAGCATAGCCCGCTGGATTGGGCGCGGGTGCAGACCGCGCTCGCCCAGGGCCTGCAGGCGCTTGGCGAAGCCGGCGCTTCGGAGCGTGCCTACGAACAGGCCGTCACCTGCTATGACCGCGCCGCCCACGTGCTCAAGAAAGCGCCGGGCCTGTCGCTGCGGGCGTTCGGCGCCTCCAACCGGGCGCTCTGCCTGGCGCGTTCGGCCGAACTGTCCGGCGACCTGACGGTGCTGGATGCGGCCGAGTCCGCCTTCAAGATCGAGCTGTCGGCGATCTCCGCCAAGCGCGAGCCGGCCGCCTGGGCGCTGCTGCAGGTGAACCTGGCCCGCCTTTACGAAGCACGCATGGACATCACCGGCCAGGACCGAGGCGAACGCGCCGCCGCCGCCATGTCGCTCAACGCCGCGCTCGACGTGTTCGGCGAGATGGGCCTGCGCTCGCTCACCCTGGTCGCGACCGACGCCCTGGAGCGCCTGGCCGCTTGCACCGTCCCGGCGCGCCCCGCCTACTAGGACGTGACAGCGGCAGGCGGATGCTGATGGCGGCGTCCGTCAGTTAGTGAGGTGAATCCGCCTGAACCGGACTTCCCTAGGCGGCGGCCATGTCGCCGGCCTTGCGGCGCATGCGCCAGAACCGGATGGTCCGCTGGGCCGCCTCGCGGGGCAGGTTCTCGTAGAGCTCGCCGTACTCGCGCGCCCGACCCATGGCGTTGGCGTCGCGGTCGAGGATCAGGACGGCGAAGGTCAGGTACAGCGAGCGCTCGAAGCCGGCCGCCTTGCAGACGATCGACAGGGCGTCGAGCTCGCGCCGCTCCAGAATACGGCGGGCGGTGTGGAAGTCGATGTCGGCCAGTTCGCACAGCGCGACCAGGAACTTGGTGGTCTCGCGGGAGCGCAGGAAGCCGGCCAGCACCTGCGGGGTGATCGCCCCGCGCAGCCGCAGCACGCGGACCTGCTTTTCGGCCTCGGCGTAGTCGGAGGGCAGGGCGCCGTCGCGGGCGGCCAGTTGCTTGCGCCCGGCGGCCAGGGCGGCGTCGAGCTCGGCCGGGTCAACCGCCTCGTTGCGGGCCAGGATCTCGCCGCGCAGGCGCGCCTCGACCACGAAATACATCTCGTTCAGCAGGTCGACCGGCAGCGACTTGCGCCTGACCACGGCCTCATGGAGGGCCGGGTTCTCGACCGCACGGTCGACGACCATTTCCTGGGTCTCGCGCGACATCAGCGCGCCCTCGTTGGCCAGCAGCAGGCCGAGCGTGTCGTCGTCGCCACGTTCGACGATCGCCTCGGACACCGCTTCGGAGACCATGGAGCGTTGAGAGATGGCGCGCAGGTGATCCTGGCCGCGGGTACGGGCGACCGACAGCAGGTCGTCGTCGCTGAGCGCGCGCGATCCCTCGAGGACCGGGCGGGCCACGTCGATGGAGACGTCGCGGGCCAGATCGCGCAGCAGGCCGCGCGGCGGCGCATCGGCGGCGGCCATGCGCTGGGCCAGCTCGCCACGGACGGCTTCTTCCATTTCGCCGGCCAGCTGGCTCAGCACGTCGTCGAACAGCTCGAGCTCCTCGCCGCCGCGGACGTCTTCGCTGGAGAAGAACAGGTCCGTGACCCCGCGCAGCAGCTCGCGCCGCCGCTCGCTGGACGGCTCCTTGGCCATCTCGATCAGGTCGTGAAGCTTGCTGCGGGCCATCGATGCGTCTTCTTCAGAAGGCGCCCGGACGGGCGTCCGGGGCGTCGTCGTCGGTCTTGGTCTTGGCCGCCGCCTCGCCGGCGGGCGGGCCGATCAGCACATAGCGGTTTCCAGCGGGCAGTTCGGGGATCGCGTCCGGCGTCAAGCCATAGCCGCGGTGGACAGAATAGAGCCGGGTGGCGCTCATGGCCGGCGCCGCGTTGGCCAGGCGTTGCGGCGCAGGCGCGACCGCCTGGTCCGGGTGCTGCGGGGCGGCTGCGGCGATCGACGGGCGAACCTGGGCGGGCGCGGGCGCGGGCGCAGCCGGGCCATAGATGCTGGTGGCAAGCCCTTGCGCGGGCTGCGCCGGAGGCGCGGCCTGACGCTGCAGCGGCAGCGGGACCTGAGGCTGGAAGGGGGCGTAGGCCGGGGCGGAGGCCTGGCGATAGGGAGTGGGCGCCGTCGGCAGCCGGGACGCGAAGGTCTGCGGCGCCGCAGGTACGGCCGGAGCGGCGGCCGGGGCGGGCGTCGGCGCCGCGCTGGCCTCCTTGTTGGCCCACGACAGCGGTCGGCCCAGATAGTTCGCGGCGGCCGCTTCCGCGAGCTGCAGGTTCGAGGCCGGCCCATAGCGGTCGCCCGCGGGCTGGGCCGCGGCGGTCAGAGGGCAGGCAAGCCCGGCAACTATGGCGAGGACGACGCGCATGGCGACAGCGTTAACTGACGCCGCTTAACCCTGACCTAACGGCCTAGATTAACGGCCCCTCCACCATACCAGGCCGAGCTGCTCGGCCTTGTCCAGCAAGGCGTGCAGCGCCACGCCCATCAGGCCCAGAACCACCAGGGCGGCGATCATCCGCGCCGTCTGCAGCTTGTTCCCGGCGTCGAGGATCTGCCAGGCCAGGCCGCGCACGCCGCCCGATCCGGCCCCGAACTCGGCCACCACCGCGCCGATGATCGCCAAGCCCGCGCCGACCTTGTGGCCTTCGAGCAGGAACGGCACGGCCGAGGGCAGGCGCAGGCGCATGACCCGGCTCCAGCGTCCGGCGCCGTAGAGGTCGAACAACCGCTCCAAGTCCGGATCGGCCGCCCGCAGTCCGGTCACCGCGCCGGAGAAGATCGGGAAGAAGGCGACCAGCACGGCCAGGGCGACGATCGCCCGTTCAGGATGGTCGATCCCCGCCCAGATCAGCACCAGCGGGGCGATGGCGACCACCGGGGTGACCTGGAGCACCGAGGCGAGCGGGCGCACCGCAGCCTCCAGCAACGGGCTGAGGCCGACGATCACCGCCAGTCCCACGGCCAGCAGGCTGGCGACGAGCAGAGCCACCAGTGCGGTGGAGAGCGTGATCCAGGCGGCTGACAACAAGCTCGGCAGGTTCTGGACCAGCGCCACGGCGACGCCGGACGGCGGCGGCAGGAAGTAGGCGGGCACCCCCATGGCGCGCACGGCGATCTCCCAGGCGGCCAGCAGCACGGCGAGCAGCACCAGCGGGGCGAGGATCTTGCTCACGCGGCCTGCTCCATGCCCTGGGCCAGCAGGGCCGAGACCTGCTCGACCGCGGTGCGGAATGCTTCGGACGTACGGAAGCCAGGCGCGCGCGGCAGCGGCGCTTCGACCCGGGCGATCCCGGCGATGCGGCCAGGCCCGCGGCTCAGCACGGCGACGCGGTCGGCCATATAGGCCGCCTCCTCGACATTGTGAGTCACGAAGACGATGGCCGGGCGCGAGCCCTGCCACAGCGCCAGGACGTCGTCGGCCAGGGTGCGGCGGGTGATCTCGTCGAGGGCTGCGAACGGCTCGTCGAGCAGCAGCAGGCGTGGCTCGGTGACCAGGGCGCGGGCCAGCGAGACCCGCATCGCCATGCCGCCCGACAAGGTCGCCGGCCGGGCCTTGATCGCATGGGCCAGGCCGACCCGTTCCAGGGCGGCGGCGGCCTTGGCCCGGCTCTCCTCGGCCGGTGCGCCGGCCAGCTCAAGCGGCAACGCGACATTGGCCTGGGCCGTCAGCCATGGAGCCAGGGTCGGAGCCTGGAAGACCACGGCGGTCTCGCCGCGGGCAGGCGTGCGGATCACCGCGCCACGGGTCGGCTCCTCGAGCCCCGCCAACAGTCGCAGCGCTGTGGATTTTCCGCAGCCTGACGGCCCGACCAGGGCCAGGATTTCGCCCGGCTCGACGGCCAGGTCGATCGGCCCCAGCGCCCGCCCACGCCCGGCATAGTCGACCTCGACGCCCTGCAGAGACGCGACGGTCATTGTAGCTGCTCCCCCCATGGGGGAGCTGGCAGCCGAACGGCTGACTGAGGGGGCCTGCTCACGTCGGCGAAATCCCCCTCCGTCTCGGCGCTGCGCGCCGATCCACCTCCCCCAGCAGGGGAGGATCTGTCGGCCAATCGCACGACTACTTCCCGACGAACTGCAGCGAGTAGGCGCTCTTGTAGTCCATGTCCTTGGGGTAGACGCCCTGATCGGCGGCGACCTTGAAGAACTCGGCCCAGCGGGCGTCGGTCATCACGCCGATTCCGCTGGCCTGGGCGTCGCCGGAGTCGACGATGCCGTAGGACTTCAGCTTCTCGCGAGCCTGGTCGAGGACATCCTGGGTCATTTCCGGATTGTCCTTCTTGATCAACGCGTCGCCCGGCGCGGCGTCGCCGTGCAGGTAGCTCTTCCAGCCGGCGGCGGAGGCTTCCACGAAGGCCTTCACTGCGGCCGGATTCTTGGCGATCAGGCTGTCGGGGACCAGGATCATGGTGGCGTAGCCGGGATAGCCCTCGTCGGCGAGCAGGAAGACCTTGGGCTTCAGTCCGGCCTGCTTCTCGATCGTATAGGGCTCGGAGGTCACGTAGCCCTGCTGGACCACCCGCTTGTCCGCCAGGAACGGGGCGGAGTTGAAGGTGTACTTGCGCACCTGGTCGTCGGTGAAGCCGTACTTGGATTTCAGCCAGACCCAGAACGCGGTGACCGAGGCGTCGGACAGCAGGATCGGACGGCCCTTCAGGTCGGCGATCTTCTCCAGCCCTTGGTCGGGGTGGGCGATCAGCACCTGCGGGTCCTTCTGCATCATGGCCGCCACGGCCTTCACCGGGATCTTCTCCTGGGCGAGGTTCATGACGATGAAGCTGTTGGAGCCCATGCCCGCCTCCACCGCGCCGGACGCCAGCAGCTGGGGCACGTTCACGCCGGGGCCCCCCTGGATGATCTGCACGTCCAGGTCGCGCTTGGCGTACTCGCCGGTGGCCACCGCCTGGTAGAAGCCGCCCTGTTCGGCCTGGGCGCGCCAGTCGGTGGCGAAGCGGATCGTCGTGCGGCCGTCGGGGGCCTTGGCGGACTCATCTTGTTTGGCCGGCGAGCAGGCGCAAACCAGGGCCGCAAGTGCGAGCGCGGCGAGGCGCAGAACCTTCATGGACATCCCCCAACTGATAGCGCCGGGAGCCTATGCTCAGCCGCGCGCCGTTCCAAGGCGAAGATCGGGGGATCAGGCCGCGGCGGCGTCCCGGGCCGGCGGCAGCCAGTGGGCCAGCACGTCGTGCAGGGCCTGGATCTGGATCGGCTTGCCTACCGCCGCGTTCATCCCGGCCTTGAGGCAGGCGGCCTCCATCTCGGGCATGACGTCAGCGCTCATGGCGATGATCGGCAGCTCAGCGCAGGCGCCGCCGACCGCGCGGATGGCCCGGGTCGCTTCAAGACCGTCCATCTGCGGCATGTGCACGTCCATCAGGATGAGGTCGCAGCCGGCCTTGGCCGCCTCCACGGCTTCCGCGCCGTTCTCGGCCAGCACCACTTCGCAGCCCAGCAGGCCGAGCACCGTGGCGCCCAGCTCGCGGTTCATCGGATGATCGTCAACCAGTAGGATGCGGGCGGCCAGCGGCGAGGCGTCCGCGGACGGGGCGGCGGCCAGGCCTCCCTCGGCGACTTTGGCGGGCAGTTCGAACCAGAAGGTGGCCCCTGCACCGAACTTGCTCTCGACGCCGATGCGGCCGCCCATCAGCTCGGTCAGCCCTTTGCAGATCGCCAGGCCCAGGCCGGTGCCGCCGTGGGTGCGGCTGACCGAGGAGTCTCCCTGGCTGAAGCGCTTGAACAGTCGGGCGATCTGGTCGGGCGGCACGCCGACGCCGGTGTCGGCGACCTTGAACCGCAGCAGCAGTCCGTCGGCCTGTTCCATCGCCTGGACGTCCAGCCGCACGCGGCCCGCAGCGGTGAACTTGATGGCGTTGGACAGCAGGTTGAGCAGGATCTGGCGCACCCGCAGGTCGTCGATCATCACCGGACGCTCGACCGGACCGATGAAGCCCAGCTGCAGGTCCAGGCCCTTGCGGCGCGCGGCCTCGGCGACGATGGCCAGGGCGTCCTGGGCGATGGCGCGCGGCGAGGCGGGCGCGGGCGACAGCTCGACCTCGCCGGCCTCCATCTTCGAGAAGTCGAGGATGTCGTTGACCACGGTCAGCAGCGAGGCCCCGGCGCGGTCGATCAGCGACAGTTGCCGGCGGGCCGGATCTGGCAGGTCGTCGCGCTTGAGCAGCACCTCGGTGAAGCCGACGATCGAGCTCATCGGGGTGCGGATCTCGTGGCTCATGGTCGCCAGGAACTCGGTCTTGGCGCGCCCGGCCGCCAGGGCGCGGTCCTGCGAGGCGCGGGCCACGCGGGTGCGGCTGGCCCACAGACGCTTCATCCGCTTCTGGTCGGCGATGGCCATGGCGGTGGCCAGGCTGGTGAAGAAGATCAGCGCGATCAGGAACTGCAGGCTGCGGGTGCGCTCGGCCAGGCTCCAGGCTGCGCCGTTGACCCGGGTGTCCATGGTCACGACCAAGCTGGAGAGGATGACCGCCATGATCAGCGCGCCGACCGCCGCGCCGCGCGGGCCCAGACGGAAGGCGATCAGGGCCAGGGTCGGGAACAGCAGCAGCGGCAGCGGAAAGCGGATGGGAATGAACGCCGCCACGCTCATCGCCGCCACCAGGGCGTAGAGCGCGATCTGCTCGGCCGGCGTGCGGCGGAAGTCGCGGACCATGTCCGGGCGCACGACCATCAGCGTCGCCGGCAGCACGATCGCCATGCCCAGCGCGTGGCCGTAGAACCAGCTGGCGAGCACCGTGTTGAAGCTGCGTCCGAAGAACGTGAAGATGTCGGCCGCCAGCAGGGCGGTCACCGCCGTCGCCGGCGCGATCGCAAGCGCCAGCAGCCGGGCGACCCGGGCCAGGCTGGTCAGGCGCATGGTGGCGCCGCAGGCCTTGCGCGCCAGCCAGGCCGTCGCTAGGGCCTCGCCGAAGATAAGGGCGGGGAACGTCAGGGCCGCCGCGAGGTCGTTGCCGATCACCAGATTGTAGCCGAAGTGGACGGCGAGGCAGACGCCGCCCACGGCCAGGCCAAGGCCCCAGGGCAGCACCAGGAACGCGGCCGTCAGGACCCCGCCGGCCAGCCAGATGGTGGCGATGCCGCCCCCTCCACGGGTCAGGCTCAGGCCGAACATCATGCAGACGACGAAGGCCACGGTGAGGCCTGCGGCGAGCGCCAGATCTGTTTGCCGAGAGTGGCGAGCGGTCATGGAAGTCCCTGCGGAGTGAGGGAATTCTGACTGCTGCGAGGCAACCAAAGGCTTAAGGGGGCGCTGGACAGTTTGTCGCAGCGCCGCGGCTGGCGGCGGCCCCATAGCAAGAGGGCGGCGCGGCGGCTTTCCCGCGGCGTCGCCCTCTCATCCAGATCCCTATGCGGGAACTGCGCACTGAGGTGTGAGGTCCGCGACTTCGAATATGGGGGTTCCCCATTGGTGTCCGTCGCGTTCCGATGTCCTCTGGAGGGAAGGTCCCGGGTCGCCCTGGTCCCATCCTCGTAAGAACCTTCCGCCCGCTCGGCGTTTCGGTTTCCCGTCCCGCCCGCGCCGCAGTCCCTCTCGGCCCCTTGACGTTCTCACCGGCTCAGCTAGGACGCAATCTTCCCGCGCCGCGCCCATGTGAACAGGTCCCGGCCGCCGGGTGGACAAGCTGTGCAGGACTTGGGGAACAGCGCCGGCTCCCTAAGAAAATTCAAGCGTCGCAATTATCCACAGGAATGCTGCATCAGGGCTGCTCATGCCCGCGATTCTCGCTAACCATGTTACGCCGATGCGAACTAAGCGACCTGCGGCGGGGGTCTGGAGGCGGTTTTCCCTTGGTGCGGCTGGGTCTGGTGATGGTGGTGGCGATGACGGCGGCGGCCCTGGCCGGTCCGGCCGACGCCGACGTCAGCGAGGCGGCGCCCGGCGAGCGCAAGGCCATCGCCGCAAGCGGCCTGCCGAAGACCTCGGTGGTGGCGGTGAAGTCCGGCATGGTCGTGGCGATCCGCAACCGCGGCGCAATCAGCACCGCCGGCGCCGTCATCGAAGGGATCACCCTGCAGGGCGAGGTGGTCTCGCACGACGCCGCCCAGTTCCTCGGCTACCGCTCGATGCGCTCCACGGTGAACGTCGACTGCGTGCGTCGGCGCGACCAGGTCGTGAAGATGACGGTCTATTCCGAGCCCGGCGCCAAGGGTGCGGCCGTGGTCCGCCAGGTGCCCGGCGGCTGGGCGCAACCCTCGCCGGACGCCTATCTGGCCGCCGTCATCGCCAGCGTCTGCGGCGGCGCGCCACAGCAACTGGCCGCGGCGTCGCCGCTCCCTGCCAAGGACGCCGCGGCGGTCAGCGCCGACCGGCCGGTCCGAGTCGCCCGGCCGCCGCGCAGCCGCCCGGCGCCCGTCCCTGCAGATCCGCTGCCTCCGCCGTCGATGCCCGAGGTCGTCGGCCCCGACCAGCCGATGCGGACCTCAGTGGAGGCGCGCTATCGAGCGCCGATCGCTCAACTGGTTTCCAACTCGGCCGCGCCCGAACTGCGGCCCGCCATCCAGCCCTCGCCCACGCCGAAGCCGGCGGCGAAGTCCGCCCCGGCTGCGCCGCCCAAGCCGGCGGCGAAGCCCAAGGCCCAGCCCGGCAAGCTCTCCGTGCAGATCGCCGCCTCGCCGAGCGAGAGCCAGGCGCGGGAGGCCTTGGCGAAGGTGAAGCGCCAGGTCGCGCCGCCGCTGTCGACGCAGGTCAAGTCGGTGACGGTGGACGGCAAGACCTACCACCGGGCCCTGGTCACCGGCTTCGCCACCCGGGCCGAAGCGCAGGCGTTCTGCGGCGCGCTGAAGGGCGACTGTTTCGTCCGCTAACGCGCCAGCGCCTCGCGCCGCTCTTCCAGCTCCAGCCATTCTTCCTCGGCGGCGCCCAGCTCCTGGCGGGCGGCTTCCAAGGCGGCGTTGATCCGGGCGAAGCCGGCCGGGTCGCGGCTGTAGAGGTTGGGGTCGTGAAGATCGTGCTCGAGCTTGGCGATCTTGCCGGGCAGGGAGTGGATCAGCCCGTCCAGCTCCTGCAGCCGGCGCTGGTCCTTGTAGGAGAGCTTGGTCGGCTTGGCGGGCTCGGCCTTGACGGCGGCAGGCTTGGGCGCAGCGGGCGCCGGGGCCGCGCCGTCGGCCACCGAGCGGAAGTAGCCCGGGTTCTGCGACAGGAAATCCTGCCAGCCGCCGGGCGTCTCCACGACCTTGCCGTGGCCGTTCAGGGCGATGGTCGAGGTGGCCAGCCGGTCGACGAAGTCGCGGTCGTGGCTGACCAGGATCAAGGTGCCCTCGAAGTCGGCCAGCAGGTCCTCCAGCAGGTCCAGGGTGTCCATGTCGAGGTCGTTGGTCGGTTCGTCCAGCACCAGCAGGTTGGCTGGCGTGGCCAGGGCGCGGGCCAGTAGCAGGCGGTTGCGCTCACCGCCGGAAAGGCTGCGAACCGGCTGGCGCAACTGGTTGTCGGTGAACAGGAATTCCTTGGCGTAGGCGGCCACGTGCTTGGGCATTCCACGCACCATCACCTGGTCGCCGCCCAGCGGCGTCAGCACGTCGCGCAGCAGCATCTCCGGCTTCAGGTCGGCCCGGCCCTGGTCGATATAGGCGATCTCCAGGTTGACCCCGAGGTTCACGCCGCCGGCGTCCGGCGCCAATTCGCCCAGCAGCAGCTTGACCAGGGTGGTCTTGCCCGCGCCGTTCGGGCCGACGATGGCGACCCTGTCGCCGCGCATGATCCGGGTGGAGAAATCCTTCACCAGCACCCGGTCGCCGAACGCCTTGGAGATGTTCTTCACCTCGGCGACCCGCTGGCCCGAGAGCCCGGACGAGGCCAGGCCCATCGAGAGGTCGCCGCGCACCTCGCGCATGCGCTCGACCTTGGTCTTGCGCAGATCCATCAGCGCCCGGCGGCGGCCCTCGTTGCGGGCCCGCCGGCCGGTGACGCCGCGGCGCAGCCAGTATTCTTCCTTCTCCAGCTGCTTATCGAGCCGGCGGCCTTCCTCGGCCTCGGCGGCCAGGATGCGCTCGACCCATTCGTCGAAGGCCGCGAACCCCTTCTCGAGCCGGCGCACCCGCCGGTGCTCGAGCCAGAAGCAGCGATTGGTGACCCGCTCCAGGAAGGTGCGGTCGTGGCTGACGATGACCAGGGCGGACCGCGAGGCGGCGATCTCCGCCTCCAGCGTCTCGATCGCCAGGATGTCCAGGTGGTTGGTCGGCTCGTCTAGCAGGATGACGTCAGGCGCCTCGGCGAAGGCGCGCGACAGGGCGGCGCGGCGGATCTCGCCGCCCGACAGGCCCTTGGTCGGCTTGGCGGGATCGACCCCGAACATTTCCAGCGCCGCTTCGCCGCGGTGCGGTTCGGCCCCGCCGGCGATCACGTAGTCCAGCAGCGTCTCACCGGTGATGTCCGGCTCCTGCGGAACATAGGCTATGCGGATTGACGGCTGCACCGTCCGCTCGCCTTCGTCGGCGGAGATCTGCCCGGCCAGGATCTTCAGCAGGGTCGACTTGCCGGCGCCGTTGCGGCCGACCAGGCAGGCGCGCGAGCGCGGCTCCACGGCCAGGTCGACGCCGTCGAACAGCATTTTGGGTCCGTCGGCGAGGCGGACGTCCTTGAGCGCGAGAACGGGGGGCTTCATTGGCGCACGCACATAGACACTCCGCCGCCCCGAAGCGACCCCCCTTGTCGCCCGCTGGCCAAGGGGGCGGGTACTCACACCGCGCCCAATCATCGCGCTTGGAACTGGCATGGCTCTAAGGCTGGCGTTCCCCGTCTACCCGAGCTAGCAGACCGCCCCATGATCCGCCTCGACAATATTTCCAAGCAGAACGGCCACCAAATCCTGTTCATCGAAGCCTCGATGGGCGTCCAAAAGGGCGAAAAGGTCGGGCTCGTCGGCCCGAACGGCGCCGGCAAGACGACGCTGTTCCGCATGATCACCGGTCAGGAACAACCTGACGACGGACTGGTCACGATCGATCCCGGAATGACCATCGGCTACTTCAGCCAAGACGTCGGCGAAATGTCGGGCCAGAGCGCGGTCGCCGCGGTGATGGATGGCGTCGGTCCCGTCAGCGCGCTGGCCGCGGAAATGGCCAAGCTCGAAGCGGCCATGGTCGATCCGGACCAGGCCGACGAACTGGACGCCGTCATCGAACGCTATGGCGAGGTGCAGGAACGCTTCGAGGAGCTGGACGGCTATGCGCTGGACGCGCGGGCGCGCGAGGTGCTGGCCGGCCTGAGCTTCAGCCAGGAACGCATGGATGGCGATGTCGGTCTGCTGTCCGGCGGCTGGAAGATGCGCGTGGCGCTGGCCCGCATCCTGCTGATGCGGCCCGACGGCATGCTGCTGGACGAACCCAGCAACCACCTCGACCTGGAAAGCCTGATCTGGCTTGAGGCCTTCCTCAAGAACTATGACGGCGCGCTGTTGATGACCTCGCACGACCGCGCCTTCATGAACCGCATCATCGGCAAGGTGGTGGAGATCGACGCCGGCTCGCTCATCACCTATTCGGGCGACCTCGATTTCTACGACCAGCAGCGCGCGCTCAGCGAACAGCAACGCCAGGCGCAATACGAGCGCCAGCAGGCCATGCTGGCCAAGGAAATCAACTTCATCGAGAAGTTTAAGGCGCGCGCCTCGCACGCCGCCCAGGTCCAGAGCCGGGTGAAGAAGCTCGACAAGATCGAACGTGTCGAGGCGCCGCGCCGGCGCCAGTCGGTCCAGTTCGAGTTCAGGAGCCCGCCGCGGTCGGGCGACGACGTGATCAGCCTGCGCGATGTCCATAAGGGCTACGGCGACCAGCCGATCTATGAGGGCCTCGATTTCCTGGTGCGCCGCAAGGAACGCTGGTGCGTCCTAGGCGCCAACGGCGCCGGCAAATCGACCCTGTTGAAACTGGTGGCCGGCGACACCGCCGCCGACCAGGGCACGGTGAGCATCGGCGCCAGCGTCAAGATGGGTTACTTCGCCCAGCACTCCATGGACCTGCTGGACGGCGAAGAGACGATCTTCGAGTCCCTGGACGGCTCGTTCCCGCAGGCGGGCCAGGGCGCGCTGCGCACCCTGGCGGGGTGCTTCGGCTTCTCCGGCGACGATGTCGACAAACCCTGCCGCGTGTTGTCCGGCGGCGAGAAAGCGCGGCTGGTCATGGCCAAGATGCTGTTCGATCCGCCGAACCTGCTGGTGCTCGACGAGCCGACCAACCACCTGGACATGGCGACCAAGGAGATGCTGGTCGCGGCCCTGGCGGACTTCGAGGGCACCATGCTCTTCGTCTCGCACGACCGCCATTTCCTGGGCGCCCTGTCGAACCGCGTGCTGGAACTGACCCCCGAGGGCGTCCATCAGTACGGCGGCGGCTATACGGAGTATGTCAGCCGCACGGGCCAGGAAGCGCCGGGGCTGCACCCGGGCGGGTAGCGCCATCGGCTCCCAGCGCCGCCGGTGACGCGCGGACGGAGCTCAGCGCCGAACTGGCCTAGCGAGCAGGTCCGCCATCCGGACGAGGCCCGCTCTCGACCCCTGTCAGGCATTCTCGACCGCGGCGTTTCTCGTGGCCAAGGCCCGCAGACGGTAGGTCTCGAGTTCGGCGACCATCTCCTCTGGAGACCGCGCCCAGCCCTTCGGCAGCGCTCCTTCCGCGCCGAAACTCCGGGCGAACCGAACCATCGGCGAGACCTCACGCGCACCCGCCTTGTAGCTGAAGCCGATCATCTTGCCGCCCCTCGCAAGGCGGTAGACGAAGAACTCATCAATGTCGCGCCAGTGGACCTTCTTCGGGGACCTGACAAAGCCACCAAGCAGCGTGAAGCCCTCATCGTCGAGCAGAAGTCTCTGGGGACGGATGAGCATCCATACGAAGACGACCGCGCATAGGCCGAAGAAGCCAACGCAGAGCTGAAGCTTCCAGGCGTCCCGGTCGGGGTGCTGGAGCAAGAACAGCGCGCTGACGACAAACGCCAAGTTCCCGCCCAGATACAGAACGGTCTTCCATCGCGAGCCGGAAATCTCTGTCGCGCCCATGGCCGCCCCCCTCTCTCAACGCCACGCTGCATCGTTAAACTCGACCGCCAGGCGCCACTTTTGGAGCTCAGGCTTCGCTCCAACGGCTGACCTCCGCGGCTCATCCTTGCGCTGCCCCCCGAAACTACAAGGCGCGCGCCAAGACCCTAGCCCCGGAACACTCGCCGCCGCTCACCGTAGACCTATTGATGTAGCTTCACTGTAATCTCTTGTATGGGGCCAAATTAACCCATAGGAGCAGACATGAAGAGTTAATCGGGGTGCCTAATGAAAAAGTCCGGCTTGTCAGTTCTTCCCTCGGCGCTACTTCTCGCGGCGGCCCTTTTCACGACGAGTACGCCCAGCCGAGCAGGTACGCTCCTTAGCGAGTCCTTCGACAATATCTCGAATCTGTCCGGAAAGGGCTGGGTTCTGACCAACGAGAGCTCGTCGATCGGCTCAACGGGCGGCTGGTATCAAGGAGACCAAACCGTCTTTTCATCCCAAGCGGGATCCCCAGAGGGGTACGTGGCCAGCAATTACAATGCGGCCCTCCCGGGGGGCACGTTGGCAAACTGGCTAATCACGCCGCTTTTTTCGACTGCCGCCGCCGGTACTGTGACCTTCTGGGCGCGGGCCGTAGCAGATCCCGACTACCCCGAGTATGAGGATCACATTAGTTTCGGATTCAGCGACGGCAGCAGCGCAACTGCGAATTTCACCAACATTACGGGACCGATCCTCCTTCCTGGTAAATGGCAAGAATTCAGCATCGCGTTCGCGGCGCAAGGCGCGGGATCGACGGGAAGATTCGCCATCGAATACGTGGGGTACGCCGACCTTTCCAACTATATGGGCGTGGATACCTTGAGCATCCAAACTGACGCGCCTTCAGCCGTCCCCGAGCCCTCCACTTGGGCGATGATGGTCCTTGGCTTCGCGGGCCTGGGCGCGGTGCTCCGAGGTCGCCGGCGATCTGTCTTGCGGGCTTGAGATTCGAGCATACTGGCCGCGGAACTGACGGGCGCATCTAGCGACATCGGTGCGATTGCTCCGGGTCGCTATGCCGACATCGTAGCAGTGCACGGCGATCCACTAGCCACGGCCTTGTTCGAGAAGGTCCCTTCGTGACGAAGGGCGGCGTTGTCTGCCGGCAGGACGAAGCCTACAGCCCCGACAAGGTAGGTTTGGAACGCGGGGCCGCCGCCCGGTTACGCGGCTTCTTGTGCGGCGGCGTGGACTTCAAAGGCCCCAAGCCCAACGGTCTTTCCTATAGGCCCGACGAGGTGGACCTGATGGCGTAGGCTCGAGCAAAGGTTCGGGCCCCGATAGACATCACGGTATTGAAGCGAGGACGCCTTGACGCGGGACTGGGATCATTATCTGCGCACACTGGGCGAGGACCTCGCCTCGATTTATCTCGATCTGGCCCAGGCCAAGGTCGCGCCGGTGTCGTCGCACCAGCATTCGACGATGGTGTCGGTCGCGATGCTCCGCGCTCAGGAAAACGGCATGTCGAGCGATGACGAATTCAAGGATCTCATCGCGCTCGAAGATGATCTGGAAGCGTCGGTCCACGCGATCGGCGCGATCTATGTTGGCCGGCTGACGACGCGCGGTCGCCGGGTGTTTTACCTATATTCGTCCGACCTCGCGGTCGTCGAAGCAGCGGTCACCGAGGTGATGGGGAGACATTCGCCCTATGTCCTGGAAATGACCGATCGGCCCGATCCCGACTGGTTGACCTATTTCGATTTCCTCTACCCCAGCGCGGCGGACTACCAGCGCATGAAGAATCGACGCTTGAACTAGTTCTGCCTACTCCGCCGCCGCAGCCTCGGCGGCCCAGCCTCGCTCGGTGAGATCGATTTGCGCGCGGGCATATTGGGAATCGAAGCCGTCCTCCCACGGGAAAAGGCCGGCGTCGTCGGGCCAAACGACCTGCAGACATTCGAAATCGTCGCCGCGATAGAACCACCGGAGGTCCGCTCTGGGGTGCTGAGATCACCCAGCGCCGCCAAGCCCAGGGTCTCGCCGTCGGAGCACGCAGTTCACCCAGCTTTCAGTTCGACGGCGATCACTAGTTCGGCGCGGGCTCGATCTCCAGGGTCTGTTCCTGCGCAGGATCGTCCGGCTCGATAAGCTGCGGAGGCGGCGGGCCGGGCGCATTCTCCTTGGCCGTCTCTTCGAACTCGAAGGCCAGGCCGCGGTAGAACTCGTTGCGCGGATCGTCCTCGTAGACCGGCTCGGGGTCGGGCAGCAGCCAGTCGAAGTCGCGGCTCGCCAGGGTCATGTGGGCGGCGGCCATGTAGTCGCGCCAGATGGCGGCGGCGACCTGGCCGCCGGTGACCTGGTTCATCGGCCGGTCGTCGTCATTGCCGACCCAGACGCCGGCCACGTAGTCGGGGGTGAAGCCGACGAACCAGGCGTCGCGGAAGTTCTGGCTGGTGCCGGTCTTGCCGGCGGCCGGGCGCCCGAAATTGGCCCGGGTGCCGGTGCCTTCGGTGACCACCTTCTGCATCATCTTCACCATCATGCTGGCCCAGTGGATGTCGTAGGCGGGCACCGGCGAGGCGGTCTTGTGGTCGAACACCACCTGGCCATCGACGGTCTGGATGCGGGCGACGATGAACGGGGTGATGCGGTTCCCGCCCTGCTGGAACACCTGATAGGCCGAGGTCATCTCGATCAGGGGCACCTCGTAGGCGCCCAGGGCGACCGACAGGTTCGGGTTGGCGGGCAGGGTGGTGATGCCGAAGCGGCTGGCCAGGTTGGCGATCGCTGGCGCCCCGACCTCCTCGCCCAGCCGCACCGCGACGGTGTTGAGCGAACGGGCCAGGGCCTGCTCGACGCTCACGGTTCCGGCGTACTTGCCGCCGTAGTTCTTGGGCTCCCAGTCGCCGATCTTCACCGGCGCGTCGACGCGGGTGTCGGACGGCAGCACGCCCTTTTCGAGGGCCGCAGCGTAGACGAACGGCTTGAAGCTGGAGCCCGGCTGGCGCCTGGCCTGGACCGCGCGGTTGAACACGCTCTTGGTGTAGTCGACGCCGCCGACCATGGTGCGGATCGCGCCGGTGGAGTCGATCGCCACCATCGCGCCCTGGCTGGCGCCGCTGGCCTTGCCGTCCACCTCAATGATCCGCCGCAGCACCTGGGCGCCGGCCGCCTGGAGGCGCGGATCGACGGTCAGGGTGACCAACAGGTCGGGCGAATTCTCGCCGACCATCTTCAGCACTTCGGCCTGGGCGTAGTCGATCAGGTAGCCGTTGTCCCCGTCATTGGCGAGGGCGGTGGCGGCCAGCTGCGGCGGGCGCGCCAGGGCCTGGCGCATCTCCGCCTCGCTGATCCAGTTCTCGCCGCGCATCCGCTCCAGCACCAGGCGCTGGCGCTCCAGGGCCTTGTCCATGTTGCGGTGGAGCGCCATGCGCGAGGGCGCCTTGGGCAGGGACGCCAGCAGCGCGGCCTCGCCCAGGCTCAGCTCGCTGGCCGGCTTGCCGAAATAGGTCCGCGACGCGCCGTCGAGGCCGAAGGTGTTGGCCCCGAAATAGATCCGGTCGAGGTAGAGCTCGAGCACCTCGTCCTTGGACAGCATCTGCTCGAGCTTGTTGGCGAGCGCCGCCTCCTGGATCTTGCGCTTCAGGTTCTGCTGCGGGGAGAGGAACATCCCCTTGGCCAGCTGCTGGGTGATGGTCGAGCCGCCCTCGACCACGCGCCCGGCCTTGTGGTTGGCGTAGGCGGCCCGGCCGATCGCCCAGGGGTCGACCGCGCCGTGGTGGTAGAAGCGCCTGTCCTCGGCCGCCAGGAACGCCTTGGGCACGTAGTCCGGAAGCTGGGCCAGCCGCACGTTCTCGCCGTACTGCGGCCCGCGCGAGGCGATGAAGGCGCCGTTCATGTCGTAGAACTTGATCGCCGGCGCCCGGGTGGAGGCGTAGATCTCCTGGCGGGTTGGCACCTCCGGCAGGTCCTGCAGGTACTTGTCGTTGACGTAGTTCCAGGCCGCCGCCGCGGCGATCAGGCCGGCGCCGACCATCACCAGCAGCACGATCGCCAGCCACTTGAGGATGCTCGCCCCGCGACCCCGGCCGCCCTTGCCTTTGCCGCCCTTACCGGGCAGGTCGGCGCGGAAGGGCTCTGTGGGCTCCGGCGCGGCCTTGGGCGCGCCTGGACGCAGGCCGCCGGCGGGCTTCGGAGTCTGGTCGGAGTCGTTGTTCTCGTCGGTCACGGGTAATCTGGGGCGGCGTAATCTGGTTTGTGTAGGACGCCCTTATCATGGCTTCGAGGCCTTTCTGGGAAACGAAGTCTCTCGAGCAGATGACTGTTCGCGAGTGGGAGAGCCTCTGCGACGGCTGCGGCCTGTGCTGTCTGGTGCGGTTCGAGGACGAAGACACCGGCGAGGTCTTCCCCACCCGGGTGCACTGCAAGCTGTTCGATTCCCAGGCCTGCACCTGCACCAACTACCCCGAGCGCAAGAAGTACGTGCCCGACTGCATCAAGCTGACCCCGCACAACATCGACGACCTGCAGTGGATGCCCAAGAGCTGCGCCTATCGCCGGATCAACGAAGGCCGCGGCCTGGCCGACTGGCATCCGCTGATCTCGGGCGACCCGGAAAGCGTTCATGAAGCGGGCGTTTCGATCCGCGGCGAGACGATCAGCGAGGAGACGTTGGACGATCCCGAAGACGCCCTTCAGTATGCGGCCTGGGATCTGCTCGAGGAGCGCGGCGACTAGGTCGATCGCACAATTGTGGTAAATATGTCACAACCGGGCTTGCGCCCTGGGCCAAACGGCCTAATTGAGTGACCCGAAGTTTCCGTAGGTTTTGAGAGGTTTGTCTTTGGCGCGCGACCCTTATCAGGAGCTGGGCGTCTCTCGCAGCGCGAGCGCTGACGAGATCCGCAAGGCGTTCCGCAAGCTCGCCAAGCAGCATCACCCGGACACCAATCCGGGCAACGCGGCCGCCGAGGAGAAGTTCAAGCAGGTCAGCGCGGCCTTCGACATCCTCGGCGATGTCCAGAAGCGCAAGAAATTCGACGCCGGCGAGATCGACGCGGACGGTCGCGAGACCATGCGTGGTTTCGGCGGCGGCGGCGGCCCGTTCGGACAGCAGGGCGGCGCCTGGGGCGGCCCCGGCGGCGGACGCTATAGCGAGACCATGGAAGGCGGCGATCTCGGCGACCTGTTCAGCGAGATCCTCGGCCGACGCGGCGGCGGGGGCGGCGGCTTCGGCGGCTTCAACCAGCGCGGCTCCGACGTGCGGGCCAAGCTGGAGATCGACATCGAGGAGGCGATCCACGGCGCCAAGAAGCGCATCGCCTTCTCCGACGGCCGCACCATCGACGTGACCATCCCCAAGGGCGCCGAAGAGGGCCAGACCCTGCGCCTCAAGGGCCAGGGATCTCCGGGCCGCGGCGGTCCGGGCGACGCGTTCATCGAGCTGGTCCTGCGGCCGCACCCGATCTTCCGGCGCGAGGGCGAGTCCCTGGTCATGGACCTGCTGGTCTCGATCCCCGACGCGGTGCTCGGCGGCAAGGTCGAGGCGCGCACCCCCGACGGCGCCGTCACCCTGACCGTGCCCAAGGGCGCCAACAGCGGCCAATCCCTGCGCCTGAAGGGAAAGGGCCTGTCCGACAGTCGCGGCAGGCGCGGCGACCTGCTGGCCCGCATCGTGCTGATGCTGCCCGAGAAGCCGGACGGCGAGCTCGAGAAATTCGCCGAGCGCTGGCGCAAGGAACGGCCCTACACGCCCAAGAAAAAATAACCCGGCTCCGCTCGGGTGACAGGAGTCGCCCCGGCATTAATTAATTGCGTATTCAGGCTCGGTTCAGTGATCTGGCTCTAATCCTGGCTTCATGAAACGCCTTCTTGTCATTGCCGCGCTGCTGGCGACCGCCCCCGCGGCGGTCGTCGCCCAGCCGTACCCTGACTACGGCCGCCCGTCCTACGGCGGCCGGGGCGACCAGGACGCCGCCCGCGCCGCCGTGCGCGGCGGCCGCCAGGTGCCGCTGTCGCAGGTGATCGCCACGATCGCCGCGCGCACGCCGGGGCGCCAGCTCAACACCACCCAGGGCGACGCCGGCGGGCGTCCGGCCTACTTCGTCCAGTGGCAGACCACGGACGGGCGGGTGATCATCTTCGTCGTCGACGCCCAGAGCGGCGCGATCATCTCGCGCCAGGGCGGCTAGGAGTTCCATGCGTATCTTGTTGGTCGAGGACGATCGCGATCTGTCGCGTCAACTGAAGGCGGCGCTCGGCGACGCCGGCTACGCCGTCGACCACGCCGGCGACGGCGAGGAGGCCCAGTTCCTCGGCGAGACCGAACCCTATGACGCGGTGATCCTCGACCTGGGCCTGCCCAAGGTCGACGGCGTCTCGGTGCTGGAGCGCTGGCGGCGCGAGAACATGACCACCCCGGTGCTGATCCTCACCGCTCGCGGCGCCTGGAGCGAGAAGGTCGCCGGCTTCGACGCCGGAGCCGACGACTACCTGACCAAGCCGTTCCACACCGAGGAGCTGCTGGCCCGCCTGCGCGCCCTGCTGCGCCGCTCGGCCGGCCACGCCGCGCCCAGCCTGTCGCTCGGCGGTCTGCGCCTGGATCCGCGCGCCGCCCGCGCCAGCGTCAACGGCGAGCCGCTGCGCCTGACCTCGCTGGAATACCGGCTGCTGCACTATCTGATGATGCATCAGGGCCGGGTGATCAGCCGCACCGAGCTGGTCGAGCACCTCTACGACCAGGACTTCGACCGGGATTCCAACACCATCGAGGTGTTCATCGGCCGCCTGCGCAAGAAGATCGGTTCCGAGCGGATCGAGACCGTGCGCGGGCTGGGCTATCGGCTCACCGCCCCGACCGAGGAACTGGGAGGCGGGGCGTCCGGCTCGTGACCATGCCGGCCCTCAACCAGCCCTCGCTCGTTCGGCGGCTGGTGATCCTGGCCGCCGGCTGGAGCCTGGCGGTGCTGCTGGTGTCGGCCCTGGTGCTGGCCCTGCTGTTCCAGCAGGCGGCGATCCGGCGGTTCGACCAGGGCCTGTCTGAGCTGATCGACAACCTGACCGCCGGCACCACCATCGCCGACAAGGGCGAGGTGGTGGCGCCGGCCCTGACCGACCTGCGCGCGCTGCGCGCCTTCTCCGGCAAATATTGGCAGATCGCCGAGCCGGGGCCTGACGGCAAGCTGCGGGTGCTGGTCCGCTCGCGTTCGCTGTGGGACAGCGAGCTCAAGTCGCCCGCCGATACGGCCCAGCGGCTGAATGACGAGCCGGGCAAGCCGGTCGCCTACAACACGCTCGGACCGCTCAACGAACCCCTGCGGGCCATGGCCACCCAGGCCAAGCTGCCCGGCCGCGCCGCGCCGGTGATCTTCATGGCCGCCGAGGACCGCAGTCCTGTGGACCGCGACGTGCGCGGCTTCATCACCGCCACCGCCATCGCCTTCCTGCTGCTGGGCGTGGGCATGATCGCCGCGGTGGTGATCCAGGTGCGGGTGGGCCTGAACCCGCTGTTCGCCCTGCGCCGGGAGGTGGCTTCCGTACGCCGGGGCAAATCCGACCGGGTGCAGCGCAACTATCCGAGCGAGCTCTCGCCCCTGGCCGACGAGCTCAACGCCCTGATGGCCCACAACCAGGAAGTCGTGGAGCGCCAGCGCACCCACGTCGGCAACCTGGCCCATGCGCTGAAGACCCCGCTGTCGGTGATGCTGACCGAGGCGCGCCAGACCGGCGGCGGCTTGGCCGAGGTGGTCGAGACCCAGGCCGAGGCCATGCGCCAGCAGGTCGACCACCATCTGCGCCGCGCCCGCGCGGCGGCCCGCACCCAGGGGTCCGGGGCGCGCACCTCCGTCGCCGACGTGCTCGACGAGCTGTCGCGCACCCTGGAGCGGATCTTCGTGGACAAGGGCGTCGAGATCGACTGGGACGCCGACGACGACCTCTATTTCCTCGGCGAGCGCCAGGATCTGCTGGAGCTGGCCGGCAACGCCATGGAGAACGCCGGCAAGTGGTGCCGCGCTCGGGTGCGGGTCCGCGCCGCCGCCGTCCCGGGCGACCGGCTGCATCTGAGCATCGAGGACGACGGCCCCGGCCTGACCCCGCAGCAGCGCGAAGAGGTCGTGCGTCGCGGCGCGCGGCTGGACGAAAGCGCGCCCGGCTCTGGGCTGGGACTCTCCATCGTCGACGAACTGGCGCGGGCCTATGGCGGCTCGCTCAAGTTGGGCGAAGCGCGGCTTGGCGGACTCTTGGTTGAGCTCGACCTGCCGCGCGCTGAGTCCTGATTTTCAAGGGTATTTCGTAAAGCCTTAACTCGCCGGGCGCATGGGTTGGTCTGCGCGGGCGCGTGTCCGCGCTGGAGCTCACTTCCGCATGGCCGGCTTGCCCGACGCCAAGATCGACATCGTCCGCACCCTTGTGGCCAGCGCGCCGGACAAGGTCGTGAGCGGATTGCGCAATGCGCTGGCCGCCGCGGAGGGTGACACCGCCCTGGCGGGGGTCCGCCGCGTCGTCGAGGCCGAGGTCGCCGACCGCAATCTTCGCAACAAGGTTCTTGAGCCGATCGCGCCGCTGTTCGTCGCGCAGCCGCAGGCCGGGCGGCTCAGCTTTCCGCTGCGCGCCCTGCCGCTGCTGTGGCGTGGCCTGCGCGAACTGGCCCCGGCCGAGGTCGCCGCCGCCGGCTTCGTGCTGGCCGACTACGAGCCGGGCGTCACCTCGACCGACGCTTTCGACGCCCTGACCGAGCAACTGGCCGAAGCGGTCGAGACCGGCGGCCAGCGCGATATCGACACCGCCGTTCAGATCATCGAGGCCGCGGGGAAGGGCGGAACCGCGATCCTGCTGTCCTGCCTCTCCATGGGGCCGGTCGTGCGCCGCGCGACCCTGAAGCTGCCGGAATGGATCAGCCGCACGACCTCCGAGCGGGCCGCGGCGGCCCGCCTGGCCTATCGCGACGCCTGCCGCAACGGCGACGACCTCGGGCCGCGGTTCTTCGAAATGCTGGGGGCCCAGCTGGCCGAGCCCTGGACCATCCTGCGCATCGTCTCGGCGGTGATGGACCGCCCGACTGAGGGCTACCTGGCCGGATCGGAGCTGTCGGTCTTCGCCATCCGGCTGATGGACGCCATCGACGCCAACCTGCGGGCGGTGGCGAGCTTCGATCTGAAAGGCGGCGCGGCGGCGGGCGACACCGCTGCGGCCTGGGTCGAGACCCTGACCCTGCAGATCACCGAGCTTGAGAACGGCGTCGACCTCGGCCGCGAAGGCGGCTGGGGCGGCCGCGTCCAGAAGCAGAAGCAAAGCCTCGCCAGCGTCGTCGAAGGACGCCTGCGCGAACTGGCCAAGCTGCAGAACGCGGCCCTGCCGAGCCACAAGGTGCGCGTCGCCCGGGCCATGGTGTCCGAACCGCAGTTGCTGGCCGCGCCGGATCCCGCTCAGGTCGAACGCTGCCGCAGCCTGCTCACCTTCGCCGAGGGCATTCGCGCCAGCGCCAACTACGGCGGCTTCGCCTCCACCCGCGCCAAGGTGATGGAGAAGGCCGGCGAGACCCTGGATCAGTACGTCGAGGACGTGTTGGGACTGGTGCGCGACAATGAGTCCACCGAGCGAGAGATCGCCGCCCGCTACCTGCAGGTCGCCGCCGAGTTCGCGGGTCTGATCCACGAGCCGCGGGCCGCCGAGATCGTCCGCCGCCGCGCCGCCACCGCCTTCGGGGCGGTGAAGTCGCCGCGCCCGGCCTGGGAAGATCCGGCTCGCCCACTCTGATTTGCGACGTGCGCGGATCGGCGCTGTAGAACTGCTCCGGCGTTTCGGCTAAAGCCCCGCCATGATCGCGTTCTGGGTGGTCGCGGGAGTGCTTTCGGCGCTCTGCGCGGGTCTTGTCCTCTGGGGTTCGGCTCGCGCTGCGACGGGCGCCGGCGCGGCCGATCCGACGACCGCGCTCTATCGCCGGCAATTGCGCGAGATCGACGATCTCGCCGACCGCGGCCTGATCGCCGCCGGCGAGCGCGCCATCGCCCACGCCGAAGCCGCCCGCCGCCTGCTGCATGCCACCGACGCCAAGTCCGCGCCTTGGGCGGTGGACTTCAGCGCCCGCCGTCCGGCGCTGCTCGTTGCAGCGCTCGCACCGCTGGTCGCCCTCGGGATCTATTTCGCCGTCGGCTCGCCCGGCCTGCCGGACCAGCCGTTCAAGACCCGGGTCACCCAGTGGCGCGCGGCCGACCCGGCCAGCCTGACCCCGCCGCAGATGGCGGTGGTGCTGCAGTCGGTGATCGCCGAACGCGGCGGCGACCCGGAGGCCTACGGCTTCCTGGCCCAGGCGCAGATGGCTTCCGACAACCCGGCCGCCGCCAGCCGCGCCCTGCGCCGCGCCATCGAACTGGCGCCTGATCGCGCCGACCTGTGGGAGGGCCTCGGCGAAACCCTGCTCGTCGAGGCGCAGGGCGAAGTCACGCCGCAGGCCCAGCGCGCCTTCCAGGAGGCGCTGAAGCGCGATCCGAAGGCGGTCAACGCCCGCTTCCATCTGGCTCGCGGCCAGATCGCCAGCGGCCAGCGCGAGGCTGGCCTGGCGGCTTGGCGCGCCCTGGCGGCCGACCTGCCGACCTCCGACCCACGCCACGACGCCGTCCTGCAGGCCATCGCCAAGGCGCAGAACCTGCCTGCCCAGCAGGTCGCCGACAGCCAGATGGCCGCCGTCCAGGGCATGGTCGCCGGCCTGGCCGCGCGTCTGGCGGCCGAGCCCGACGATCCGGAAGGTTGGGTGCGCCTGGTCCGCTCCTACGCCGTGCTCGGCGATGGCGCACAACGCGACGCCGCATTGACGAAAGCCAAGGCGCGCTACGCCGGTCAGCCCGATGTTCTGAAGGCCCTCGACCTGGCGGCGAAGACGGAACCGATGCGATGAGCGGCTGGCTGCCGAAGTCCCCGAAGGCGCGGCGTCGCCTCTACCTGATCGCGGCCATCGCGCCGGTGCTGGCGCTCGCCGCCGGCCTGACCTTGTGGGGTCTCTCGGACTCCATCTCGTTCTTCTACACCCCGGCCCAGGCCGCCGCAGCCAAGCCGCCGGTCGGCCGTTCGATCCAGCTGGGCGGGCTGGTGCAGCCCGGCACGGTGGTCAAGCACGCCGACGGCCGGGTGGATTTCGTCGTCGCCGACCAGCAGGCGACCACCAAGGTGCATTTCTCCGGCGACCTGCCGGACCTGTTCCGCGAGGGCCAGGGCATCGTCGCCACCGGCGCCTTCCGCGCCGACGGCCAGTTCGAGGCCAAGCAGGTGCTGGCCAAGCACGACGAGCGCTACATGCCGCGCGAGGTCTCCAAGGCCCTGAAGGAACAGGGCGAATGGCGCGGTGAAGGCGCGCCGCCGCCCGCCTACCAGACCACCGGCTCCAGCCTATGATCGTCGAGATCGGGGGGTTCTCCCTGGCGCTCGCCCTGGCGCTCTCGCTGGCCCAGGCGCTGCTCAGCGGCGCAGGTCGCCTGCGCCGCTCGGTGGTGCTGGCCGGCGCCGGGCAGGGGGCGGCGATCGGCGCCTTCGTCTCACTGACGATAGCCTTCGCGGCCCTGATGTACGCGTTCGTGACATCGGACTTCTCGGTGGCCAACGTCGCGGCCAACTCGCACACGGCCAAGCCGCTGCTCTATCGGGTGGCCGGGACCTGGGGCAGCCACGAGGGCTCGATGCTCCTGTGGTGCCTGGCGCTCACCGGCTGCGGCGCGGCGGTGGCCGGCTTCGGCCGCGGCCTGCCCGCGGGCCTGAAGAGCGTGGCCGTCGCGGTTCAGGGCCTGCTGGGCGTCGTGTTCCTGGCCTACACCGTCTTCGCCTCCAACCCGTTCGTGCGGCTGGCCAATGCGCCGGTCGAAGGCCGTTCGCTCAATCCGTTGCTGCAGGACCCGGCGCTGGCCTTCCACCCGCCCGCGCTCTACCTCGGCTATGTCGGCATGTCGGTGGTGTTCTCGTTCGCCGTCGCCGCCCTGGTCGAAGGCCGCGTCGATGCTGCCTGGGCCCGCTGGGTGCGACCCTGGACGCTTGCCGCCTGGAGCGCCTTGACCGTCGGCATCACGCTCGGCGCGTTCTGGGCCTACTACGAGCTCGGCTGGGGCGGCTGGTGGTTCTGGGACCCGGTCGAAAACGCCAGCTTCATGCCCTGGCTCATCGCCACGGCCCTGCTGCACTCGGCGATCGTCACCGAAAAGCGCGGCGCGCTGGCGGGCTGGACGGTGTTCCTGGCCCTGGCCGCCTTCACTTTCTCGATGCTGGGGGCGTTCCTGGTGCGCTCGGGCGTACTGACCTCGGTCCACGCCTTCGCGGTCGATCCGACCCGCGGGACCCTGCTGCTGATGATCCTAGGGATCACGGCCGGCGCAGGCTTTTCGCTCTTCGCCTGGCGCGCCCCGACCCTCTCACGCGGCGGCGTGTTCGCCCCGGTCAGCCGCGAGAGCGCCCTGGTCCTGAACAACATCCTGCTGGCCGCGGCCACCGCCACGGTGCTGCTCGGCACGCTCTACCCGCTGATCCGCGAGGCGGCGACCGGCGAGGCGATCTCGGTCGGCCCGCCGTTCTTCAATCTGACCTTCACGCCGCTGATGGCGGCCCTGGCGATCCTGCTGCCGGCCGGCCCGCTGCTGGGCTGGAAGCGCGGCGACCTGCAGGGTGTCGTGCAGCGCCTCTGGGTGGCGGTGCTGATCGCCGCCGCCTGCGGCCTGGCCGCCTTCGCCCTGATCAGCCCGCGCAAGGCGTTCTCCGCGATCGGCGTGGGCATGGGCGCCTGGCTGATCATCGGGGCTGTGGTCGAGCTGGCCGAGCGCACCCGCGCCTTCCGCGCCTCGTCGGGCGAGAGCTGGCGGCGCCTCGTAGGCCTGCCGCGCGGCGCCTGGGGCATGACCCTGGCCCACATCGGCCTCGGCGTCTTCGTGCTCGGCGCCTGTTTCGAAACCGGCTGGAAGCTCGAGGCGGCTGAGACCCTGCCGGTCGGCGGCCGGCTGAACCTTGGCGAGTACAGCCTGGTCCTCGACCAGGTGAAGGGCGTCGAAGGCCCCAACTACGACGCCGAACGCGGCTACCTCCGCGCCTCTAAGGGCGAGACGCAGATCTGCGCCCCGACTCCGGAGCGCCGCTTCTATCCGGCCGGCGGCCAGACGACGTCCGAAGTCGCCATCTGCACCCTCGGCCTCGACCACCTCTATGTCGTGCTCGGCGAGCGGCGTGACGCCGCTGGCGAGCCGGTCTGGCTGGTCCGCGCCTACTGGAACCCCTGGGCGCTGCTGATCTTCATCGGCCCGGCGATCATGGCCCTGGGCGGGATCGTCTCGCTCAGCGACCGCCGGCTGCGGCTCGGCGTCGGCCGCCGCGCGGAGGCGGCTGCGTGAGGAAGCTTCGGCGTCGAGATGCTCCCCCTCTGGGGGAGCTTTCAGCGAAGCTGACTGAGGGGGCAGGCGGCGCAGGCCCCCTCCGTCACTTGTCGCTGCGCTCCAAGCGCCACCTCCCCCAGCGGGGGAGGAGCTGTCTTGCAGTAGTCGCCGCCGTGCTCTGCATCGCCGCGGCGTCCGATCCGTCCGAGCGGCTGCCCGATCCGGCCCAGGAAGCCCGCGCCCGCGAACTGTTCCGCGAGGTCCGCTGCCTGGTCTGCCAGAACGAGTCGATCGACGACTCCAACGCCGAGCTGGCCGCCGACCTTCGCCGCCTGGTGCGCGAAGAGGTGAAGGCCGGCATGACCGACGATCAGGTCCGCCAGCATCTGACCGACCGCTACGGCGAGTTCGTGCTGCTGAAGCCGTCGTTCTCGTGGGGCAACGCCGCGCTCTGGGGCGCGCCTGTCCTGGTGGTGATCGTCGGCTTGGGCCTGCTGGTGCTCAACTTCCGCAACCGATCCGAGGACGGCGAACTATCCTCCGACGAGGCGGCGCGCATCGATCAGCTGCCTGAGGATTGAGCGGCGTGACAAGATTGCGCCAAAGATTGAACGCTATGAAGAGCCGAGCGTGACCTAAACGTAACTTGAGAGACATTGCGCTCTTTGGCATCGAACTTAGGTTGTCGGGTGCGCGTCCGTGTTATGTGGCTGGGCCGCCCACAGGGAAATTGAAGGCTTATGACCTCTAAGAAGACCGGTTACCTCCTCGGCGCCCTGGCGGGTGTCGGCGTAGCTACTGCGGCCTTGGCCGGCGCCAATTTCGCGGATCAGCCGCGGTCCGATTCGAAGATCGACCGCAGCATGCTGATGCGCACCTCGACAGCGCCGATCTTTGCGCCGCCGCCGGGCGCGCCGCTGTCCTTCGCCGACATCTTCGAGAAGGTGTCTCCGGCCGTGGTGTCGATCAACGTCACCTCCGAGGTCGATCCTTCCGCCCTGCGCCGCGTGCCGGGCTTCGAGAACTTCCCCTTCGACATCGTGCCGCGCGGCCAGGCGCCGGGCGGTGAGGACGACGAACAGGGCGCGCCTCCGCAGGGCGGCCAGCCGGGCGGCCAGGGCCGCAGCCAGCCGCGCCTGCCGAGCCAGCAATCGTCCGGCTCCGGCTTCTTCATCTCGGCCGACGGCTACATCGTGACCAACAACCACGTCGTCGAGAACGCCAAGGAGATCAAGGTCGTGCTCAAGGACGAGCGCGAGCTCGACGCCGTCGTGGTGGGCCGCGACGAAGGCACCGACCTGGCCGTGATCAAGGTCCAGGGCTCGGGCTTCCCGTTCGTGAACTTCGAGAACGCCGCCAAGCCGCGCGTCGGCGACTGGGTCATCACCGTCGGCAACCCGTTCGGGCTCGGCGGCACAGCCACCGCCGGCATCATCTCGGCCTACGGCCGTGACATCGGCGAGACCTTCGTCGACTTCATCCAGATCGACGCGCCGATCAACCGGGGCAACTCCGGCGGTCCGACCTTCGACGTCTATGGCCGGGTGATCGGGGTCAACACCGCGATCTTCTCGCCGTCCGGTGGCTCCGTCGGCATCGGCTTCGCCATTCCCGCCGACCTGGCCGACTCGATCACCAAGCAGCTGATCTCCGGCGGCAAGATCACTCGCGGCTACATCGGCGCCTCGATCCAGAACTTCACCGCCGAGATGGCCGAGGCCCAGGGCCTGGGCGACCTGCGCGGCGCCATCGTCGCCAACGTCACGCCCGGCGGTCCGTCCGATCGCGGCGGCCTGGTCTCGGGCGACGTGGTCACCGCGGTCAACGGCGTGAAGATCAAAAGCTCCTCGGAACTGACCCGCGAAGTGGCCAAGGCCAAGGCCGGCGACGTGCTGCGCCTCGACGTGCTGCGCGCCGGCAAGCGCAAGGTGGTCGAGGTCCGCTCGGGCATCCGTCCGACCGAGAAGGAACTGGCGGCCAGCGACGGCCCGCAGGGCGGCGCGAGCCGTCCGGGCGCGGAAGGCCCCGGCGCCCAGGCGCAGCGTCCGGTCGTGCTGGGCCTGGCCCTGGCCCCGATCGACGAGGCCGCCCGCCGCCGCCTGAACCTGGAGCCCGGCTTCAAGGGCGTGCTGATCGCCGGCGTCGACCAGTCCTCGGACGCCGCCCTGCGCGGGCTGCGCAAGGACGACGTCCTGGTCCAGGCCAACGGCGAGCCGGTGGCCACCGCCGCCGACTTCTCGGCCGCGGTCACCGCCGCCAAGAAGGCCGGTCGCCAGAGCATCCTGGTCGGCGTCCATCGCGGCGGCCGCACCTCCTTCCTGCCGCTGAAGATTTCCGGCTAATCTCCGGAAAAGCTTGGGGGCCTGAGTCGATGCGCATTCTGATTGTCGAAGACGATCTCGAAGCGGCGGAAGTCATGGATCGCGGCCTCACCGAGGCGGGCCACGAATGCGTGCGCGCCGCCGACGGCGAGGCGGGTCTGTCGTCAGCTCAGGCCGGCGAGTTCGACGTGATGATCGTCGACCGCATGATGCCGCGGATGGACGGGGTCAGCATGGTCCAGGCGCTGCGGCGCGAGGGCGATCAGACCCCGGTCCTGTTCCTCTCGGCCCTGGGCGAGATCAACGACCGCGTCGAGGGCCTCAAGGCCGGCGGCGACGACTACCTGGTCAAGCCCTACGCCTTCGCCGAGCTGATCGCCCGGGTCGAGGCGCTGAGCCGCCGTCGCGAGACCGGCTCGGTCCAGACCCTGCTGCGGGTCGGCGAGCTGGAGATGGACCTGATCGGCCGCGCCGTGCACCGCCAGGGCAAGGAAATCGACCTGCAGCCGCGCGAATTCCAGCTGCTGGAGTTCATGATGCGCCACGCCGGCCAGTCGGTGACCCGCACCATGCTGCTGGAGAAGGTCTGGGAGTACCACTTCGACCCGCAGACCAACGTCATCGACGTGCACATCTCGCGCCTGCGCTCCAAGATCGACAAGGGCTTCGACCGTCCGATGCTGCAGACGGTCCGCGGGGCGGGCTACCGCCTCGATCCCTAGAGCCTGGCGCACGCCATGCGCCTGCCCAGGCTCTTTCGAACCACGCCGTTCAGGCTCACCCTGCTGTTCCTGGCGCTGTTCGCCGCGGCGGCCAGCGCCTTCCTGGCCTACATCTACCTGGCCACGGCGGGCGAGGCGACGCGGCGCACCGACCTCAACATCACCCGCGAGATGCGCTCGCTGGTCGCCGCCTACGACCGCGCCGGGGTCGACGCCGTCAACCAGTCGCTGATCGAGCGCGCCGCCAGCGAGCGGCCGTTCCTCTACCTGCTGATGAAGCCGGACGGCACGCGCATCTCCGGCTCGATCGCCGAGTCCCCGATCGAGGGCGGCGCCAACGCCCCCTCGCGCTCCAGCTTCTCGGTCACCGACTACGACAGCGAAGGCCGGATGGTGAAGCACCCGGCCCGCGGCTTCCAGGAGCGGCTCAGCGGCGGCGAGATCCTGTTCGTCGGCGCCGACATCAGCGAAGACCAGGCCTATGTGGTCAAGATCGTCCGCGCCCTCTGGGGGGCCGGCGCCCTGGTCGTCGTGCTCGGCCTGGCCGGCGGCCTGCTGGTCAGCCGCAACGTCTCGCGCAGCATGGGCGCGCTCAACGACGTGGTCACGGCCGTGCGCAACGGCGACTTCGACGCTAGAGCCGCGGTGCGCGGCGCCCGCGACGAGTTCGACGAGCTGTCGGAGGGCATCAACGACATGCTCGACCGGCTGCAGCGCTCGATGGCCGGCCACCGCCACGCCGGCGACGCCATCGCCCACGACCTGCGCTCGCCGCTGACCCGCCTGCGCGCCCGGCTGGAGACCGCCTATCTCGACGTCGAGGCCGGCAAGGGCGACGCCCAGGAGGCCCTGGCCCAGGCGCTGGAAGACACCGACGGCGTGCTGAAGACCTTCGGCGCGGTGCTGGCCATCGCCCGGCTGCAGGCCGCCGGCCAGGCCGCCGACCAGAACCTGTTCGACCCGGCCGAGCTGGCCGCCGACCTCGCCGACCTCTACGAGCCGACCTGCGAGGACAAGGGGCTGGAGTTTGGCGCCGAGTTCGCCAAGGACCTGCAGGTGCGCGGCAACCGCGAGTTCCTGGCCCAGGCCCTGGCCAACCTGCTCGACAACGCGGTCAAGTACACGCCCTCCGGCGGCGCCATCATGCTGCGCGTCCGCCGCCGCTCCTCCGGCGAGATCGAGTTCTCGATCACCGACACCGGCCCCGGCGTCCCCGACGAGGACCGCGCCCGGGTGGTCGAGCGCTTCGTGCGCCTGGAAAACAGCCGCAGCGAGCCGGGCTCGGGCCTTGGCCTCTCGCTGGTCGCCGCCGTCGCCGAGGCCCACGGCGGGCGCCTCGAACTCTCCGAAGGCCCCGGCAAGGTCGGCGAACTCGGCCCCGGCCTGCGCGTCGCGCTGATCTTGCCGCGCCCGGCCTGACCGCTCGCGCTTGCACCCAGCCGCTCGGCGGGTAGAACCACCCCCATGCTCGAGACGTCCGCCAACCCCGCCTACGATATTGCCCTCGATCCCGTCGCCCCCGGCCGCTGGACCACCCACGCCGCGCCGGAATGGCGCAATCCCGGCGGCGGTCTCTGGGGCGGCTATGCGCTCGGCCTCTGCGTCCGCGCGCTGGAGGCCGAGCCCGAGGCTGCCGGTGAAACCCTCTCCATGACGCTTACCTACGCCGCGGGCCTTCCCTCAGGACTGCTCGACGTCCGCACCCGCCGCCTGCGCCAGGGCAAGTCGATTGGCGTTTGGGAGGTCGAGCTGGCGCCCCACGGCCAGGACGACGTCGGCGTCCACGGCATGGTCACCCTGGCGCGCCGCCCGCCGACCCCGCCCTTCGCCTTCGCGACCTTGCCCAACGCCCCGAACCCCGAGAATCTGCCGAGCCCCGAGCACCCGGCCGGCCCGGCCCACTTCGGCGCCTCGGCCTTCGAGCGCCGCACCCTCGACGGCTTCCCGCCCAAGCCCAGCGGCGACTCCCGCTCCCTGGCCTGGGTCCGCCCGCGCAACGGCAAGTGGGACAAGGCCCTGCTGGCCATGGTCACCGACAACTCCGCGCCGCGCGCCATGTACGCGCTGGAGCGCGTGCACACGACCACCCTCTCGCTGACCGCCTACCTGCACGCCAGCGCCGAGGAGCTCGCCGCCATCGGCGACGACTTCATCCTGATCGAGTGCGAAGGCCGCGTCGGCGGCGGCGGAGCCTCCGACGAGCGCTCCAGCTACTGGTCCCGCGACGGCCGCCTGCTGGCGACGAGCGAACAACTGGCCTGGTACCGCCAAGCCCCGCCGGTGTCGCCGGAGTAGGGGGGGCGGGGAGCCAAAGTCTCCTTGGCGCCGATTCTGTTGAAAAAGGCGGAAGGCCGAGTTTGAGCTCGGATTTTCAGCAATGATCATGCAGTATTCAGCCGGTAGATGGGCGGAACATTCTCGCAATCTATCCATCGCGCATAGTTGCGCCCCATCAAAGTGGGTCGGCGGACGTTTTCAACAGAATCCGCCACTACCAGACATTTCGTGCGCGGCCAGAAGCTGACTCCTATGGAGGTCTGCTTCCACGAACACTCCTAACGACCGGATCCGACCCGGAGTGGACATTTAGCGGTTACGATCGGCGCGCCGGAACCGACTAACGAGCGCGCGTGCCCTCGTCATATTTGCGGTGCATGCAGCGCATCGTTTCGAGCTTGCTATCGACTGAGCCGAACGCCCCGGCTAGCCCACACTCCCGCACCAGCAGGCGCGTTGTGTCCGGATCATCCGCCTTGAGTTGTCGCGTCCAGGCTTTGAGTTCTTCAGCCTCTGGCGGGGCAAGAGCCTCATTGTCCGCGGAGGTGGGTTGGCAGGCGCTCAGGAAGACGGAGGTAAGGGCGATTGTGATGAACTTGTGCATGGCGGCGACCTAGGCCGCTAATGCTGCAGCGAGGTTAACGGCGGAAGTGGCGACGGACGGAAGTTCCAGGCCTAAGCACTGCTCAAACGTCCGCTCACCACCCGTTCCAGACGGTCCTGGAGTCCGCACCTGGCGCAAAAGACCACGCTGCCGGCACAGGTCGCAAATGCGCCATGAGCAGACTTCGGCTGCGTTTCGGACATCGGACATTGAGGCAGGCTGGGCGGCTCCATTTCGGCGCCTACGCGCTGTGCCGCCGCGACCATGCTGTCGGCGCTCGCTCACCGGTTCGGAACCGCCTCGCCACCGGATCGCTAGAGCTTGAGCCTAGCCGGAGAAGCACTGTTGCCCCAACGATCGTCTGCGACGCCGAACGGGCGGGTCATCCTCACCTACGGGCGCAGCCTCATGGCTCTAGTCATCGCCCGGTCGCTCGCCCAGCGGGGCGTCGAGGTCATCGGCTGCGACGACGTTGATCTGACTGTGATGTCCTTCTCCAAGCACGTGAAGGAGACCTTCACCGTCGCCCCATGGAAACTTCATCCTGAAGACTTCCTCGACGATCTCGAGGCGGCCGTACGAGAGTATGCGCCGCAGGATGGACGGCCGTACGTCCTGATGCCTGTTTTTACCGAGGGCGAGCTGATTGCACGCAATCGGGACCGGTTTGAGCCTACGCTCAAGGTGGCCACCCCCTCGTGGAAGAGCATCGATCTGGTTCATCCCAAGGACCATCTCGTCCAACTCGTCGAAAGCGGCGATCTCCCTGCACCGAAGACCTGGATCGTGCCGAGCCGCGCCGAGCTGATCCGGCTCGCCCCCACGCTCAAATATCCTTTGATCGTCAAGCCCAGCGACGGGGCGGGCGGCCGAGGCGTCAGCGCCGCGGCGTCAGCCGAGGAGGCGACCGCTCAGGTGGAAGCGCTAGGCTTCATGCCCCAGCCCCTGCTCCAGGAGATGGTGGCGGGCGAGGACTTCTGCGTCGCTGTGCTGGCCGACAAGGGCAAGCTCGCCGCGATGATGGCCTATCGCAATCTGACGACCTTCCCGCGCAAGGCCGGGGCCGGGGCCATCAGGGAGACCGTGGACGCCGAGCCGTTCCGGAAGGCCGTCGAGAAGGTCCTGGCGGCGTCAGCCTGGGATGGCCTGGCCGAACTCGACTTCCGCTGGACGGGCAAGGCCAGGGACACGCCCAAACTGATCGAAGTCAATGCGCGGTTCTGGGCCGGGATCTTCCATTCCATCCAGACAGCCGTGGATTTTCCCTGGCTGCTTTATCAACAGACAATCGGCCAGCCGCTGGACGGGGTCGATGAACCGCAAATCGGAGCCCGCACCAAGACACCGGGCGTCTGGTTATTGGCCGCCGTGGAGGATGTCGCCGCGACAGCGCCGCAACTGGCGACGGCCAAGGAGACCTGGCGGGAAATCCGGCGACGCCTGACCGCCGGCCAGCTCACCGGCCTGCGAGAGCGCCTGAGCGCGGCCAAGGACGTCCTCTCGGTCGGCGACATCGTGGAGCAGCTCAAAGAGGCGCTGTCGCAGGGCCAGAGCGCACCCAGCGAATTCAGCGACGACGACGACCCGCTGGTCGGCCTCGGCGCGCTCTTCGTGCTCAGTTCACTCGTCAAGCACGGCAAGCTGCCCGAAGAACTGACCTACGATGCAGGAGCTGAGCCGGCCGATCCGGCAAGCGGCCGCCCGCAGCCCCGTCGGCCAACCATCGGCGTCACCCTGCCCGACCACGGCGACACCTTGGCATGGTTGGCGATGAAGCTCGCGATCGGGTTGGCGGGCGGCCGCGCCGTGCGGCTTACGGCGCGCGCGCCGCGCGATCCCAAGACCATCGACGGCCTCGTGTTCGCCGGCGGCTCGGATGTCTACCCCTTGGCGTTCGAGGGCAAACCCAAAGACGGCTATCGCTACGACCTGGCGAGAGGCGACATGGAAGCGTCCTGGGGCCTGGCGGCGCGGCGTCTAGACCTCCCGGTGCTTGGGGTGTGCCGGGGCGCACAGATGCTCAACGTCATCGCCGGGGGCACCCTGCACATGGACCTTTCCAGCTTCGAGGGCGCCGACCTGACGCCTACGGCCTGGGAGCGCCTGACCGTTCGCAAGCCTGTGCGCCTGCGCAAGCGCTCACGGCTCGCCGGCATCGCCGGCGAGGACGCCATGATGGTGAACATCATCCACCAGCAAGCTATCGATCGGGTCGGCGCCGGACTGACGGTGGCGGCGCGCGAGCCCAACGGCGTTATCCAGGCTATCGAAGATCGATCACGCCCCTTCTGGATCGGCGTGCAGTATCATCCAGAGCTGATGATCTACCGCGCCCGCCATCGCCAGCTGTTCGTGGCCCTGGTCGCGGCCGCCAAGGCGCGGCGTGCCCCGGCGTCTCAGCAAAACGCTTGAAAACGGCCGAGCATGCGCCCGCGGGATTTGGGCTGGGCTTTGTCGGAAGGTGGCGCGGTTGGGAGCACGCGAGTACCTCCGAGGACGCACAAGCCCAGCGATGTCGAAGTGCGGCTCGGCGCCGACAGCAGACCTTCTGAAGGTCGCCTCCGAGCCGATTCTGTTGAAAAGTCCGCCGACCCACCTTGATGGGGTGCAACTATGCGCGAGGGATAGATTGCGAGACCGCCCATCTACTGGCTGGATACTGCATGATCATTGCTGAAAATCCGAGCTCAAACTCGGCCTTCCGCCTTGACCAGCAAAGCTGCACTCCCTCAACGCCCTAGTGAAATCCTCACCGCCCGGCGGCTACACTCCGCCGCGATGACTCAGCTCAAAGACAGCCTGCGCCCTTGCGGTCCGATCGCCGATCCCAAGGCGGCCGACCGCGCCCGCAACGTCCTGGCCGAGGCCGCCGGCCGCGACGGCTGGGCGGACCTGCTCGACCAGTGCTGGCCGGTGCTGGCGCCGGTGTTCGGCGCCTCGCCCTATCTGACCAGCTTGGCGCGGCGCGATCCGGCCAGGCTGCGGGCGCTGCTGGAGAGCGAGCCCGACGCGCGGTTTACGGACCTGCTGGCGCGCACCGCCCAGCAGGCCGGCCTCGACTGGGAAAAAACCAAGTCGGGCCTGCGCAAGCTCAAGGCCGAGGCCCACCTGCTGATCGCCCTGGCCGATCTGGGCGGGGTCTGGGACCTCGACGCGGTGACCGGGGCGCTGACCCGGTTCGCCGACGCCGCCCTGCACGCGGCGCTCACCGTCGCCGCCAAGGCCGAGCTGGAGGCCGGCCGGCTGACCCGTCTGGGCGAGGGCGAGGAGGGGCCGGTGCCCGGCTGGTTCTGCATCGCCATGGGCAAGCACGGCGCCTATGAGCTCAACTATTCCAGCGACATCGACATCTCGGTCTTCTACGAGCCGGACGCCCTGCCGCTGGCCGAAGGGCTGGAGACGCAAGCCTTTGCGGTGCGGCTGACCCATCGGCTGGCCGAGATGATGCAGGAGAAGACCGGCGACGGGTACGTGTTCCGCGTCGACCTGCGGCTGCGCCCCGATCCGTCCTCGACCCCGCCGGCCGTGCCGGCCCCGGCGGCCTTCGACTATTACGAGAGCGTCGGCCAGAACTGGGAGCGGGCGGCCTTCATTAAGGCGCGGGCCGCGGCCGGCGACATCGGCCGCGGGCGGGCGTTCCTGGAGGAGCTGGCCCCGTTCATCTGGCGCAAGAACCTCGACTTCGCGGCCATCGCCGACATCCACTCGATCAAGCGCCAGATCCACGTCCACAAGGTCGACGAGCGGCTGACCGCCAAGGGCGTCGACCTCAAGCTCGGCCGCGGCGGCATCCGCGAGATCGAGTTCTACGTCCAGACCCAGCAGTTGATCCTCGGCGGTCGCCACCCGGAGCTGCGCTCGCCGCGCACCCTCGACGCCCTGCGCGCGCTGGAGGCGGCTGGCCATGTCTCGGCACAGGCGACGGGCGAGCTGACCGAGGCCTACCGGGCGCTGCGCAGCGCCGAGCACCGGGTGCAGATGCTGGCCGACGAGCAGACCCACAAGCTCTCGGAGGCCGACGGCGAGCGCAAGCGGGTGGCGGCGCTGTCGGGGTTCGAGCGCGTGCGCAGCTTCGACGCCGCCATCGAGCGCACCCTGAAGACCGTCAACCGCCGCTATGGCGAGCTGTTCCCCGACGAGGAGCAGCTCTCCTCGAAGTTCGGCAGCCTGATCTTCACCGGGGTCGAGGACGATCCGGAGACCCTGGCCACCCTGGCGCGGATGGGGTTCTCCAATCCGGCGGCGGTGTCGCAGACCATCCGCAACTGGCACCACGGCCACATCTCGGCCACCCGCACCGCGCGCGGCCGCGAACTGTTCACCCGGCTGGCCCCGCGGCTGCTCGACGCGGCCCAGGCCAGCGGCGCGCCGGACGCCGCCTTCACCCGCTTCGAGGCGTTCTTCTCCAAGCTGTCCTCGGGGGTGCAGCTGCAGTCGCTGTTCCTGGCCCAGCCGCGCCTGTTCGAGCTGATGGTGCAGGTGATGGCCTTCGCCCCGCGGCTGGCCACCACCCTGGCTAGGCGGCCCGCGGCGCTCGACGCCCTGCTCGACGGGGCGTTCTTCGCCGACATCGACAACGAGGAGGACCGCCACGTGATGGCCGTGGCGGTGTCGCGCGCCGACGGCTTCGAGGAGGTGATGGACGCGGTGCGCCGCGTGCACCGCGAGCAGGCCTTTCGGGTCGGGGTGCAGGTGATGAGCGGCGCGGCCAGCGCCCAGGTCGCCGGCCGCGCCTTCGCCGACCAGGCCGACATCTGCATCGGGGCGCTGGCGCCGGCCGCCCTGGCGGAGGCGCAGCGGATCGGCGGCGCCTTCCCCGGCGAGGTGGCGGTGATCGCACTGGGCAAATGCGGGTCGCGCGAGATGAGCGCCGGCTCCGACCTCGACCTGATGACGCTCTATCGGCCGGCCGAGCCGGCGGCGGCCTCGTCGATCAAGGAGTGGAGCGCCGACGTCTTCTATGGCCGCTTCACCCAGCGCCTGATCGCCGCGCTCTCGACCCCGACCGGGGAGGGCGAGCTCTACGAGGTCGACATGCAGCTGCGGCCGTCCGGCACCAAGGGGCCGGTGGCTGTGAGCTTCACGGCGTTCGGCGACTACTATTCGGGCGAGGCCGAGACCTGGGAGCTGCTGGCCCTGACCCGGGCGCGGGTGGTCTGGGCCTCGACGCCGGGCTTCGCGGCCGATGCGGCCGGCGCGATCGAGGCGGCGCTGCGC